>QWQG01000201.1 GCA_003670925.1 Planctomycetota bacterium | reverse complement strand
TCCGCCCAAACTTCATACTTAACAGCATCCGGAATTGCAGTCCACGTGATCGTCTGGAAATTAGGGCTGGCGATGTCCGTCTGTGCTGCCGGGGCCGTAATGACGGGAGCCGTATTGATGAAGAAATCACGCGGCGCGCTCCAATAGCCGGCTACTTCCAGATTATTAAACGCACGCACCCAGACGCGGTAAATTCCGATCCCCAAATTTTCCGGCGGCACAAATTGATTTGTGGTCACGTTGGAATTGCGGACGATCGGTCCAATGCCGGTGCTGATATTGGAGATCCAAACATCATAACGCAAGGCGCCACTGATCGCATTCCATCTGATCGTGGGTTTGGAACTCTGTGTCGTGGCAGCTGGACTTGTCAGAACCGGTGGTTCGTGATCCTCAACTGTGACGCTAACGGTGCCGTTCACATATCCCGTCGAGGCTGCCGTTATTGTGACGAGCTGAGCCCCATCCAACTCAGGATCATTGACCGCCTCAATGTCGAATGAGGCGCTAACTTGGCCCGCAAGGATGGTCACCGTGGCGGGAACTTTGAGTTCTGTCACATCGCTACTGCTGAGGGAAACCACCAGTGGCAGTGCCAGATCTGTGTTGCTGCGACTGACTGTACCAATCGCCGCTTTGACACCTGCATTTTCAAGGAAAGAAGACTTGTTAACCGTGATCGTCAGAGTTTCGTAGTCCGTGATGGTGATTGACAGATTGCCCGCCACGACACCAATTCCGCTTGCAGCAATCACAGAAGTGCGCGTGCCATCGAGAATTGCGTTGTCAACGATCCCGACTGGAAACGTAACACTCGCTTGGCCCCCAGGAATAGTCACTGTCGAAGGGACCGTAAGCCCTGCACCAACCGACAAAATTACAACCCTGTCGAAGAACAAATCTGACTCCGCAATCCGCGTTACCGTCACCTGAAAGCTGCCTGAATTTTCGGCAACCACCGGAGTGGCGGTGGTCAACAGGAGACTGGGCTCAAAATCCTCAACGATGATTGTTTGCGACTTATCCACACCGTATGCCGCCGCTGAAACGGTGATCACGACACTTTGGTCACCGTCAACAATCACATCGTCAATTGCGTTGATAAGAAACGTTACCGATGTCTCGTTGGCCAAAATGGTCACAGTTGCCGGAACCGTCAGTTCTGATGTATCACTGCTGCTGACTGACACCGTCAAAGCGGCTGAAATATCAGTATTCCAGCGAGTCAGGGTACCCGTCGAAGCCGCTACGCCGGCCGCTTCGGAGACTTTGGCCGGGCTGACCGTAAATGTGAGCCGTTCCTGGTCGAGGACTAGCACACTGTCTTCGCCAAAGCTAATTCCTGGGGTAGTAGCGCTCGTCTGAATTGTGGCAATCTGCGGGCCATCTAACAGATCATTGTCGACCGCGTCGATCCACAGATAGACCTCAGCCTGATTCGCAGGAATGGTAACCGAAGACGGGAAGTCGATTTTTCCCGGAGCACCAACCGATGCAAGGTCAACAATTTGCGAGTCAAGTCCCGCTGTTTCAAAGTCGAGCGACCAAGAGAACAGCGTACCATAGTTCTGTTGATTGTCGTCTGTAATCTCAAGCGTCCAGATCCCCGATGGGTTTTCACCATCGAGATCCTGCAACAGTCCCTCGGGGCGGTAGCTTCCAGTGAATGGCGCGCTTCCAGCAAGGATACTTTCCAAAGCTGCGTCATCAAACGTGGTCTCTGTCATGTATCGTTCGTTACTGATGAGATCAGTAACGAGTTCGACACGTGTCCCCGACGGGCTAATCAGGAAAATATCGAGGTCGCCGAGCCATGTATGCTTCAGGCTCAATGTGATATTGATATCCGTCAGCCGCGAAATCTGTGAAGGGACGGTAATCTGTGATCGAATTTTGTCGAAATCCAAGATCGTTTTAGACGTCAGATTGGCGGCCGTCTGCTGTGAGATATAAGAGAATGGACCGTCGGTGTCGGTTCGGAAGACTCGAGCCTGAGTTGCCTGAGCCCCGTCCGCTTCTGAGATCTCATCCGCAATAATGTCAATTCCGATGTTTTCATAGTCTAGGACATCGACTGTAGCGGCAGCACTTACATAGCCAGTGGCTGCGGCCGTGATTGTCACGGCTTGCGTCCCGTCAAGAAGGAAGTCGTCCACAGCATCCAAAACCACGGTGGCCGACCTTTCTCCAACGGGAATAGTCACCTGCACAGGAATTGACACTTCTGTAGGATCGCTATTTGTGAGTGTGACGATCACGCTCGTGGTAGTGTCTGTCTCCGGACGCGTCACAGTGACAAGAGCGGCATTCAATCCGGCATTTTCTGTAATCGATGTGGGACTGATACTGATGTTTAACGATTCGAAGTCCGTGACTTGCAGTGTCGCAGTGGTGATCGATATTCCACTAAATTTTAAATCAAATGTGACCGTCTGCGTCCCGTCAAGCAGGGTGTCGTCGAGTGCAGAAACAGGCAGCGTAATTTGGCTTTGGCCCGCGAGGATCGTCACTTGGTTTGTAAATGCAAGTGCTGGCACATCCACTTCTGACTGGTCATCATAGAAAAGATCGAGCACCAGATCGGCGGCGGTATTCGTCCCAACACGCTTAATTGTAATTGTGGCGGCATTCGTTCCGGCATCCTCACGAATCGACGTGGGATTAATTGTCATCGTAACACTCAATTGCTGAAGCGTCTTGTTCAGATTGAGTCGACCGCCAGTCAGCACCTTGCCGTCCAAGCTGGACTTTTGATCCACGCCAGCTAAGAGCGCGGCTTTGATGACCTCCGCTGTTGTGGCAATAGGTGATACGCTAAACGCCAGTGCCGCAGCACCAGCCACATGCGGCGCTGCCATCGACGTTCCGTCGAATGAGGAATAGGTATTTCCCCGCGTAGTACTCAGAATGGCGACCCCAGGCGCGGCCAGATCGACCGAGGTTGCTCCAAATTGAGAGAACAAAGCCAAATTGTCGTTGTCGTCCGTCGCCGCCACGGCCACGATGTTGGCCAGATTGTAGTTGGATGGATAACTAGGGGTGATATCGTTGTCGGTCCCGCTGTTACCTGCGGCCGCGATGAACAACATCCCTGCATTACGTTGCGCCGCAATCGCGTCTAACAGCGTTTCGGAGAACCCTCCACCTCCCCAACTATTGTTGGTCAAGCGGATATTGATGCCCATCAGATTCATCAGTGTGGCGTAATTCACGGCGTCTACAGCATCCGAAAGAGACCCAATGCCGGTACTATCGAGGAACTTCAGGGCCATGATTGACACATTGTGGCTGACACCCACGACACCGACACTGTTATTCCCTGTCGCGCCGATGGTGCCGGCGACATGTGTACCGTGATCGTTGTCATCGATGGGATCACTGTCATCGTTCGCGAAATCCCAGCCGTGGATGTCATCGATAAAACCATTGCCGTCGTTATCTATGCCGTCTCCTCTGATTTCCCCCGGATTGGTCCACATGTTATCGACGAGATCCGGATGCGTATAATCAACGCCCGTATCAATGACACCAACGACCACGGAACGACTCCCTGTCGATCTCGCCCATGCCTCCGGTGCGTCGATGTCCGCGTCCACCGTCCCTCCTGTCTGGCCGGTATTATTCATCCCCCACAGACTGGTAAAGCTCGGATCATTCGGGACGAAATTGGCGGTGACATCGCCGGTACTCAGAATAAAATTTGGTTCGAGATACTGGAATCCGGCGAGATCACTGACTTTGGCGAGCACCTGCGAGTATGTCGCGCCCGCCGTGGTGGTGATTTCAATGGCGTTGCCGCCAATCAGGATGTGATCGAGCAGTACAGCGGGACCCTCACTATTCGCTGCCGCAAGCGTTGTCTGGATGTTCGCAGAAATGTCCACCCCTTTGTTATTGGATCTGTCCAGACCCACGAGCCAACCGCCCGCGACAACGCTGTGAACCTCACCATTCCAGTCAATCGATTGAACATTAAAACCATTCGCCCCCGGGTTTGTCGCTGACAGCAAAACGCGTGCTTCGCAGGCTTCTGTCTGCATCGCACAGCGTTGAGCACGATTTTTTCTAATATTTCTCGTCTGCCGAACCGTTCCGTTCAGTAATACCTGTCCTCCCACCATCGATTTCAGTGCAGCAACAATCGCATTCGTACGGGATTGAGGTTTGGACATGGGTTGAGAAACCTTGTTCAGAGAATTTTAATCATTTCAGCACACGTCTTGAACCAACTTGTCCAAAACATGACACGACACGCGAAAGTGGATAAAGTCCTGAGCTTCAGACCAAATTAATGCAAGCAATTCCAACAAATGCAGGTTTCACCGCGGTGGAAAAACCTACTGGGGATCAATTGAACTTGAGTAATCGGCTCTCACAAAAAACGACACGACGCGAAGCAATTGACGCAAAACCCACGCACTTCTAACGACAGAGTGTTCAGTTTTCCACGTTTCTGGATCAAAAACGCCTAATGATGAGAGTCTAAACACGCCTCCCGCAACCACAATTCAAGCCAATCACCATTCGCTTCCGCAGTTGATCCTTGCGCAACACCCACCGCGAAGTCACTGCGCAGAACAATGCGCTCAATATTGCTTCGCATCGGAATTCAGCCACCCGATTGAGCATAAAATAAAACGAACGTCTAAAGCCTTACGCAAACTGCCGTCACTTGGTGCAACTAGGCAAACCTGAACGTCTCTGGTGCTGCCGTCTGATTTTGGCGTGGTAATTTCTCGACATCCCCAGCGTATCGTGTCCTTCGCACCGGCGACTTTTGCTGGTTGCGCGAGATGACCGAAAAACTGAGGTGTTGACGCAAGCTACAATCGCTGCTTTCGGCATTGTCGTAATATTGCGTTTAAGTCTTCAAATCCGGAGTTCCGATAGATCGAAGTGTGAAGCTGCGCGGATGAATTCCGCGCGCTGTCCGAGGATCGTCACGACATCCAGCGGGGGAACGCAAGGATGACAATGCTGAAGTTCTTAAAATTTATGCAACGCGGACTTGATCGCGCGGCTCTGGCTACGTTGGTAACCAGCGCGGTGGCGTTTTCGATTCCGGTCTGCGGAGCTGCCGAAGAACCCCTGATCACCAACGTTGGAAGATTCGAAATTCCATTCGAAATCGAAACAGAACCCGGCCAACGGCCTGAAGGATTTGCGGCCTTGTTTGGTTCGCTCGATGGCGGCCGTACTTGGGAAAAACTGAACACGGTTCCAGTTGCAAATGGCAGTTTTATATTTTCGGCCCCTCGTGATGGCCGCTATGCCTTTGCCATTCGCACCACTGATGCCCAAGGAAATCTCCATGATGCCGTCCAGGGGAGTGCTCCCGAACTCGATGTCGTGGTCGATACCGTCGCCCCGGAAATTCGACTGGAACTTCTGGATGCTGGCAATGGCCAGGTACTCATTAATTGGATCACCCAAGACGCTTCAATCGTTCCCAAAACGCTAATGATTGAATTTGCCGACAGTACAGATGGGCGTTGGAAATCCGTGCCACTGACCGCTGCGACAAGTGGTCAAGTATCGCTTCAGGCTCCTGCCGGTTCAGTGGTTTCCGTGCGATCCACCGTCCAAGATGCAGCGGGCAATCAAGCCGAATCGTCCGCGCAGTTGGTCTTGCGTGGGTTAGCGTCGATAGCGAATGTGGTTCCTGAAAATCCGCCGCCATCGACAGTCGCGTTACCTCTTGGACCGTCACCGTTTCCAAGTTTACAGCCGACTGCGGACAATTCTCGCATTGGTTCGAAGGCGTTGACCATTCCCTCCGCTTCCAACCCATTATCAATAGCCGGCGCGGTCAATGCTGGGGGGAGTTCTCCCCAAATTCAGGCGAGTCAAGCATCCAACGGATTCGTCCCGCCACAGCGAGCTTTCCCCACGACTCCGACTGCCACGGACAATTTGCCCGCATCCATTCCGATGAAAGAAGCTGGGTACGAATCAGCGGCTGGCGCCCAGATTATTAATCAGCATGTCTTTGACTTGGAATATCAAGTTGATGATGTGGGACCGTCCGGTGTGAGTGCTGTCGAATTATTTGTTACCGAAGACGGCGGACAACATTGGTTCACCTACGGCAAAGATGACGATGTGCGGAGTCCAGTGCTGATTGACACACGCGGTGAAGGCACGTTTGGGTTTGCCGTGCGAGTTCGCAATGGAATTGGTTTTGCCGACGATGCGCCGCAACCGGGTCAGGCCCCGGAAATCGTCGTGACAGTGGATGAATGTTTACCGACAATTGAGTTGGCTCAGCCCACAATGCGGACCGATGGCTTTGGCACGATTCTCCTGTCTTGGCAGGTGCGTGAACAAAATCCCGCTAGCACGCCCGTGCGTCTGGAATACGCTGCGGCACCGAGCGGGCCTTGGACGCCAGTATTTGACTGGCAATTTGACCAAAGTGGATATCAATGGGGCGTGCGTCCGGGAACGCCGACGCAGTTGTATTTTCGCTTGCTCGCCCGCGACGCCGCCGGCAACATCGCCACCGCTCAAACAATCCAGCCCGTCGTCGTTGATCTTCGTCGCCCGGTCGGTCGTCTGTTGCGAGTTCAGACCGTGTCTCAGCCTGGGATCGGCAATTAACGAGGGGCGGATGGCGTGAACGCGGAACAATAACTATCCTGTGGTAATCTCTCGCTTTGTAGGATTCACAGCTACAGTTTCATCCGATGACCACAATCCCTGATCCACCTGACGATGAAGTAGGCTTGCCTGATGGCTCCACCGTGAACCACGTTACGCCGAAGGACGGGGAGCATCATCTGTCGTCTGACGTCGATAAAGAAGCGACGCAGAAAAGAGTTCGCTCAAAGCATGGGCCTTCAGAGAAGGCTGTTGCGGTCGTGACTGGAGCGGCTCGCCGCGTAGGGCGTGAGATTGCATTGGCGATGGCCGAACGCGGCTTGGCGGTCGTCGTCCATCATGGAACTTCGACAGTCGAAGCCGACGTGCTGGTGCGGCGAATTCGCAGCCAAGGTGGCACGGCAGTGGCCGTCAGTGCGGATTTGCGAGACCCTCGCGCTGCTGCAATTGCCGTGTTTGCCGCCGCTGCTCAACTGGGTGAAGTGACGACGCTTATCAACAGCGCTGCCGTGTTTCAAAACCGGGCGCTGCCGTGGGTCGATCTGTACCACTGCAACGTCCACTTGTCAGTCAATCTGCTGGCACCCATCTTTTTGGCGCAGCAGTTCATCAGACAACTCGGTGAAGCCCAACGCGGCCATATCATCAATCTTCTTGACTGGCGCGCCCAGCGTCCTGGTGCCGATCATCTTGTCTATACCGCAACCAAGGCGGCACTGGCCAGCGTGACGAAATCACTAGCCTTGCAGCTCGCGCCCCTGATTCAGGTCAATGGTCTCGCCCCCGGAGCCATTTTGCCGCCGGAAGATCGCACGAATTGGCACGAACAACGGGCGATCACATCAATTCCGCTCAAACGCACGGGCTCGCCGCAAGCTCTTGTCGATGCCATTAACTTTTTGCTTGATTCCAATTTCATCACGGGTGAAATCCTGAATGTCACCGGCGGTGAAGAATTGTAAATTGATTCACAACACAGGCCGAAAAATTGGGCGGCAGGAAAATTCGACATTGGTCTTGGACTCGATATTTTCCTGCCAACCGGAGACACTTTCTCCCTGCGACAAGTCAAACGCCGGCGATGCTAATTCGCGGCGACGGCTGCGAAACCTTCCAGAAAGCCCTGCAACTGCCGACTGCGAACCGGGTGCTGAAGTTTTCTGACAGCTTTCGCTTCAATCTGACGCACACGCTCCCGGGTCACCTTAAATATGCGCCCGACTTCTTCCAGCGTGTAGGTGTAACCGTCACCCAGACCGTACCGTAACTTGATGATTTCACGTTCACGGTACGTGAGCGTCTTCAAGACCGTGTCAATTTTGTCCTTGAGCATTTCGGAGGCGGCATTACTTACCGGGCTATCGGTGCTGCGATCCTCAAGGAAATCACCGAACGCGCTGTCATCACTTTCCCCGATGGGTTTGTCGAGACTGATGGGTTGCCGTGAAATTCGCATCACTCGGCGTGCTTCTTCAAGGGGCACACCGGCGAGTTCTGCCATCTCTTCGACTGTCGGTTCGCGTCCATTGTCTTGCAGCAGTGTGCGCGAAGCATTTCGCAGACGGGTCATCGTTTCGATCATATGGACGGGTACGCGGATCGTGCGTGCCTGATCTGCGATCGCTCGCGTAATGGCCTGCCGAATCCACCATGTGGCATACGTTGAGAACTTATACCCGCGGCGGTATTCGTACTTATCGACGGCCCGCATGAGCCCGGTGTTCCCTTCCTGAATTAGATCCAGAAAAGTCATGCCGCGATTGCGATACTTCTTCGCTATGGAAACCACCAGACGCAAATTCCCTCCCGACAGATCTCGCATCGCTTTGTCGTATTCGCCATGCCGCTGATGAATCGTAAGCATCTGAGCGGCCATAGATTCTGGCGTCTCCTTGGTCAATTCCATGAGCTCGCCAAGTTCCTTTTGCAGGCAGCGACATTCATCTTCTGCCGATGATAAATTTTGCAGGCTGTTGACCTGTTCGTGCAATTCCGTCATCCGATTTGAAATCTGCTCCATGCGTTTCATGCACGGTTGCAAACGCTGAGTTCGCAGGCTCAACTCCTCGAGCAGCGTCACGCAACGACGGCGACGTTCGGTCAGAGACTTTTGAATATCACCGCGAGCCGCTTCGGAGAGATCATGCGATCGCAGTTTCGCGTAGTCTTGCAGATCTCTGATTCGCATGCTGTCGATCGTGGCCAAGTTGAGCGGCATCCGACCTAGGATCTGTTCTTTCTCAAGGCTTTCTGTCATTGACACCTTAATCGTGCGGTCAAACGGCAGCTCGCTGCGATGCACCTTGATCAGAGTTTCATGGCAGAAATTCAATGCAAACTCGCTGGTCAACAACGCACGCCGATAACGGCGACGGGAAACTTCGATCTGCTTGGCCAAGAAGATTTCCTCTTCGCGTGTCAACAACGGGATTTCCCCCATCTGTGACAGATACATACGAATCGGATCTTCAGTGCCACGGGATGAATCTTCGCCATCGATCCGAATTTCAGGACGACGTTTTTTGCGGAGCGCGAGCGGTTCGCCGGCATCGTCCTTGATGGGATCCGCCTTGATCTGCATATTCAATTCTTCAAGGCAGTTGATTAAATTGTCCAACTGCAGCGGATCGGTGGCTTCGTCAGGTAAGAAAGCATTGACCTGCGAAAATAACAAGTGCCCCTGTTTCAGGCCGGTTTCGATCAGTTGTCGGAGAGATTCATCGAGGCGGTACATATTCAAACTCCTGTGGTTTTGAGTCGTCGATTGATGTGTGATGATGGCGAACAATGTCACATCAAGTGACAACTGTCTTACTTCATGGAAGAAGGATGACCCATTTGACTTTGACGAAAATTGTAAAGCCGGCGGAGCGCGTCTTTTATGTCGTCGTCGAGTTCGCTCAACGGCTTGGCCGATTGAGACAGAATTTGTTTCGACACGAGGTTCAGTCGTTTTTCTCGCCGTTCCAGAATTGGCCCAAGGACCCGTTCTAGATGGTCTGGGACCGAAGTCTCAGGTTGCTCATCACGGTTCGGCTGATCCGTCATGAGTCTGAAGATACCTTTCTCCTCTGCCGTATCCACCACTGCATTGATCAGACTTAAGAGATCTGAGTCTGATTCCGCTGCAATGATCAAACGGCTCAATTCTGGAAGGTCTCCATCTTCCTTCCACAGGTCGATGCACAACGCCAGCAGCCGCCGATGTCGTACATTTTCGAAATCATCCGCCCCAATATGGTGCTGAATCAAGTCGATGGTTTCTGGACATGTCAAAATAATCTCTAGCATCTCCCGTTCCGCACGCTCAATTGCGTTCTCGGGACGTGGTGCAAACTCCGCCGAAATCCGGTCAGAATCACGACGAAAAATTCCCCCCTTTTTCTTCTTACTTCGCAGCTCATTCAATTGCTGTCGTGCCGTGCGTTCATCGACCTGAACTCGCCAACACACATTGCGCAAAATAATGTCTTCACGAACAGTGCCGGACAGTCCCTGCGACTCTGCAAGAAAATCCAGCATGTGATTCAAAATCTGCTGACGCCCGGCTACAGAACCTGAGTCCGTACGCCTTAGAACCGATTGCAACTTGTATTCCCACGCCTCAGCAGCCCCTTCGATGAGCTTGTAGAATTCCTGTGACGTATGTGCTTCAAGGTAATCCGCAGGATCCTTGCCTGACGGAACATTTAGGACACGAAGATCTAAATCCTGTGCAAGAAATCGCGAGATTGACCGTTCTGCCGCCTGTTGCCCTGCGTCATCACTGTCATAGACCAAGACGACTTTTTCGGCGAAACGCCGCAAAAAACGGACATGTTCTTCAGTCATTGCCGTCCCGAGAGTCGCTACGGCATTCATGATGCCCGCCTGATGGCAGGCGATGCAGTCCATATATCCTTCTACGATGATCGCGGTTTTGCTTTTCCGAATCGCCTCCCGGGCTCGGTCAAAGGCAAACAACATTCGGCGTTTTTGGAAAATTGCACTCTCAACACTGTTCCAGTATTTCGCGTCGCTCTCAATGTTGCCTCCGGGCAACACTCGTCCTCCAAACGCCACAGGCCGGCCGCGTTCATCAAAAATCGGAAACACCAGACGACCAACTAAGTTGTCAAAGTACCCAGGTCCGTTGTTCCTTTCCTGAATCAAGCCGGCAGACACGAGTTGGGCCGGAGTAAATTTTCCTCGTGCCTTTTCAAGGAACCAGTTCCAGTCCTCTGGGTGATATCCCAGCTTGAAATGATTTACTGTTTCATCCGACAGTTTTCGCTTGAGAACATACTGTCGCGCATTGTCTGCCGTTGGTCCGGTCCGCAACGTTTGATTCATCAGGTTGACGGCCCATTCGACAACAACCAACGAATCTGTTTTCCGGCTTATGTTTTCGTGTGATCCCCCACTCCGTGCATGTTTGGGAACTTCTAGCCGGGCCCGCCGCGCAAGAGACTCCAATGCTTCCGGAAACGGAACTCGTTCAATTTCAATCACCCAACGAAAACAATCTCCCCCGGCGTCACACACCCAGCAACGATACGACTGTCGATCTGGATACACGTGAAACGAAGGATTTTTGTCGTCGTGAAACGGACACAATCCCACAAAGTCCCGCCCACCGTGCAGCGGTTTGAGAGCCACGACTTCAGATACCAGATCCACGATATTCGTGCTGGACCGAACAAGCTCCTTGAAGTCATTTCCAAAACTCTGATCCACAATGCACTCCGATCAAGTGATCCGTCAAACCGTCGGATGCCGACTCATGCTTTCCCGCTGAAACAACCAACAACCTGCGCAGCAAAAACGCCTGTCAGTCGATGCATGTTGCCAGAGGGCTTATTAGAAACAGGGGGAGCATCATCGCTCAACCGCTGAAGAACAAAACTTTGCGACGCCCAGAGTTGCTTCCTGAACTCCTCGTCCGGCGTCGCGCAATTCTAGCCGCGATTCGCGCCCGGTCAAGCTGTTGCATCCAACGTTGGCAGGGAAAGTTAAGGTCGCAAAGTCTTGCGTGGCACAGTGTTGCAGGCTTCTGTCTGAGGCTTTTTCCCTGCTTTCGGAAGACATCCGCGATTCCGCTTAACGTGGCAGCTTGCCCTCATTTCTCTAGGACGGACAAAAACCTGAGCCCGTGCCCCAATCCATGTGGATACGCAGGAAAGAGTTTGACACCCGCCAAAATGGGCATTCCTCTGCCGTGGATCAACTTTTCCTAAAGCTGCCAGATGATAACTCCCCAACAGCTTTTAATTGTCTTTCCAGCCCAATCGATCGCTCCGCGGGAATGAATTGGTCATCCGCCAAACACGAATGTCCATCGTACGTAAGCTACGTCGGCTTCAACATTTGCAATTGCTGGCCGTCATAACGCACGACGCAGTCCGGCCAACCGGCCGCTTGTTGCTCCAAGATCATTTCCATCGCTTGAACAGCTGCCACAACCTGACGGTCAGCGGCGAGATCTGCATAATGCAGCGAGCTGACAAATTGGAGACGCGCATCACGCTCAGTCGCTGCACCGCCATGTTCGACAAATGCGACTTCTCTGGCAAAACGGTCGATGACTTCCACTCCGTAGCCGCGCTGACTTCGCTCACCCCACGGTTCGACAAACGTGCCGTTGTAATGATTGTTAATGGTGTTTTTCATCCGGATTGGCGTCAAGTTTTCGACAGTGACCTCAACACCGCGTTTCCGGGAATGTCCGTTCCAGATGCCATTGTCGAAACGGAACTGAACTTCCTGCTCCACATAGCCGGGAAAATTGTCAGGAGTTACCCAAGACGTATGAATGTCAAATGCAGCCTCACGTCCGGTATCGTGTTCGTAGATCAGTCGCAGTTGCACACTGTCCCATGTATTGCCATCTGCCGCTCCCACAATTCCGCGTTGCCCAGTACATGTGATCGTTTTTAGCCGCCCGCCAAAGGTGAAGTCAATCAGCTTAATATAGTGCACTGCCACATATGTCCCAGGATTGCGACCGGTGATCCATTCCGAAAACTGAGCCCCAGAAATCTGCCGGGGTTCCAGTAACGAACAGTAGCCATTGTTCACATGCTGCAGCACGTTGTCATACACCAGCGTGCGGAGCTTCTTATGATCCGGATCCAAGAGCTTGTGATACACAACCCGCGCGAGCACGCCACGGTCTTTCGCTAATGCGACAAGTTCATCCAGTTGCTGCAGAGACAAGACTGAGGGCTTCTCCACCAGCAGATGCACGCCCGCTGCGAGAATGGCTTTGCTGGCTTCGAAATGCCGATCGTCAGGCGTGGCAACACACGCAAACGTGAGATCTTGGGTGAGCAACTCTTGCACGGCGTTGTCACCGCTAAAGTTGTGAAAGTCAATTCCCAGCGACTTGGCCTGCTGCTGATATCGATCAGCCCGCTGTCCCGTCTTGGATGCGACGGCGACGAGTGCGACATCGACGTCGCCAAAAGACCGGTCGTAGAGTCCCCGCAGTTTCGTGTTCTCAAAGAACGGTCGATACGTGTCATCAAAAATCATCCCCATCCCGACCATGCCGCCGCGAAGTTGCGGCCGCGTCAAACCTGAATCCATCTCTAATTACCTCTGGTTTTAGCGGATATCTTCAGCTGACGCGGAGCAGATCTTTTACGACATGACCATGCACATCGGTCAGGCGAAAATCGCGGCCTTGGAAGCGATAAGTGAGCTGTTCATGGTTAATCCCCAGCGCGTGCAGGATCGTCGCGTTTAGATCATGAATGTGGACGGGCTTATCGACGACGTTGTAACTGAAGTCGTCAGTTTCGCCATAAACCTGTCCGCCCTTAATGCCCCCACCCGCCATCCACATGGTGAAGTTGCGAGGATGATGGTCGCGCCCGTAATTGTCTTTTGTCAGCGTCCCCTGACTGTAGACCGTGCGGCCAAATTCTCCGCCCCAGATCACCAGGGTATCATCGAGCATTCCGCGTTGTTTAAGATCCTTTACTAGCGCGGCGCTGGGCCTGTCGCAGGCGGGGGCCATTCCCCGAATTGCTCCGGGCAATCCGCCGTGATGGTCCCAGCCACGCAGAAAGACTTGGGTGAATGGCACTCCGCGTTCGGCCATCCGCCGTGCCAAGAGACAGTTGTATGCGAACGTACCCGGTTCTTTGACTTCAGGCCCGTACATGTCAAGCACGCTTTGGGGTTCGTCAGAAATGTCCGTCAACTCTGGCACCGAAGTCTGCATGCGAAACGCCATCTCATACTGCGAGATTCGAGATGAGATTTCCGGATCACCAACTTTCTGTAACCGATCTTGGTTTAACTCCACCAACCCATCCAACATTCTGCGTCGCGTGCCTGCATCAACACCATCAGGATTTGAGAGATACAATACCGGGTCACCGACAGATCGCAGGGCAACTCCTGAATGGCGTGTTGACATAAATCCACTGCCCCACAACCGTGAGAACAACGCCTGCGTTTGAGCTCCGCCAGGAATTCGCGAATGCAACACGACGAATGCTGGAAGATCTTTATTCGGACTTCCAAGCCCATACGAAACCCACGCTCCCATACTGGGGCGACCGGGAAGCTGACTTCCGGTTTGAATGTACGTAATCGCGGGGTCGTGGTTGATGGCTTCGGTATTCATGGTCTTGACAATGCAGATGTCATCCACGATCGAGGCGATGTTCGGTAACAACTCACTGATCCACGCACCATGTTCACCGTGCCGCGCGAAGTTAAAGACGGACGGCGCACAGGGGAGACGCGTCTGTCCCGAGGTCATCGTCGTGATCCGCTGACCCGCGCGGACACTTTCAGGCAGATCTTTATCGAAATAATCCGCCAGCTTCGGTTTGTAATCGTACAAATCCAACTGTGAAGGCGCGTCAGCCATGAAGAGCCAGATGACGCGTTTCGCAGTGGCCGCATGGTTCAACGCTGAACCACCATCGATCGACGTTGCATCGCCTGCGTTTAGCAAATTGGGATTCAGCACAGATGCCAAAGCAGCCGTCCCGATCCCGGCTGCTGTCTGCCCAAAGAAATAGCGACGGGTTTGCTGAAGGGAGTGTGCCGCAAATGGATTCATACTTGATTTCCGGATTGTGCCGAGACTTCATTGCTGCTGATTTATGAGATTTCAGTCGTCACGTTACCTTGAAGCAAGAAATATGGAAAGGGTGCGCTGCGAATTCCTTGAACAGACGCAGCGCATGGAGTCTCATCGCACCGCACAGGTGGTCCGTTAGCCCTCCGATCTCGATCCTCAATTCTTGGGACAAGGATATTTTCGCTCGGAGCCGGTTTACAGATTCGCATTCGTCCGCTGGCGGATAAGTCCGAAAACATCCCAAGGGATGCCTCTAAACCGATTTGACTGGTGAATATCGCAATCCAAGTTGGACAATCCGATGCAACAGATCTTCGTAAGGAATTCCTCGGGCATCACCGGATTCAGCAAAATCTTCGCCATAGGATAAGTTGGGGTTGGGATTGGCCTCAAGCACGAAAATTCGACCATCGCCTGTGAGCCTCAGATCGATGCGTGCATAGCCCGTAAGAAACAAGGCGCGGTAGACGCGTTTGCACGTTTGCAGAATCTTCTGCTCGATCTCGGGCGACAAATCGTCAGCCGGGTAGGTCATCACACCGTACTTCTTCTGAAACTTTGGATCCCACTTAGCTTCGCGCGTCGCAATGAGTGGAATCTTTTCTTTATTCTTATCGAATCGCAGTTCCCAGATTTTGAAAGTTGTCAGCCGCATGTTCCCCACGATTCCGACGTAGAGTTCGCGGCCTTCAATGTATTCTTCGCACATCGCATCGGACTCAGTCACCCTGTGAATGTCTGATACCCGCTCCTGAAGTTCCTGATCGTTGTGCACGATGTTGCTTTGGGAAAGCCCCAGTGACGCATCTTCCGTCGCGGACTTAATGAATAAGGGGTACGTGAGACGAGAAGGCTTACGGGAAGTGCGGCCGACAGGAATCACAAAGAATTTCGGCGTCGGAAGACGATGATAGGTCAGAATCTGTTTGGTCAAGGCTTTGTCATGCGCCAACATCAGGCCGCGAGGATTGCAGCCGGTAAATTTTTGCTGTTTCAGAATGAGATAACTGACAACATAGCTGTCGAACGTGGGAACACTGCGGAACTCCTCCAACAGGTTGAATGTGATGTGCGGCTTAAAGTCGGACAGTTTTTCACGAATGACCCCGAGATCGTCCCGTACGCCGATGATCTGGGCGTCGTGTCCCATGTTCTGCAGCGTGGTAAGCACATCAAATTCGCATTTCCATTCCAGAATTTCTTCGTCGGTAAAGCCTTCCATACTGTCTGGCGGCAGCAGGTCTTCGTGAGCCAATACCAGAATTCGCAGAGGCTTCATAAAGCCACCTGATGGTGGCCGTTGTGCAGGTAGTTCATCACCTGCACGGTGAGCATCACGAGCGCGTCCCGGCGAACCTGCGCAGGTGGTCGATCTAGCCGCAGATCCAGTTCTTCACAACGACGAATAATCTCGGACAAAATTTCGTCAATGGTATATTGATACTGCCCTGTCCATTCGGCAAGATATCGTCGAAACTCCGCGCGATTCTGTCTCAAAAACAAGGCCGCTGGGACACGACGCGCGTGATCCGGAGAATCCGAGAACAGTTTTCGCAGTTCAGAATCGTTAAAGTTACATGCTTCAATCCCATAATGCGCACGTCGATCAGTGTAATGCTGACGAAGAGTCTTCCGCAGGGACTTGAGCGGATAAAGATGCTGCTTAGAATTCAACTGCGGGCGGGTCGTGCCGATCTCATGCATGAGCTCATCCACGAACAGCAATTTCTTCATGGCCGGCCAGCCTTCATACTGCGTTTTCCAGCGCGAACGCGGCTTCATCCAGACGGCAAAGGTCTCCGCAAAGTCTTCACACGGATGGCTCTGCGCATACCACATGTCTAAGTGATGCACGAAGTTTCTACTGTAAGGCTTTGGCTGGTAATATTCAGGATACGGTTGGGAACGCTTTCCAAAAATGTCCTGCCACTTGCGGCGGCGATAAAGCCGATACGCCGTTTCAATCGTGTGGCCAGTTTCGTGCCGCAGAATTCTCATGCACGCGCCTTCAGACGCACCCTCGATTTCCAGCATCATGTGGTTTTCAAGGCGCGCCAATCGAGGATGTGCTAGGTAGAAGGGGATCGCAATGCCTGGCACACCATCCGGTGAAAACCACTCATCCGATAACCAGAAATGCGGCCTGAACCGCAGATTACGGGCTTCAAGTTCACTATAAAGTCGCTCGATCCGGGATTCTAGAACCGTGCCTTCAATCCGGACATGGAGTTGATTCATGCGAACATCCAGCAACTCCTCATCAGAAAGATGGCACCACTCCGTGGGCTCAGAGTTACTAGATTCCGACTGTGAACTTAGACGCAAATTTGGCATGTGCAGTTCGAACAAGCAGCTGAGGGCGACGCTTTTAGTGATTCCGTACGACTTAACAACTCCGGCACTCAGTGGCAGATGTCCCCGTGGGGAATTACGAGCCACAACCATGCCCTGACGAAACAGAACTGGCAGCTGAACCTAATCCAGCTGACCGGTGTTTCACTGCAAATCCGCTGAAGTCTGACGGTTTTGCCAAATTCACGTCAAGGCACTCGTTTAAATGCGGCCGAGATTGTCATCGAATTCGTGCAAAACGGGAATTCCCGTAGAATCGACACATTCATCAAAATCGGCTTGATCGACCGTTAGGGCACGGCTCCACTGCGGATTCGCCATGGGTGTCAGGTCTTGTCCAGATAGAGCATGTTATCGCATCCGCATGAACTACGTTTCTGGGTTCACGGAATCATTGAATCTCGCGGAGTCGATCGAATCATGGCCAAACAGTTACGGAGGAAGAAGCTGATCAACTGGAACATTCAAGGTGCTATCGTCATGCGTCTGATGGGCCATTTTCTGGCGTACAATTTGGCGACTTTGTTTCTGTTGCTAGCGGTGTATTTCGCGCAGAGTGCGCTCTCAGCGTTGGCTGATCCAGTTGTCAACTCGGCACCGTTATCGTTCTGGTACCAAGCAGTTCCCGTTCTGATCTGTATGTTGGTCATGACGCCGTTCCTGATCTGGGACTTAATAAAACTTACCAATCGCATCGCTGGACCACTCTTCCGCTTTGAAACCCTGCTAAATGATTTTGGCAAGACCGGAAAACTTAATGCTGCCGAGCTTCGTGAAGGCGATCTCCTGACGGATTATCAGCAGCGGTTCAACGCGTTCGTGGTAGTTCTCCACGCCCAATATCCGGAAACGCAACCAGTCAGCGTTGTGTCTGCTGCTGCGTCTGTGAGTAGCGCTGTTGGCGTTTCATAAGATTGTTTGAAACGCGAACGGCTCACGACGCCAGATCCTCGCTATGGCAGCCTCTTGACCTCTTTGCGCAATCCGCTCTGCATGGTTGCTTGAGGATGGTGCGATCTTTCCCGTGCCGTCAATTCAAGATCGTTGGCTCGTGGCGTTGTTTTCAAAAGACAGGCTGGAAAAACTGCGCTGATCTTGGCGGATGTTGGCCACTGGCGATGTAATTCTATCGTTTTTAGAGTAGCATAAGGCTGCAAGTACTTTCAGGATTGGAGTCACGCCTCTGCGGCCGCTTCGGTGTTTGGCATGCTTTTGAATGTAAGTTGCTACTTCTGGCGGCGAATTGCGGAAACGTGGAATGGTGAGTCGCAGAAATACCCAGGTTCGCAGGGCTTTTACCCTCATTGAACTTTTGGTGGTCATCGCAATCATCGCCATTCTCATCGCTTTGATCCTGCCCGCCGTTCAACAGGCACGCGAGGCCGCGCGACGAACTCAATGCCGGAACAATCTCAAACAGATCGCGTTGGCAATTCATAACTACGAATCGACGAACGGCGTTCTTCCGCCAAGCATGGCTATCAACCCGGCGGTGACGGGCAGCAGTTCATGGTCAATTCACGGACGCATTCTTCCATACCTTGAGCAGGTAAATCTCTACAGTCGAATTGACCTCAGCAGTTCATGGGGAAACTTCCCCGTGATCAGCGGATTTCGAGTTCCTGTTTATGCGTGTCCGTCGGACCCTAAGGCAGATCGAGCGCGGGACACGGGCACAAACGGAATATTCCTCATGCCCACCTGTTACGGGTTTAACTTTGGGACATGGCTTGTCTTTAATCCAAATACCGGCCACGGCGGTGATGGTGTCACGTATCCCAATTCGAAGATCGAAATGGCGTCCATCGTGGACGGAACGAGCAATACGCTGTTGACGTCGGAGGTCCATGCATGGACAGCCTATACTCGAAACGGCGGACCTCCGGACACCGCGATTCCTGGTACTAAATCTCTGGTGGCCAAATACGCAGATTCTGGTCTGAAGGATCGTCTGTTCACCGCGACGCAGGATGGTTCCGGGCACACGGAATGGGCAAATGGCCATTCTCATCACAGCGGCTTTACGACCACACTCACTCCGAACTCTGACGTGATCTTCAGCTACAGTGGCGTAAATTTTCACAATCTCGACTATGCGTCACGTCAAGAGGGAAGCCATCTAACAAAGATCAGCTATTCCGCAGTCACTTCGCGCAGTCATCACACCGGCATTGTCCAGTCGGCGTTCGTTGATGGCTCGGTGCGGCCAGTCAGTGCAAGCATCGATCTTGCCGTCTGGCGATCAATCGGGACGCGTAACGGCGGCGAAATTTCAGGAGAATTCTGAGCTAGTTTCGCGCGACTAGCGCACGCATCTGTGTGAACTGCTGTTGCAAGGTCGCACGGCCGTTGCTCCCCTCCAGACGTTGACGCCATTCGGGAGTCAGGAAATCGAGCTGCGTGCATTCAAGCACGGCCGCAGCTTCCTGCATGTCCTTTTCAATGCCTTGAGCCGAAGGAATAAAGTCGGCGAGAGCTTGGGCAATGTCTTCCTGCTGCACTTCTTTTCGATCAGCCACAAGGGCAAAACGTCGAGCCGTGAGGACGACGCTTTCAATGTCGGCACCGCTGAGTGTCTGATGGCGTTCGCTGAGTGTCAACGTGCTAGCATCGAGCGTGATTCCATTCTTGCGTCCCATCACACCGAACATCGTGCGAATTTCGGCCTCACTATGTGGATAAAACAGCGGAATATGCACCTCCGCACGGCCCTGACGTTTGAGGTCAATCGGCAGCAAATCCGGGCGGCAGGTAAGCAACATCCAAATAATACGACCGCGATAACGAGTGTCGCCCATCTGCTGGGCGATCATCGAAAAGATACGTCCACTGGTGCCTGAATCTCCGTCTTGGTTGCGATCTCCAAGTGATGCGTCCGCTTCATCAATCATCACAACGACCGGTCCTAGGCTGCGTAACACCGTGAGCACACGTTGCAGGTTGCCTTCGGATTCACCGACATACTTTGATCTGAAGTTGCGCAGCTTGACGCACGGGATTCCAATCGAACCTGCGTAGCATTCTGCCAGAAACGACTTGCCCGTACCGACCGGTCCGCAAATGAGATAGCCCATGGGAGCCGCTTCCTGATGACCATTCGTGATCAGACTCGCATCATCCCGCAAGCGTTTGACAGCGGCTTCCTGCCCGACGACCAAGTCCAGTTTGTGTTTGGGCTCGACAAATTCTAGATAGCCGCCACATTGGCGTTCGATGGCGTTCTTCTTCAGCTCCTGAAATTGCCTGACCGTGACTCCACCAGAGCGTGATGCCAAAGAGATCAAATGATCAAGACTCAGTAAACTCAATCCGTTCGACGAAGAAGTTAGCTGAGCGGCGTTCATCACGTCTCCAGCTGGGGGTCCCTTCGCAGTGTTTGTGCGAAACCGTTCCGCGACGAAACTCTCGCGAGCTGCGGCATCCGGCATGGGAATCTCGACAGTAGCCACGAACGGACTTGACGTCAGCCGTTCGTTAAGTTCCGAGATGTTTTCGC
Organism: Planctomycetota bacterium; assembly: GCA_003670925.1. GTDB lineage: Bacteria > Planctomycetota > Planctomycetia > Planctomycetales > Planctomycetaceae > SXXK01. The sequence goes on along the minus strand of QWQG01000201.1, from coordinate 32,402 downwards.
TGACAACACAGAATGCCATGTTGACTCGACGAATCCAAGGGTTGCGCGCCCAGTCGAGAAATCGTACGACTCGGGCAGCCACGCGACCGGCGATTTGAGCAGCATCGCCCGGCGGTACCAGATACTGACCAAAATCAAACACCACGGCCATCCGGCGGCGTTTTTTAGAGTCATCTTCGATCAATGTCCGCTCAATCATTTGGTCGAGCGTCAACAGAATGTCGTCTGGATCACGCGACCAGTTTCGATACGGACCAAACAGGTCGGTCAGTTCCTGCATCATCTTCGTGTGCCGCTCAGCACTGCTGCCCGCGAGCGCCTGCAGACCTTGGCTCAGATTGTGCTCCAACACCAGATCCCATTTGGCAAACAGATGTTCGCCAAGGAATTCGGACAAACTTAAGAATTTCATCCCGCCGTCCTGCGGCACCGGAATCAAATCGTGCACATTGCCGTGCACGATAAAGAAACACGCCGTCCCAGAAAAATATTTCTGGGCCAGATCATTCGCCCATGCCGGAAACCACGCAGGCAGATCAATTGTCGGTCGAGCGATCTCAGACGAGTGGGTCATGTTTAGTTCGTTTCTTTCGTCGTCTGCGGGCCAAGTTGCTTTTCTTCCTGTGTGACTTTAGCGGTCCCGGGTGTCAGATAACCCATCTCTACTTCGAACTGTTTGAGCGCATCTTCGGCCAACACACCTTCGACGGCTGCTTCCCGGAGAATGTCGTCAACGCCCTCGCCTGACAAGTCTGCTGCAACGCGGACTTTTGCCCGGTTCTGGTTGATCTGCTCTTGGAGGACTTGTTCAATCTGACCCATGTCGGTGGTGATGTCGAAGTTCAGCGATCCTGTCAGTTCAGCCATTTCCGCTTCGGCGCGACTCATCTTGAGTTCCGCGTCATACATGTGCATCTTGTCCTTGATCTCGCCCACCTTTTTCGTTGCGTTCTTGATCTTTGTGACGTTGTTTTCATAAGATGTTTCATGCATTGTCATCTGGGCGATCTTGTCAGCCAGACTTTCCTTCGCCTTCTGGAGGTCCAATGCGAACTTTGCTGCAGTGGCTCGATCACCCGCCTGCAGATACGCCTTGATACGACTTTCCAACTGCACGACGCGTGTCTTTTCAGCGTTCGCCTGCTGCGAGACTTTTTCAACCAATGCTCGATACTGCGCAAGGCCTTCTCGACCACCCTTCAATTGCTCAACTGCTTGATCATATTCGTACTGCATCTGCGCGATAGGATCGGCTGTCCAAAAAAAGTTTGCCAGCTTGTTCAACTGTGCCCTAAAACTGCCCCAGAGCTTTCCAATGATCATGTTGCTATCCTGTCATGCCGTGCAATGTGTTTCGAAATCAACCCCGAGTGGAAGAACGCCCAACGCAACTGCCATTTGGCTATTGTCACGTATCATACGGCATCCCAACAATCCGCGAGGCTCGAAAATCCGTTTTTTTTAGGAGGCGTGACCCCGTGCAGACTGCACTGCCAGCATCACGACCCAACCACCGCTTGGTTTCCGGAGAAGGTTTCATGAGTTCAGCAACTTATCCTATGCTCTACGAGATCAATACGCGCGTCTGGTTAACGGAGTTATCCGGGCAACTCGCACGCTCAGCGACGTTGGATGATATTCCAGACGGCGAATTGGATCACATTGCGGGACTGGGTGTCGATTGGGTTTGGTTCCTGAGTGTATGGCAGACTGGCCATGCTGCGCAGGTCGTGTCGCGTACCAACTCTGAATGGCGCAGGGAGTTTCAGGAAACACTGCCGGATTTGCAAGAACAAGACATTGCCGGGTCAGGTTTCGCCATTACCGCCTACATCGTACATCAGAGTCTAGGGGGCAATGCGGCACTGGCCCGACTGCGGCAGCGGCTTGCTAAGCGTGGTTTGAAACTTATGCTCGACTTCGTGCCCAATCACATGGGGCTCGATCATCCTTGGATCGAAGAGCATCCTGACTACTTCATCCAAGGTTCGGAACGCGATCTTGCTCAGGCCCCCGAGAATTACACGCGGGTGAAACGCCAGAGCGGTAATCTGCTTCTCGCCTACGGTCGTGATCCTTATTTTTCCGGATGGCCCGACACCCTGCAACTCAACTACGCCAACCCCGCCCTGCAGGCCGCAATGATCGACGAACTACTCAGGATTGCCGGCCAATGTGACGGAGTCCGCTGCGACATGGCGATGCTGGTGCTGCCTGATGTGTTTGAACAAACATGGGGCCAGCGGGCACCTCTCTTCTGGCCGACGGCGACGCAGCGCGTGCGTGAAAATGTGCCGGACTTCCTGTTCATGGCGGAGGTTTATTGGGATCTCGAATGGACGCTGCAGCAGCAAGGTTTTAATTACACATACGATAAACGACTGTATGATCGCCTTGGAGATGGGCGTGCGCGACCAGTGCGTGAGCATTTCCACGCGGAACTTGCTTACCAGAACAAGCTCGCGCGTTTCCTCGAGAATCACGACGAACCACGCGCAGCGGCTAAATTCTCACCAGAAGTGCACCACGCTGCGGCCGTGATTTCGTTTCTTTCTCCCGGCTTGCGTTTCTTTTTCCAAGGACAGTTCGAGGGCCGCAAAAAACGCATCTCGCCTCACTTAGTGAGAGGCCCGCACGAGCCTGTTGATGAAAAGTTACAGGAGTTTTACGAATGCCTGCTGGCTGTCATTCGTCAGCCGACTGTTCGCCACGGACAGTGGCAATTGCTGGAATGCACGCCAGCTTGGGAAGGCAACTGGACAAACGACTGCTTCGTCGCGTTTGCCTGGCGTGGTCTGGCTGGCGAGTGCCTGCTGGTGACCGTAAACTACGCGCCACATCAAAGCCAATGCCAACTTCGTCTGCCCTTTGCGGATCTTGGGGACAAGACTTGGACGCTTGAGGATCAAATTGGCAACGCCGTTTACGACCGGAATGGTGCCGATCTGCAGACGCAGGGACTGTTCCTCGATGAACCTCCGTGGAAAGCTGCGGTGTTTGCCATCAACAAACTACGTTGACTTCTTCCTGCCAGACCGCTCTGCCGACCGTTTCCGCTCTTTCTATCGCATTGGACCCAAGTTCCTGAGCATGTGGAGCGGGCTCCGGTGGAGTATAAGATGTCCAAGCTCCATGACATGTTTCCGGATGTGAGACCCGTGTTGAGTGGACGTTTTCAGGTTGGTGTCTAAAACCGCCGCAGACGGTTGTCCAAACGGGCATTTCGATGAATTCACAAAGGATCAGCAGTGATGAGTAATGCAAGGATCAGCTTCCTGACTTTCGCCGCAGTTTGCGGAATCACATCTGTGTTGCATGCTTCTGACTGGACGCAGTTTCGGGGTCCACAAGGCAATGGCTACGTGGCGGAATTGAGGCATCCGGAGACATGGAGCGATACCGAAAATGTGGCGTGGGCGGTCGAACTCACGGGGTCGGGCTGGTCATCGCCAATCGTGGTTGGGACTCGCGTCTTCGTGACGATGGCCATTTCCGAAGCCGGCACAAAACCTTTGGGTATGACACAAGGTACGCGGAATATGCAGTCCATGGGGCTGGGAGGCAAGAAACCGACGGAGACTTTTCAGTTTGCGGTTGCCTGCCTGAATTTGAATGATGGCAGTCTTCTCTGGCAAAAGTCGCTTGAGCAGAAGATTCCAACACATGCTATTCATCCGTCGAACAGTTTCGCGACTGAATCTCCGGCGACAGACGGCGAGAAGCTTTTCGTATACTTTGGAGCTATCGGACTGGTCGCAGGTCTGGATCTGGACGGGAATGAGCTATGGCGACGAGATGTCGGCACATTCAAGACCGGTAATGACTTTGGGACAGGTTCTTCGCTCATGGTTGATGAAGGACTTGTCTTTCTGCAATATGACAACGATGAAAAATCCATGTTGCTGGCCCTCGCTGCCGACACGGGAAAAGATGTCTGGAGAAAAGACCGTGAATCGAAGACGGCATGGAGTTCTCCCCTCGTCTGGCATAATTCACAACGCAAGGAATTGATTGTCTGCGGAACAGGAAATGTCACTTCCTACAACGCCAAAACAGGTGATGAGTTCTGGAAGCTGACAGGAATCCCTTCGTCGTTCAGTGCTTCTCCAGCGTCTGGTGATGACCGCATCTTCTTCGGAAACAGCGGACCGTTCAGCAGTGGTCCGCTGGTGGCGGTGGCGGTCGGGAACACCGGGACTACGGAGCTGCAGCCAGAAAAAGAGACACCCGGCGTGGGATGGTCGAAACTCAAAGCTGGTCCGGGAATGGCATCGCCCGTACTGTCGGCTGGTTACCTTTATGTCCCGGGGAGTGGAAGTATCCTGACCTGTTATGCGGCAGCGACAGGCGAACGAGTGTACCGTGATCGTCTGGATGATGCTGCGACAGTCTCTGCATCACTCTGGGCGTCAGCGGAGAAAGTCTTTATCCTCGACGAAACAGGAAAGTGTTTCGTAATTAAAGCCGGACCGACATTCGAAGTGTTGGCGACTAACCAGATCAATGACCTTTTTTGGTCAACACCATCGATCGCCGGAGATTCCCTATTGCTGCGTGGTGTCAATAAGTTGTATTGCATCAGAAGCCCTGCGAAGTAACCAACGCCAAAGCACATTGCATGCGGACGTCAGATCATAATCCGAGACACCCGCGGATGGTGGCCAGACCTGAAGTTACGCTACGACCGCGATTCAGATGCACGCCCATTTGCGTGCTTCGCGGGCAACACCCAAATTTCCATTTCCTACGCTGAACCCCTACCAGAAAAATGCCAGCGTGTTGATCCTCAGGTAAGGATATCTTTGAGCACCTCACCACCCACGTCGGTCAGACGGTAATCACGGCCATTGAATCGGTACGTGAGCTTTGTGTGCTCTAGCCCCAGCAAATGTAACAGCGTAGCGTGGAGGTCGTTGGCGTTGACTTTGTTTTCTACCGCCTTGTAGCCGAAGGGATCGGTAGCGCCGTAGTGGAAGCCACCTTTGACGCCCGCTCCGGCCATCCAAATCGTGAACCCATTGGGGTTGTGATCGCGTCCCTTTTCGCCCTGCGAATCGGAAGTGCGACCGAATTCCCCACCCCAGATGACGAGTGTTGTGTCGAGTAGTCCGCGGGCATCCAGATCCGCCAGCAAGGCCGCGGCCGGTTGATCGGTATGCAAGCCGCAAGATCGGTGGTTGGTTTCTACGTCGCTGTGACAATCCCATGGGACGTCGTTGACGCTGCCGTCGCCGCCCACGCCCTTGCCCGCAAAGATCTGCACGAACCGCACGCCGCGTTCGACAAGCCTCCGCGCGAGTAAACACTGCCGTGAAAAGGTGGCGCACTCCGGCTGATCCATCCCGTACAATTTGTGCGTTTCTTCGGATTCTCGGGATAGGTCAAGCGCTTCCGGAGCCGCCATTTGCATCCGGTATGCCAGTTCGAACGAGTTGATTCGGGCCGCCAGATCGGCCTGAGTTGGCCGGCCGGTGGCGTGTGTCTGATTCAGTTCGCGGATCAGATCAAGTTGCGCACGCTGCTGAATATCGGAGTGTTTGCCATCGCGCGCGAGGTTGTCAATCGATTCCTTGCGACGCGCATCGAGGGTCAGTGCCTGATACGTCTTGGGCAGGAAACCAGCTGACCAGATTTGATCGTCCCCACGCGGCCGCGTGTCATGGAGGACCACATAAGATGGCAGATTCTGGTTCTGTGATCCCAAGCCGTATGTCATCCAAGCCCCAAGCGCAGGAAGTCCGGGTCGATTGGTGCCACACATCAGTTCAAGAGACGCTGGCGCGTGATTGTTTTGCTTCAGATGCATCGAGTGGAGAAAGCACATCTTATCGACGTGCTGCGAAAGATGCGGAAATAGGTCCGAGACCCAAGAACCAGACTCCCCATACTGCGCCCATGCGAACGGTGACTTCAGGCACTTGCCGCTCGTCGTGAAGAACCCGGTCTGGGGGTCGGATCCGGCAAGCTGCTCGCCGTTTCGTTTCTGCAACTCCGGCTTATAATCCCACGTGTCGACCTGCGAGGGCGCTCCGGTCATGAACAACCAAATGATCGATTTTACCCGCCCCGGAAAATCCGGTGCCCGGAGTGCAAGTGGATCAGCAGGATGCGCAGCAGTCGCAACTGTTTCGCCCTGCAGCATGCTAGCAAGTGCAACTGACCCGAAGCCTAGCCCTGCCTGCTGCAAAAAACTGCGTCGAGCTGGCAAAGAGATTTCGGCAGGGGAGTAGAAGTTAAACATAAAGTGATCCTTCTGGGCAGGGTCTCGCATGACTGAAATAGTAAGATCAGTGGGCAGGGATGCTTTAGACTGTTCTCAGTCGATGTACACAAACTCATTCAGACAAAGCAGCACATGACAGAATTCAATCAACGCATTGTCTGTCGACTCCGGGAGATCGCCGCCCATCGCGGACCGCTGTTGCTCGATGAACGCCGTCATCCGCATTTGCTCAGCGGACGTCGGTAACCGGCCAAAAGCGATCTGATAGCCGCGATCGACGGCTGTCGACAACGGAACGTCTGCAGTTGGCTTGATCATCGCGAATAGTTTTTCCGCCTGTTTTCGTACCAGCGGTGAGTTCATCATTGCCAGAGCCTGCGTGGCGACAGTGGTGACACTGCGTTCGCCGATACTTTGCGTCGGCTCGGGGGCGTCGAACATCGTCATGATCGGCAGTAGCTCGCTCCGCTTCACGCGGAGATAGATGCTTCGACGCTGGCTGTCTTCAAGTACACTTGGCCCGAACATTGTGGGGTCGAGATTTCCACCGGTGGCAAGCAATGCATCCCGGATGGTTTCTGCTTCCATACGATGCGGCTGAAAATGCCACCAAGTGCGATTGGCGGGGTCGATCTTTAAATTGTCAGAATCGACTTCGTGTGATTGCTGATAGACATCACTGAGCATGATCGCGCGGTGCAGTGGCTTCAGCTTCCAGCCGCCGCGAACAAGTTCGGCGGCGAGATACTCCAACAGTTCGGGATGTGTTGGACGTTCTCCCTGCACTCCAAAGTCATTCGGGGTTCCCACGATTCCCTTCCCCAGATGATGCTGCCAGACACGATTGACGATTACGCGTGCTAACAGCGGCCCGGCCCCGTGTTCAAGGTCGGTCATCCAGTTAGCCAGTGATACGCGAGGAGCTTCAGACACAGCAGTTGCAGCGGGTTTCGCTGGTTCACTACTTCGCCACAACACTTGAAGGTAACCCGGCTCCGCCTTGTCCTGCTTGTTATCGACTTCACCGCGTCGCAGGAAGAATACATCCTGTCCGCCAGCGATCGTGGTATAAACTTCTTGGAGATTTGGCCGCGGTGCGGCCGCAGAATGCTCACGCAATGGCAGAAACACCTTCGACGTTTCCGCATCGAACGGCGCAAACCAACGAGCGAGAGGAACGCGTACCTGAGTGGGCAGCTCCCCGCTGTGGGCGGCGACAATCGCCCGGAGTTCTCCCACATGCTGACGTGCAACATCTCCTGCCCATGTCGCCGGGTTCGGCTCGACACTGAGTGCGATCCGCAGGCGGCCAATCCCAAAGTCCCGAAACTTCATTTCCACGACCAACTCCGTCCCATTGGCGAAACCCGCAAGCGGCGATTCAAATTCAAAGATCGCCGCGTTATCTTTCTTCGCAGTCGTCCGCACCACCCATGCCGTTTCAGGCTTTTGATCGACGGCGTTTGCCAGCGGCTGATCCTGATCTTCAAATGCCGCAAAAACCGGTTTCAGCTTCACCACTTGCGCGGCGTCGCCAGACTGCGGATCCAAGGGACGAGCGGTGACTGTGATCTCGACAAGCTGAAAACTTCCATCGCCGCTCAGCCCCGGCCCACGTTCTGGCAGCGACTTGTCGCTCAACGCATCGAGACGTAGTGATTGCACATTCTTTTGATGCGTCTGGAATATCAGGCGATACTGTTCTTCATTGCGGACATTCCGCCGCTGACCACGCGTCTGAATAATCGTCCCCGGATTCAACACGCCGTCGTGCGCGATGATTCCGCCCGGCAGTTCCTTTAGCCAAGATCGTTCGGCTTCCAAGGCAATTGGCTCCAATGCCTGCCAGCGCGTAACTTCGGGTTGCTTAGCCAGTTCGCTAGCCTGCCATGCTGTGAAGCGGGCTGGTAGTTCATGCGTGGCAAACGCATTCAACGCCGTCGCGAGGCGTTCCTGTTCAGCCTGATGTTTCTCAAACGCACTTTCGGTTGTGGCCTCATCGAGATCAAGCGTCCGCGGGCCGTGCGCCGTTTGGGCCAAGGATGCCGCCAACGCATAGTAATCTTGATGCGGAATAGGATCGTATTTATGTTCATGACACCGCGCACAGCCCAATGTCAGCCCCAACATTGAGCCACCAATTGTCATCATCATGTCGTCAAGTTGGTCATATCGAATTCGCTCGACCGTTTTGGCCGTGATCTGTCCGGGATATGGCCCGGCCACAAGAAATCCCGTGGCCGCAGCGCCTGCCATTTCATCAGGAGCCAGCACGTCGCCAGCCAACTGCATCCGCACGAACTGGTCATAAGCCATGTCCTGATTGAGCGCCCGAATGACCCAGTCGCGGTAGTGATAGGCTCCCGGCCGAAAACCGTCAAACTCATAACCACCTCTCTCGGCGAAGCGTGCGGCGTCAAGCCAGTGACGCGCCCATCGCTCACCATACGCCGGCTTCGCCAGCAGTTCATCGATCACCTTTTCAAACGCCTGCGGCGAGGTGTCCGCCACGAACGCAGCCACTTGTTCCGGTGTCGGCGGCAGACCAATTAGGTCAAAGCACGCCCGCCGGATCAGCTTCTCTTTGTCCGCAGGGTGATTCGGTTTCAACCCCTGCATCTCCTGAGCCTGCCGAATGAATCCATCGATTGGCTTCGGCACGTCAGGTAACGCCACCTCTTGCAACGGCTGGAACGCCCACCATTGCTTGCCCTCCGCAAGGTTGATCTCGCGCTTCGGTTTAATCGCAGCCGCGCCATCTCGCGGATCAGATGCTCCAAGATCGATCCACTTTGCAAAATCGGCGATCACTTCGGCGGGTAGCTTACCCGTGGGGGGCATTTCGATGCCGTCATACATGAGGGCTTTGAGCAGCAGACTCTCCGCTGATTTTCCCTTGACTACCAACGCTTTGCCTGACTCGCCGCCAGCAGCAACTCCAGCGGCCGTATCGAGATACAAGTCGCCTTGGAGTTTCTTTTTATCCAGTGCTTCAACCGAGTGGCAACCATAACAATGCTGCACAAGCACCGGGCGAATTTTCTGTTCGAAGAACTGCACGCCCTCCTCATCCGTAGCTTGCAAGCTCATCGGAATGGTGACGGTTATAGCGAACAAAACGACAATCGGGATCAGCGTTCTCATAAGAGCGGCGAGTCTGTGCTGGGAAAAACTGGAATAAAGTAGTGTGCAACGTTCGAGACTGTATCATCACAACTCAGGGTTGGTTAATTCAACCGATAAATCAAACTTTTTAACCGCGTGATGCCCACAATTGTTGTTATCGCTCCGCTTGCAATCGGATCAGCGGCACCGCGCGAGTTCGAATGTTCCAAGACCTGATTGGTGAAGTCAACACAAAATCCCCGAGAGTTACTCCCGATGCTTGCACGCCGCCGAGTTGCCGTTTTGCTTACGGTCATTTTTTTTTCAACTGCGACGATGCCATTCCTGTTCGCTCAGGATATTTCCGCACCGCCGTCTGAACTGAAGACGCCAGAGTTCTACACAAAATATATCAGCGCCAACGGATATCCGATCTTGGCGTCTGCAGACGTCAATGATTACGCCTTAAAAGAAGCTGCGTTTCTGATCAACATGCTATTGGCTAAACGGCCAGATGTCCGAGATGCGATGATTAAAAGCGGGTCCAGGATGTGCATTATTGGGGCACATGAATTTACAACAGATCTGCCGGAATGGAAATGGATGGCAGCGGAGTCGGAAGACAACAAACAGGCTGAGGGCGTCACGGCAAAAAACTTTTGGGACGCGCGAGCGCGTGGCATGGGAGGATCAGAAACGGATGCCTACTGCACGTGCGGCGAAGAAAACCTGTTGAGCTACCGCGGTGATCCGTATCTGACTGAGAATATTTTGATCCACGAATTTGCGCACAATATTCATTTGCGTGGACTGGTGAATGTGGATCCCACATTTGATCCACGATTGCAAGCCGCGTACCAGAAAGCGATGAGTGCTGGACTGTGGAAGGGAAAGTATGCGTCGGTCAATCACCACGAATATTTCGCTGAAGGGGTGCAGTCATGGTTCGACAACAATCGCGAAGATGATCATGACCATAACCATGTGGATACCCGCGAAGAATTGCTGGACTACGATCCGGAACTTGCGGCGCTCTGTCGCGAAGTGTTTCGAGATACCGAACTACGCTACACGAAAGCCATCACACGACTGACTGGTCACATGCAAGGCTACGACCCATCGACCGCTCCGACTTTCGTTTGGCCCGACCGTCTGCTGCATGCACAAGAAGCCATCCACAAACAGGCCACGGAACGAAACAAAAAATGACGGGAATGAAGCTCGGGGACGTTTTGACTCAGCGGTGACTGCAACCCCGTTTTTGTTGCGCAATTGCGACACGGGTTCAGAGATCCTGCCGGGGCAATTCACGCGCCAGGTGACACGACACTAATTCAGGTCCATCGATTTCAAAAATGGAAACTGTTCGAGATTTTGGATGCGGTCAGTAGAAACCCCTTCGGCGTACCAAGCGGGATTATTGGTAAATAGGCGGCGATTGGACGGCGATGTGAAGAAGAAGACCCGGCCTTTATAAAAGGCACCAAGTTCAATGGCACCGGTTTCAGCCCGGCGACCGCGTTGGAATTCCACAGGATCGCAACCGTGCAGACCAGGGACAAACTCTTTGGGGCAGGCAAAGAAGAATTCTCGTTCTTCAGCCGTTTGGAAGAAGTAATCAACCCCGTCGTAAGAACCAACAAATTCTTCAGAGCCCTTCAGCCATTTCTTGTCTCGCATCATCGCCACGGGACAAAATCCACCCAGCCCGACAACTTTGCCATCCCGCATCACAAGCAGGCACCGGCGCAGACTATCGTCTAGCCCAAGGATTGGATTTGTGTTCGGATCCGTTCCGCTCCTGATACCTGATTTATCAAGGCGCGCCGTATATTCTGCCAGCGTGGCACTGCCGGTGTACCGTGCAAGTTCTAATCCATCGGATCCGATAACCACCTCTGTGGGTAAGGATGAAATGGCATACTTGGCAATCAGTTCCGGGTCACGATCCGCGTCGATCCGCACGCCAATCACCGAGCTACCCAGATGTTTCGCCACATCTTGGTGATTCAGCACTGCAGCATCCATCTGGCGGCAAGCTCCGCACCACACGGCTTCAAAATGCAAGATGAGAGGCACATTTCTCTCGATCGATGTTTTTTTTGCCTCATCGAACGAAGTCAGCCATTTTCCAGACGATGCGTCGTTGGCTACAGTTGTAACTTGGGGTCCATCAGAGTTACTCGAGTCGTCAACTATCGGTCCCATGACAGCCAATGACACAGAAAGCCAAAGCAGCACTATCGTACTCACGGAAATCATCCGCAGCATCCTTTCAGAACAGAGGTCGGTCGCGGCTCTTTCCTCTTGAAAGGCCCCGTTTTTTTTGGGGGGGTGGGGCAGCTCAAATCCCGCGAAGCAGCCAGCGACGTCCTATCGCCGATTTCAGTTGCGTCTCTCGCTAAAAATGCAAGACGCGACATGCGGCGACCCTATTTCGACCGCCACATGTCTTTGAGCTTTAGATTGTTAGCAAACGCTCTATTTCTTGATTGCCCGGGAAAAAGGCGCCCGCCTAGCTCCGGCAAATCCCTGCTGGTAAAGCCGTCGATTACTTCAGAATCCCGGCATCTGCAAGATACGCAATAACTTCTTTCGCAAGTTCTTCAATGCCCTTATTGTCAGAATCCAAAGTGAGTTCCGCTTTTTCAGGTGCCTCGTAAGGCGCGCTGATCCCAGTGAAATTCTTAATTTCGCCAGCACGCGCTTTCTTATAAAGCCCCTTTGGATCACGTGCTTCACAGGTCTCAAGAGTGGCTTCCACCATGATCTCGATAAATTCACCCGGTGCCATGAGACCTCTGACCAAATCGCGGTCGGCCTTGTAAGGCGAAATGAAAGCAGTCGATACGATCGTTGCGCCGTCGGCGAACAATTTAGCGACTTCACCAATGCGGCGGATATTTTCGGTCCGGTCTTCGGGGGTAAAACCAAGATTCTTGTTCAGCCCCATGCGGATGTTGTCTCCATCCAGCACAAAGGTGTGCACACCCCGTTCGTGCAGCATTTGATCCACTGCGTTCGCGATCGTGCTTTTGCCACAGCCGCTGAGACCTGTGAACCACAGCACCGCTCCACGGTGCCCGTTCAGCTTCTGGCGGTCTTCGCGCGTGATGTTGTGTGCATGCCATGTAACGTTTGTTGCCTTCTGTTCAGTCATCCTTCGTTCGTCTCCAAGGAATTTCAATGCGGAATTAGATAAATTTGGCCAGCGATTCCAGACTGCCTTCCGCGGTCCGGTCGAACCCGACACTGGGCTTTCATTCGAGCCAGCACCTTGCCGATCAAAAGCGGCTGATCCCAATCGCTTATCCCCTCGCTCAGTCAACCAGCCGTTCGACTAAAAAATTCGGACTTTAACGGTCGCCTGAACTACGAGATTCAGGGATCATAGAGAAGCCAATTCTTCTCGCAAATCAAACAGGCACATCAGACGCGACCCTGTTTTCGAATTCTCAACACTCGCAGAGAATTGCCACACAGGAAGACATAGTGATTAGATTAGGGCACATGGGGGATTTGCGTTATTGGTCTTTGCCCAAGTGTTTTCAGAAAAGCCTGCAATTCAAAGGTGACCCAACCGAGTCTCCTCATGTGTTGGTTTGCCGCGATGTGAGTAGTCGCCGGATTCACCATAATTCGACCATTAATCTTGGATACCCCCGTATTCTTGCGAATTCAGCTCCAATTCAATGGTGCTTGCGCGGGAGATATCCGAAAGCGACCAGATGTTCTGGCTCGGGAGCCGTTTTTAATGCCGTGTATTGAAAGGTTCGACCAGTTTTTAGCTTCTCAAGTTTGGAGGAAAGCAAGGAGTTTTAGTGATGCGCTGACAAACTCGGGTGCTTGACCGCTGTCTCAATCCAGATTAGATCAACGCCCGCTATACTAGCGGCGGTGAAAACTGGCCATTTGCGCCTAGGATGTCGTAACCTGATGCGGAAGTAAGGAATGGCAAGTTCCGGGCCTCGCTGAAGCTTCGGGTTACGGGCAATGTCAACTGCGAGGATCGCCGTTTTGAGGGTGCTGTATTTCGTTCTGCCAGCCTGATTCAGTTGTCCGTCAGTAAATTCCCTAGCCTTCTCGCTCACATTTTAAGAGACAGCAAATGGCGTCCGAATCCAACCCAGATAATCTTAAGTCCAGAGAGACCTCCCAGTTTCGGCCGGAAGAGTTGCCGCCGGTGACGCCGCCTTCGGCGGGATTTATTGTGCAGTTGTTCCTGATTCCGGCCCTGATTGTGATGGCGGTGGTGGCGGTGTGGGCGTTGTTCGGGAAACTGGCAGATTCAGACAATGATTGGAAGCAGCTTGCCACAGAGTTGAGCAGCAGCAACGAACACCGCCGCTGGCGTGCTGCATTGGGGTTGGCTCAATTGCTGCAGAATGAGCAAATCTATCCACCGCGAGATCAACAGCCGCTGGCGACGAATCCGGTTGTGGTCGATTCATTAACTCAACTGCTTAGCGAATCGTTGGCATCAACCACAACTACAGATGAAGACATCCGGCATCAGGAATTCCTCGCACGCACGCTGGCTGCCCTCGACGCCGACGAAAAGACACTCCCAATCCTCGCGGAAGCCATGAAGGATTCTCACAACATCGAAGTTCGCAAGAGTTCGCTCATGTCGATTGCAGCAATTGCGGGACGCCATTTCGATCATGTGACGGGATATTCTGCCGCCGTCACGGCGGAAGCATTGGCACCGTCAATGTCTGTACGCAAGTTACCCTTGGCTAATCCCACAATTTCAGACTCTGCTGTACTTGAGCAACTTCGACGTTCTGCTCAGGATTCAGACCCGGTCGTGCGGCATCTGGCTGGCTATGCCTTGGGGAACGTGAGTGGGCCCGATTCGCTAGTGCAGTTGCGTGTGATGCTGACTGACGGTAATCGCCTTGCGCAGGCCAATGCTGCAATCGGATTGTCCCGAAATGGATCTATTGATGGTGTCCCGACGATGATTCAGCTTTTGACAACTTCGCTGACGCCGTTTGAGTATCAAGTAGATCCCGCATTGAAGGACGAAGCAGCACCTCTGGTTGCTCAGCAGGCGGAGGCGCGGCATCAGATTGAAGAAGTTCAGGTTGCCCGCAATTGTCTCCGAGCGATTGAGAACCTTTGGCCGCAGATCGATATCGAAAACCGTGCATCGCTCACTGCGATTGTCACACAAGTGGAGCAGAAGTTTCCAGCTTCGGACGTACGTCAGCAAGCTGGTGAACTGTTGAAAACGATCGGTCAGCCGTGATGAGTTACTGGCTGTGCGTAAGCGTTCTGAGCGTCTTGAATGCGGTCGCTTTGCTGAGTAATCTGTTTCTGCTGCCAGGCAACTGGTTCATGACAGGCCTCCTGTGCATCTTCCTCTTGGTCTCCGATTTTGGACATGGGCCCACATGGACGATCGTCATGATCTGTGTCGCCTTGGCTGGCGTGGGCGAGGTTTTAGAACTCGCCATGGGTTCAGCCAAGGCCGCGAAGAAAGGTGCCAGTCGCCGCGCGATGTTGATTTCGATGGGAATGTCTTTCGTCTGCAGCATTGCCGGAACTTTTATGATTCCAATTCCCATCGTCGGCAGTGTGATCGGAGCAATTCTGGGCGCCGCAGTCGGCGCATTTGCGGGAGCTTGGCTGGGAGAGGCATGGAAAGGTACGGAGCCGGCACTGCGCACCGAGATTGGCACCGCAGCCATGTTCGGTCGCTTGCTTGGAATGCTCGCCAAAGGTGCCGTTGGGGTGACGATCTTCGTCGTACAACTTGTGAGTTTTTGGCTTTAGGGGGCGGAGTGTTCGCCTAATTCCACTGCACGACAATCCCGCTGGCGCAGCGATGGACTTGCTGTTCGGTTTGCAGGACCAACTGGCCCTCGTCGTCGATACCCACACACAAACCCGTGATGGTGGTGTCGCCAATTTGCAAAGTTACGATGCGGCCGGTCAGCACGTTGTGGCCATTTGTTTCCGCGAGTGCGAGCCGAGGCTGCGTCGTCAATTGGTTGATCCGTAGGCGGAGTCGCTGCAGGATCAGAATCAGGAGACTGGTCAGATCAAATGAGTGGCCTTCGAGATCAAACAGCGAGGTGGCTCGTTGCGCAATCTCCATCGGCGCGTCACAGAGGGAATTATTGACGTTGACGCCGATGCCGATAATCACAGCCTGCCGCTGAGCGACCGCATGTTGTTCGACGAGAATGCCACAAACTTTACGGTCGCCGATGAGCACATCATTCGGCCACTTGAGGACAAACGGACAGTTCGGAAGCATGTCTAGCAGCGCATCACGCACAGCCAGTCCCGCAGCCAGGGAGATCAGCGGGCGGCGTTCGCTCGTCAATGGCAGGTCAGCCGCATCAACCACCCACGAAAAAGTGAGCGCTCCTCCGGATGACCACCATGGATTCCCTTTGCGGCCCCGGCCTGCCGTTTGTTTTGGTGTCAGCACCACAGCCGGCGCGTTGTCCAACAGCGGCCCGAGCAATTCCACGGCGGTCGTGTTGGTCGATTTGAGTGTGTCGTGGTACTCAATGTAACGCACGTCCGTGTCGGCCACGATGCGTTCAAGGTCAAACGTACACTGCAGTGAGCGTGCTTTAGCCATTTCCTTCAAGCATCACTGCCAAGTATTTGATAAGTAATTGATGATCATCCCAATAATGACCGCGCCCCACAGGAGCATAAAGATCGCACCACAGCCGATGCCAATCCCAGCATGAATGCTGCCCTTGATGGCGGGATTACGATTGCGATCGCGGAGTCCCATAATGCCCAGCACGAGGGCCGGGACTGCAAGGAAAAATCCGATGACCGGAAAGCCGCTGAAGATGCCCAAGTAATAGGCAATCAGAGCTTTAGGGTTCTTGTACGGAATGATGCCCCCCGTGGCATCGCCTTCACTGGGAGTGCTTACTGGTCTCGTGCGTGGTGCCGTTGGTGCTTCGAAAGGATTTGCCTGAGGATCGTCGCCGCACTTTGGACACACCGCAGAATAGTCCGGTATTTCTGCCTGACAAGCGAAACACTTCATCGTGCAGATCCCCTTGAATAAAGCTTTCCCTTGAGACGACGTTCTTTTTGCTGAGTTTGAATGAACCGCGTCACTTCGTCAATCGTAAGGCTGGAGCGAAGTCTGCACGTCAAACGGTTGGACGAGGAATATCGTCGCGCACGATTGTCGAAGTGGGTTGCGTGGTTTGGTGTGATTTGTCTGCTGAAATTTGCGACTGCTCTTATCCAGGTGTCCCGAAAACGGGGCTCATAGATGAGCCCCGTTTTTTTCGTTACAGTTCTAGATGAATCGATTTGTTGGGCAAGCACAGTCAGATGTCTAAGACTTGGCTGGAGTCTGGCTTCTCCCGCGTGAAGACGAAAATCTAAAGAAACAATTTCCCATGCAGGTCACCATCACAGCCGTGGGCCCTGACCATAAAGGTCTGGCCGATCCGATTATTCACTACGTCACCGGGGCCGGAGCGAATATCCATGAAATTCAGATGTACGACCGGGATTCTGAACAACTTTTTGCGATGTTCATGCGCATCGACTGGCCGGGCACGAGTGTGCCGGTCGCGACACTGCGAAAGCATCTTGAGGAAATCGGGCAATTGCGAGGACTGCAGATCCGCGTCTGGTCACGTGATGAGCACGATCGTCCGCCCCGTCTCGCCATCTGCACGACATTTCGGACTGAACCTCCCTTGGCAATTCTGCGTGCGATTCGCGACCGCCGCCTTAAGGCTGAAGCCGCCGTAATGATCGGTAACCGCAATGCCTGCCGGAGCGTAGCCGATCAGTTTGATGTTCCGTTCGTCAATATCGGCGACAGTGTCGGTAATCCAGACTATGCCAAACTGGCACAGGTCATCGATGTACAGCAAATCGATTACGTCGTGCTGGCCCGCTACATGCGGGTGTTGCCAGCGGAACTGTGCTGGAAATTCGCGGGGGGACGGATTATCAATCTGCATCACGGTCTGCTGCCTTCATTTCCTGGTTTTCGGCCTTATGAAGATGCGTTCCAGCACCATATGCTGTGCTTTGGTGCCACCGTGCATTTCATTGTCCCGGAGCTCGATGCCGGAAACCAAATTCTCTTTCAGAGTGCTTTCAGCGTGCTGCCAGGAACACCGCTGGTTGACATCAAACGCATCGGAGAATCGGACCATGAACCGAACTGCATTGTGGAAGGCATCCGCCGTGTTGTGGATCGAGAAGTGGAGCTGCATTTTCACCGTGTGGTGCGAAAACCCCAGTAAAACAGGCTTGCGCTCGGTGATCTGACGATTATTTTACAATCCTGCAGAATTCGGGAACCTTGAAGGAGTAACATTCGTCTCAAGCGTCTGCGCAGTCGGCCAGATTGCCCCGATAAGCATTTGGCGTTATCAGATGCGAATCCTGCTGTTTTCCCGCCAGATCGTTGATGACCGATGAATTCTGCTCAAGATCCAAAATCCAGTCAGCCTGCTGAAACCGAACGGATTCAGTTGCTTTTGTCACGGCAGTTGGACGGCGATCTGCAGCCAGAAGAAGCCGCTGAATTGGCCGCGTTCCTCCGGACGGACGTTTATCGGAGCTATCTGGCAGCCATGGCAGGCTTGCGAGATCAATTGAAAGCACTGCCAGTTAAACGGGTGTCCGCATCATTCGTGTCCTCGGTGCATGCTGCTCTCCAGCAGTCATCGACAATGATCTCCCCCATTTCAGCACCCAAGACAAATCGTGGCTGGATCATACGTGGGATCGTGGCCGTTTCCGTCACGGCCTGCGCCGCGACGTTACTGCTCCTGCAGCCCCCGCGCGCCGTTGAAGTCTTCGCACTTGCCGGTGGCATGGCACCGATTTCGCCAGAAAGTGATCAGCGTCTCGCCAGAAAGCTCGACATTGACATGTCCGTGAACATCGCGGCTGCAGATGAGGTGGTGACCGCGAAAGTCGCTGTCAGCAGCGAAGCCCAAGTAGACGAACTGTCCACTCTCGTTGAGCAGGATTCGATTGTGCCGCAGGAAGAAATGCGACCTTTCATCGAAAATGATAAGTGGAGCATTGTCGTTGTGACTGTCAATTCAAAAGACCGCGAAGAAGTCATGCGGATTATTGAATCACTCGTGGCAAAGCATGGCATGGACATCCAAGCGGTGGTCGGCAACGACGATCACGATGCTCGGTTTGGCGTGCTATTCACATCGACCGGTGTTGATGACAAAGCCTTCATCGACAGTGTTATTTCTGAAACGAATCCACAATCCGCCGACTGGAATCCTCGCTCGGTTGCCGATTCAACGCGTGAAAGTCTCATTCGTGGCATGCAAGAATCCATGAAGACTCCCACGCACTCCGAACTGCACTTTGGCCAAGTGTACATGACACTGCCGAAATCCACAAAACCTCTGGCTGCTGCCTCAGAATCTCTGGTCGCCCAGAGCGACGCTGTCGAGGCTAACACCAAGCCCCTCGACAAAGCCGCTGGTCTATCCGTGACAGCCAAAAAAGTCGCTGTGCCGCCAGCCGAAGTCTCATCTGTTCAGTCGGCACGAGCTCAAAAAACACCGATCCTCGTGGTCTTTGAATTCACCGACAAAGCACCTGAACAGATCTAATTCAAAGGCGGCCCGGCACGCATTAAACTTGATTTGAACTGGCCTTCTGCGGCTACGGACAGAGTCCTGACCAACCCCATCAGTTGCGCGACGCTCATTTTTCAAGTTCCAGATACAGCGGCAAGTGCCGGTAGTAAACTTCCAGCATCAATAGATTCAAGCACGTCACGTAATGCCGCCCACCCGCGCTGGCCCATTTTTCGGGCGTCGGGCCCCCGGGATCCCAACTGCCATTACCAGTGCCGTGAGTGCTTTGTGTCTCTACCAGCGAATCGCGGAGACTGCTGTTCCAAAGACTCCAGTGTTCTCCCTGCATGTGGAACATGACTTGAGTCGCATAGTACCAATAGTACGAATCACGCTGGCCAAAATCCGGCAGCCGAGTGCTCAGGAAATTTGCTCCAGCGATCAACTGCGCGTCATCGCGTTTGGCTCCCAGATACTGGCGCATCAGCAAGCCTTCTGCCGTCATGGTTGGACTCGCGTCACGCGAAGGGTGATAGCTGAACTGCCCGGCAGATGTTTTGCTTTGCACCGAATTCAACCACTTGCCGACACGTTCATAGGCGTCTTGCGGCACGATCAGACCAGACATTTCTCCGCTCTTCAACGCCATCAATTGCCAGCCGGAGACAGACGTGTCAGATTCAAATTTGGGTCGGTATCGCCAGCCGCCAAATTCAGGATGCTGTGATTCAATAATGAAGTTTAACGCCCGTTGTGCTGGCTCTCTCAACGCGACATCCTTCGTAAGTCCGTACGCCTCACACAGGGCAATGGCAGCCATGCCGTGACTGTAAAACCAGACGAAATCAGATTCGTCCGCAAAGAGATCGCCGTCTGGTTTCTGACCATTCATCAACCAAGTCACGCCGCGTTTCACAACGTCTTGGTACGTTCCCGACTGATGCGTATAACCCGCACCGAGATAGGCCAGTAACGCGAGTCCGGTTGCGGCACTGTCGGCCCGAAAACTGCCCTGACCAATATCGGCGGTGGCTTCACCAGGGAAGTCGTTGATACTCCAGTGCCCATCGGGATACTGATTTAGGGCCAACCAGATGAGTCCTCGCTCCACTGCTTCTTCTGATTCAGGAGATCCGCCAAGTGTCTTAGCTGCTTCACGCCGGGCGGCGGAAGTTCGCATGGACAGGCTGTCTGCAATTCGTGCTTCTGGAGATCCACCAAGTCCCGGCACGGACTTCTTAAGCATGCGCGCGACGACATCGGCCGAGACTAAGGTTGGTTGCCTAGTCCCACCACCGGCCCGGGGACTGCCAACGGCTACTCGTGCTTGTTTCGCAGCATTACCACTCGGCGATGCACCTGCGGCTGTCGCGGGAGCGCTGCTACCGGGCAATCCGGCGGTTCGCCGTGGGACTGAATTTAGACGCGGCGCGGGCAAACCACTGCTCGCTGTCATCACGCCACTCGCTGCCGCCTGCGGCCCTGCAAACACTAGTGTGCCGCCCTGTTCGGCAGCAGCAGCCCCCACAGGCAGACTGGCCACCGCAGCAGAAGACCGCGACACCGCACGTCCAGAATTTGTGCTCCTCGCGAATCCAACATCAGCCTTCAGCAGAGCACTTGGTTCTGTTCCCTGTCCCGCTCCTGCTGCAGATGATAACCGTGTAGGTCCGGCTGGCGCACCAGCAGACGACGCAGGACTTGACGGACCGCTGACACTTCCGTTTGCCTCCGATCGTGGAGCAAGGCCGTTTGTACTCCGCCCAACTGCAGTCCCAGCAGGCCCGACAATCATGCCTTCTCCGTTCTTTGTAACGTTGCCACCCGCTGCCTTAACTCCGACTTCATTGGCGGTCGTCCCTACGGCATCGGCCCTGCGACCTTCGCCGCGTCCGGTCGTCGCCGGTTGTCCATTGGGATCTCCGATCGCCGGTTGATTGCCGCCTTTTGTTGATCTGGCGACTGTAGTTCCGGAAATTTGTCCTTGCGACTGACCAGCACCCGCAGCCGTGGAGGATCCGCCCGCGTTAGCCCCGACTGGCACTGTAGCCGCAGCGCCGCGTCGCTGGGATGTGGACGCAGACGACTCAGACATCGCTGGCGCACTGACCCCGGGAACAGATGAGACTTCCATGTGTTCCGCATCTGCGTTCCCTGTGGCTGCGTTCGCTTTTGCCCTGCTGCGCGCGATTGAGACTCCTCCACCAGCTGTCGGAGCTATTGCCGATGGAACACCAATCCCCGCCCCTCGTGCTGGCTTCACGCGACTTACCGCAGGACTAGTAGCAGACAGCGACTTTTCGTTCGTGGCAGGGCTATCGGTCGATTCCGATGCCGCTGCCGCCTGCTGCCGGGCAAGCTCAAGCTGTTGTTCCCGCACCTCTATTTGTCGCGCGTCAGAGGTGGCCACTTTCACGTCTTCAGTGGCAGCCATCGCCGCCTCGAACTCGGTGTTTTTTTTCGCGGCCATGTTAGCCTGCACGTCTTCCGGGCTGCTCGCCGTTTCAACGCGCTGAGCCTCTAATTTAGCGGACGCTAGCAGCTGAGTTGCGGACGCGACTTCAGTCTGTTCACGCTCGATCATTGGTGTTTCACTGGATTGTTTCGCCTGATCCAATTGCACGTCCAGCAGGGGCTCCGCAATCTCGGTTGGCGCCACGTCTGGTGCGGCGATTTGCTGTTGCGGTGGCAAATCACTTTCTTTTGCCTGACGGGCTATTTCCGCTGCGGTGTCGGCGGCGAGTATGACTTGTTCTTGGCGTTCCAGAGTCTCGACTTTCTCGACGGGCAGAGCCTGTGGCGTGTCGATGGGTTGTGGCTTGTCTGCTTCGGCAATCGCCATTTCTGTGTGGGCAACAGCAACATCGTTCTCCGGCGTTGAAGTGTCAGTTTGCTGCTTCCATACCGCATCGGAATTTGGTGTGTCGTCGCCCGCATAGTCTGGCAAGGTGAACTCTTCCGGCGTCGCGCCAAGCGATTCGGCGACAGCTACCGGCGGCAGTCGTGGTCCGCGAAATTGGACCCCGGAGACTGACAGACAGAGCAAAAAATGGATGAGCAGACTGATCGCAATTGCCCACTGCAGGCGGCGTTTTATGACACCACGTACCAGAAACGTGACGCCGCCCAGCATTGCCACTAACGCCGTCGCCCACGCGACCTGCCCGGACAGTTGATTCATCCCCGGCAGAGGCACAAAGTTCTCGTCCGTGAATAAAATGGCCATACCTTGGAGTGCGAAGACCCCGCACGCCACAGCCATGGAGCAGGCTGTGAAGATCCGCAGAAGGTGGCTCGGAGTGAGTTCCTTCAAGTCGTTATCTGCAATCCGGACAAGATCCCTCATGGACCACCACCCTCCTTGATTTCATCCGGGGGCAGCACTGCCACACGATAGTCGCGAATCTTTGCCTGATTGCACAGACTCATCACACGGGCGATGTACTTCCAGTCCGATCGCTCATCGCCTCGGATCACGACCGGCTGATTCCCAGGATTATTGAGTTCCGCCCTCTGCAGTCGTTCGCCCAATTGAGCTTCCGAATGCATTTCACCGCCGATGTAGAACTCGCCGCGAGAATTCACATTGACGATCATCTCTTTCGGGCGCATCACCATCGGCATCGCTGCGACAGCGTCCGGTAGATGTGCATCCAACGCACCTTCACCCGACACTTTTGCTTCTTCCTCAAACCGACTGGCCACCATAAAGAACAGCAACAATTGAAAGACGCAGTCGATCATCGGCGTCATGTCAATGTTGCGTCTACTGGCGTAACGGTTTTTGAATCGGAATCGCATGGATCTGCTTCTGTCGTATCAGCGAAATGGCGCTACGGGTTGTTTGATCAGGATGCGGGCTAAACCGGACCCTAAGGCAACTGTGCCTGTTCGTTCCCTTCTGCAATCGCCACAGGTTGTGTTGGTTTTCGAGTCTTCGATTCGGAATCGCCCGACTTGGAAGATGCCAACATGTCTGGTTTAGAATTTGTCCCCTTAAGAACGACTCCCGAAGCATCGCTCTTCATCGTCACGCGCCATTTGCCTTCAAAGCGTTCGAACAGCGGCAGAATTTCGTTGAACACATCTTCCATCCCGCGGAGCAGTCGCTCGATGCGGCCTTCTAATAAATTGGCAATAATGATAGCCGGAATCGCCACACATAAACCGGCGAACGTGGTCACCAATGCGGTGTAAATTCCCTGTGCCAGTTCCTGACCCTTCGCCGTCCCTGAGGCAGCGGTGGTACTCATCACCATGAAGGCCATAATCATGCCCTGCACCGTGCCCAAGAGGCCGAGTAACGGGGCCACACTGGCCGTGATATTGATCGGACGAATATTTTGAGCCATTTCATCCGCTTCCCGGCTCACAGCATCTTCGACGGTTTTCTCGAGTTCTGCATGCGGTCGTCCGACTTTCAAAATCGCCGCCTGAATGACTCGTCCCAGCGGGGAGCGATATTTCTGACATTCATCGTACGCCAAGCGTGGGTCGATGCCCGTGTTCTGTTGATTGAGTTTTTGCAGAGCGACAAGCAGACCACGGGGAAGAATTCGGCCTTTCTGCAATCCAACACGCCGTTCAAGGCCAAAGGCTAAGACGACGATCGAACACAATCCAATCGGGATCATAAAGACGCCGCCCTGCATTGCTAAGTCCCACAGGAACGGTAACGGTTGTCTCGCGACATTCGGTGTCAATCCGTTCGCAACTTCGTCGGGCACGTTCTTGCTTGGAGCCTGCAGAGTCCTAGGTTCAGCAGCAATCCCGTCGGCAGTTGCATCGGCCTGCGCTTGCAACACCGACGTTGCCGTTGCACAGCAGACCGTCACGAGGACGACAGTCGCAATCATCCATTGGGATCTCTGCTTAACGTTTGCCATCTGAGTTGCCCGGTATGATTCGTAAAATGAAGGGCCATGCAAAACGATCGTGTTCCATCGAACGATCTGTCGGATGGATCATTAAAGTCGAATACACCATGAACTTTTACAGTTCGCCTCGTCTTTTTTTGGCATCGGCCACTTTCGGATGATCGGGGAATTTCTCGATCATCTGCTGATAACAGTTCTTTGCCTGAGCCAAATCTTGCAGAACTTCAAAACAGCGCGCTGCTTCAAACCACGCCATCGCAGACCATTCTTTGTGACCGTATGCAAACGCTGCCTTGAGAAAGTGCTTTGTCGCCTCCTTGTGGTTCTTCTGTGAGAAATAGCATTCGCCGATCATAAATCTGGCTTTGGCGGCCGTTTCTGTTTCTGTTTCCTCCGTCACTTTTTCATAGTAAAGAATTGCTTCCGCCAGCTTATTCCGTTGCTGCAAGGACCAACCGACTCCGTACCGGGCCTCCGGTTTGAGTTCAAACTCGGGAAAACCATCCAGAGCCTGCTGATGAAATCGACCGCTCTCATCCCACTGCTCTAATGCTGCGGCACACTCGCCAGAGCGATATAACGCCAATGCATTATAAGTTGGATGATTCGCAGCGATGACAGAAGCGTAATGCGGCAGCGCCAATTGCCACTGTTTCTGTTTATACAGACATTCGCCCAACAGAAATTGCGCGTCGCCAGACAACGGTCCTCCGGGATATGATTTCAACTGCGTTTCAAAGGCCCTCGTCGCTTCGGCAAAGTCGTTTGCTTTGAGAAAACTCCAGCCTCGTTTATGCGCGGCTTTTTCACCAATTTCTTGGCTGGCAGTTGCTCCCGCTTTGGCTTGGGCTTCCGTGTATGCATTCACGGCTTCCAGAAATTCACCGGCATCGTAGTATGCTTCGCCTACCCGAAACCAACTTTCAGCCGCGAATGGACTGTCAGGAAACTGAGTTCCCAAACGACGAAATGCAGCACTCGATTCTTTGCGCTGCATCAATTCAAAATGTGCCCAGCCAAGTTCATACAAGACCTTGTCAGCCTCGGCATACATTGAATCTTTTACCAAGATTTCGGCATAGGTCTGAGCGGCTTCCGCAAACTTTTGCTGGGCCGCAAACGACAGTCCCAAGAGATACTCGGCGTCTAAGGCATCTTTTTGAGGCGGTTTGCTATTCAGGAATGCCCGCACATCATCGACTGCAGGGGCAAACTGGCCGAGTTGATATTGCGCCATCGCGCGAACGTACATCCCCTTCGGGGCCAGATCCGATTTTCCGTAACGATCGGCCAGCGTTTTCGTGGCCGCTACCGACTTCGCGAAATCCTGCTGTTTGAAGTAAGACCAGCCAAGACCATACTGCGCGTGTGGTGCAAACGTGCCTGCCGGCCACGTGTTGACGACAACGGTATACTGCTTGATTGCCTGATCAAATGCGCTCTTTGCATAAGCTGCTTCGCCAAGTCGAAACGTCGCTTCTTCGACGAGCGAACTTTTCGGGAATTCGCGTTTCAACTGCTCCAGTCGTACGGCCGAATCGGAAGCTCGTTCAAGGCGACGATAGACATCTGCGAGGGTCAGCAGCGTCTGGTCTGACTGGGGGCGATCTGGCTTTGCCGCAAGTGACTGTTCGAACGCCCCGGCAGCTTTGTCCAGCTGATTCTCGGCGACCTGACAACGTCCCATGATTGCCAGGGCTTCGCTCTTCAAAGCCGCCTCGGAAAGACTACTCAGCGTCGCCTCAAGTTCTGCGAGGGCATCTTTGTTCCGGCCGTCCAGTTGCAAGGCGAGCCCCAAGCGAACTCGCGCTTGTGCCGCGTTGGGATGTTGCGGAACTCGCGTCAGAAAATCGCGGTACAGACGTTCCGATTCCGCAAATTCCCCCAGTAAAAGCCGCGCTTCGGCACCAATGAACAGCACATCCGGCAGCAGGGGATCCTTGGGGAATCGCAGCGCGAAAGCATCGCAGTTGACCTTTGCTGTTGCATGCTTGTCGAATTCCAAGGCCGTCAGCGCTGACATATACTGTGCCTGCGCGGCCAGTTCATCTTGAGGGTATTTTTGAGAGAACTCAGCGTATAACGGAACCGTTTCTACCCGGCGATCAGGAAGTTCGTACAACGCGTCAATCCGAGCCAGCACCAGTTGTGGAAACGTGGGATTTGATCCGTGTTTAGCAATGGCCGCATCAAGGACCTTCAAGGCCTCTTGGGGATTGTTTTCCTTCAGCAGTGAACGTCCAATCCATTGACAGGCTTCGGCTGCTTCAGGCACATCGCGTTTCGCAACGTTTTCAAGACCAGATCGAGCACGTTCGTACTTACCGGCCAAGTAGAAGCATTTCGCACCAGCCAACACCGCGATGTCGTAGTGCTTCGACTGTGTGAACTGGCGCGGCACATTCCAGTACAGATTACCGGCCTCGTCGTATTTTTTGAGTTCATAGAGACAACGCGCCTGACGCAACATGGCGGTGTCGGCCAGCGGAAAGTCTTTAACGCCGCTGATCTGCGCGAATAGTCCTTGGGCCTCATCAAATTTTGTAGCGCTAAAAAGAAGTTCCGCATGTCGCATTTTCACTTCAGCCAGCAATGCATGTTGCGGAAAGTTGGCTTCGAATCGAGCAAACGTCGCCACCGCATCGTCATTCTTTTTCAACGCTTCCTGACAGATACCCAATGCATACGTCGCGTCTGGTACAAGTTCGTCTGTGGGAAATGTATTCGTTAACGCCGCATAGCTGACGGCAGCTTCGTCCAGCTTGTTTTGCTGGTACTGGGTCTCGCCGCGATAGTAGAGCGCTCGACCAGCATAAGGGCTTTTTGGAAATTCCGTCGCGAGCCGAGTGAACGAACTTTCGGCCTTCGCATAGTCTTCCTGTTTCTTTGAGTCCTGAGCCTGACTGTACCATGCAGTGCCAAGGTTTAAAATAGATTGGTCGAGCAATTCGAACTTAGGATACTGCTGCAAAACCGATTCAAACGTCGCTGCTGCAGCTGGAAGTTGTTTGGCCTGAAGCTGACAGGTTCCCAGATAGTGTGTTGCTTTATCGACGCGCGAATCTTCGGGGAATTTCTGGAGGAACGTGTTCCACTCGTCTATCGCGGATTCGTAGAGTTTTTGATTTTGAAACCCGACAGCGACGGCAAACTGCCTCGTGCCCTGAACGGTTTCTTCCCCGTGCACCGCGGTGGCCGTGAGCCTAGTCAACAGAAGGCCAGAGGCTAGACAAATTAGGGTCACACGTCGAAATTCAACGTCAAACATGATAAAGCGCCTGAAGCCATTTGGAAGTCTCCGGCAGCAATCATCTGCTAACACTCGCGGCTCCCTGCCGCACCGCCATGCGATGATATGAACGTAGCCGTTCAAAGTCAAATTGCCGTTCCGTGCTCCATCACCTGTTCTACGTTGAGTGCTACTCCCGCTGGTCACTCAACTGCTTGACGGTTTCAAATAGAACATTAGGATCGCGATATCCGCTGGTGTGATCCCGCTCACACGGCTGGCTTGGCCGACAGTGACGGGACGTAGGCGGGTGAGTTTTTCTTTCGCTTCGTGACGCAGTTGTGGTACGGCAAGATAGTCAAATATCTCAGGTATCCGGACAGAATCTACTTTTTGCAGTCGTGCGATGTCGGTCTCCTGACGCCGGACGTAGCCGGCATACTGCGCTTCGATCATCATTTGTCGCCGAGTGTTGACGGTCAGGTTCAACTCAGTCAGTTGCGGAAACTGCTGATAGACTTCGTCCCATGTGATCGTGTTACGGCGCAGCCATTCTTCCAGCGTGGCCCCCAGTGACCGGAGCTTGCTCATCGCCGCAAATCCTTGTTGCAGATTATCTTCATAACGGCGAAAGCGATCCGTCCGCGCGGGACACACGCTGCCGATCTGAATTCCCAGCGGTGTCAACCTTCGATCAGCATTATCCTGTCGGAGCAGTAGGCGATATTCGGCACGCGATGTGAACATTCGATAGGGTTCGTCAACACCTTTGGTGACGAGATCATCGATCAGAACGCCCAAATATGCTTGGCTGCGATCAAGCACAAACGGCCCCTTACCCTGAATTTTCAGGGCGGCATTGAGACCAGCCATTAGACCTTGTCCGGCAGCTTCCTCATACCCCGTGGTGCCGTTGATCTGGCCGGCGAAGTACAGCCCTTCCACAAGGCGCGTTTCCATCGTCGGATACAGTTGTGTTGGCGGTGCGAAGTCGTATTCAACGGCGTAACCGTACCGCATGATCTGGGCTTTTTCACAGCCCGGAATTCGCCGCACAATCTCATCCTGTACATCGCGTGGAAGGCTAGTGGAGATCCCGTTGCAATAAACTTCTTGAGTATTGCGGCCTTCCGGTTCGAGAAAAATTTGATGCGACGTCTTATCTGCAAAGCGGACGACTTTATCTTCAATCGAGGGACAGTAACGCGGTCCCGTGGATTGAATCTGCCCCGAATACATCGGGGCGCGGTGCAGGTTGGCGCGGATGATTTCGTGGATTTCGTGAGTCGTACTTGTCAGATAACAATGAATCTGAGACTGCTCAATCCGATCATTCATGAATGAAAACGGTTCGGGATTTTCATCGCCGGGTTGAGGTTCGCAGCGCGTAAAATCGATCGTGCGACCATTCAAACGGGCGGGAGTGCCGGTCTTGAAACGCCGCAGCTCAAAGCCCAGGGACGTCAATGCGCCTGAAACCCCATGCGACGCCTTGTCACCGGCTCGTCCGCCTTCGGCCTTCGATTCGCCCGTATGCATAATGGCTTTGAGAAACGTGCCGGTCGTCAGGATCACAGCCCGGGCGCGGTACAACGCATCACCCGCGACGCGGATGCCCGTGATTTTTCCGCCGTCTGTTTCGATCGATTCAACAGTTTCCTGACAGAGCGTCAGATTCTCCTGCAGTTCAACCCGGTTCTTCATTTCAAATTGATATGCCTTTTTGTCCGCCTGAGCGCGCGGACTGTGCATGGCTGGCCCTTTGCCGCTGTTGAGCATCCGGAAGTGAATCCCGGTCGCATCGATCACGCGGCCCATTTCGCCGCCAAGCGCATCGATTTCACGGACAATCTGTCCCTTCGCAATTCCCCCGATCGCTGGATTGCAACTCATCTGCCCGACGGTGTCGCAATTCATCGTCACAAGCGCCGTCTTCGCCCCGATTCGCGCTGCGGCAAGGGCGGCTTCTGTTCCTGCATGCCCGGCGCCCACGACCACCACATCAAAATCATAAATGCACTTGAACGACATGTTGAATCTCTACGCTCCTGAATTTCCCTGCGCTAGTGCCGGACATTGCTCACGCCCACCCGGTACCCTTTCCGTATCATAGAGTGGTCGGACCAGAGGAACTACCTTGCAGCCCCGTTTTCGCAGGGACGACATGCTGGATTCACAATCGATTGAGTTCTGTCAGGATTTTGCCATGATGCTGAACAGGCACAACATCCCCACAAACCCTGCCGGAGAAATCACTAATGTTTGGTCTGCTTGATGCACACAATCCCCTGCGGTCAGGGCTTGTCTTCGCCTTCTGCCTGCTGGTGAGCAACTTTTGGAGTTCGTTGATGCTACACGCGGAAGAATTTAATTATGACGAGTCAAAAGTGCCTCCGTATACGCTGCCGGACTTGCTGAAGTGTGACGATGGCACAGGGGTGGATTCTGCTGCCGTCTGGCATACGAAACGCCGCTCCGAGATTCTTCGGATGTTCGAGGAGAATGTGTTCGGAAAACTGCCAGCCGGAAAGATAAGGCTTCGCACAAAAATTCGCTCATCTGTGCCGGATGCTCTGGACGGTCAGGCGCTCCGCCGCGAAGTGACAGTGTTCTTTTCCGACGACGACAGCGGGCCACAAATGGATCTGTTGATTTACACGCCTGTCAATGCGACAAAGCCAGTTCCCGCATTTCTCGGATACAATTTTGGCGGCAATCACGCGGTTGAAAATGACCCCCGAATTCATCTGACCGAATCATGGATGCAAAACAGAAAAGAACTGGGAATCGACAATAATCAGGCGTCGGAGGCATCGCGTGCCTCAGAGGCAAGTCGTTGGGCTGTATCGACGATTATCAGTCGCGGTTATGGGCTGGTCACGATCTACTACGGCGATGTCGACCCGGACGTTGATGATGGATTCAAGAATGGGATCCATTCGCTCTTTGAAAAAGGTGATGCACCGCGCGCAGGCGATGCGGGCGGCTCCATCAGTGCTTGGGCTTGGGGCTTAAGTCGCGCGCTGGATGTACTTGAATCAGACAACACAATCGATGCGAAAAAGGTGGCTGTCTTCGGACATTCACGACTAGGCAAGACATCGCTCTGGGCCGGTGCGACGGATCCGCGATTTGCCATGGTGATCGCTAACGAGTCCGGCTGCGGGGGCGCGGCCCTAGATAAAAGAGTTTTCGGTGAGACGGTCAATCGGATCAACACGTCGTTCCCTCACTGGTTTTGCATCAATCATCGCAAGTACAACAATAACGAAGCGGCGATGCCGGTGGACAGTCACATGCTGATTGCGCTCAGCGCACCACGGCCTGTGTACGTGGCGAGTGCGGAAGAAGATACTTGGGCTGATCCCTATGGCGAATACCTAGGGCTTTATCATGCTGGTCCGGCGTTCCGCCTGTTTGGAAAGAAGGTCTTTGAATCCGACAAGATGCCGGAAGTCGATTCCCCCTTACAGGCTGATGTTGGTTACCACATGCGATCAGGAAAACACGACGTGACTGACTACGACTGGGAGCAGTATCTGAAGTTTGCCGACGCGCATCTGCGGTAGACCGGGATGGGCTCTATTGCAGTCGCCGCAGGTCGATGCGCGATGTGAATGTCTCGCGCGTCAGCATCTGAAAGTTTTCACGCATCAATCGCGTGACGAAAAGTTCGCAAAACGTGGGGTTTGGGCTGTGTTTTTGAGCTCAGACAAGAATCGGCATGTCCACGTTACGGGAACGCATAAACTCCTTGGAATATGGATTCCAGACTTGCGTGAACTGCGTTGAGATTGCTGCTACCCTGTGGGCTGTGACGGCGGAACGGAGATCTGACGACGATGCAGACGGCCGAACGTCAGTGGTATGGTTGCGGGCAGCGTGAGGTGCAGAGCGTGTGGACTCGTCAGATTCCGTTTAGGGTGGATATTGCTGGCGTGATTGAGATCATGGGGTCGTCGCTGTACAGCCGAGTCGACACGCCAATTCGGGAGCTGATTCAAAATGCCCACGACGCCATTATGCGGCGGCGCAGTCGGGATCTTTCGTTTCATGGACGAATCGACATTCAGCAGCACGCTGCCGATGGGACGCTGACATTTTCCGATGACGGAATCGGTTTGAACGCGGACGATGCCGAGCAGTTTCTGGGAACGCTGGGGATCGGCATCACGGGATTGCTCAAAGGTCGCGGCAGCGATGAGCAACGCGAAGCCATCAACGGCGACGGCGAACATTTGATTGGTCAGTTCGGCATTGGCCTGTTTAGTGCCTTTATGCTGGCAGATCGACTCGTCGTGGAAAGTCGTCGCGAAGACTGTGTCGAAGGCATTCGCTGGGAAGCCGGGCCAGGTACGAGTATTCAGTTGTCATCCTGCGATCGCGTGGAAGTCGGCACGTCTGTGCGTCTTTACTTGAAACCGCAATTTCGGTTCATGTCTGAATTGGCAGAACCGCTTGAGGCCGCAATTAGGGCCTACGCAGACTTTCTCACTGTGCCCATCCATCTTAACGGGGCTGGCGCGCGAGTGAATGTGATTCATGTCGCGTGGTTTGATCCAACCCCGGATCCTGAAGCACTGGAACTGGAGCTCGCCAACTATTTCAATGAATCGCCATTGGATGTGATTCCGATCCGTGTTGAAAAGCCTGCATCAATCGCCGGAGCGTTGTACATTTCACCGCAGCGAACGCCAGGTTTTGCGGATGACTCGACGGTCGCCGTGACTGTGCGGCGCATGGTGATCTCGCGCCGCGTGAGAGATCTTTTGCCACCGTGGGCCACGTTTCTGCGCGGCGTGCTTGAACTGGAAGATTGTTCGCCGACCGCAAGTCGAGAAGACCTTGTCCGTGATGACCGCTTTCAGATTGTACGTTCGACGCTGAATGAATTCCTCTTCATGCATCTTGAAAAGATGGCGGATGAGGAGCCTTCACGTTTGGAGGCGATCGTGAACTGGCATCGCTATCTACTCGCAGGAGCGGCTCTCGAAGAGCCTCGACTTCGCGAACTGCTGGCGAAAGTGTATCGCTTCCGAACTTCGCGGGGAGCGTTGCTATTTGATGAACTGCTGCAGAAAAGCATGGCCGATGGCTTGCATGAAACGAATGCTGAGTTCGTGATCTGGTACAATGCCGATCGACGTCAGGAACGTTATCTGGATGATGTGTTTGCGGCGAACCCAGTGCCATGCGTGCATGTGTTTCGCAGCTTTGAAGAAAACCTGCTGGCCGCAATGATTTCCGATCATCCGGAACAGGAAATTGATCTCCGCCCGGCAACTCCGTCGTCCGCGAATTTTGCGGATTCTGTCATGGGGATGAATGAGTTGGAAGATGCGCCAGCCACATGGGCCGATTTTTTTCGAACCACGAAGGCTCGCGTCCTCATGGCCTCGTTT
>QWQG01000149.1 GCA_003670925.1 Planctomycetota bacterium | reverse complement strand
GAAACCGCAGCTTGGGCACCAGCGCGGGTTTGCCGTCTTGCTTTTCTGGGTCACGCAAAGACGCAGAGACGCCAAGAGTTTTTGATTTCTTGCTCATCGGCTCTGCTTCCCTGCTTTGCGTCTTCGCGTCTTTGCGTGAAACCTTCTTATTGCTCATACGCGCTGAGTCCTGAAATGTCGCGGCCACCGGCGCGTTTGATGAGGTACGGGACGCAGTCTTCCATCAGCGACAGTTCGGCCTGAGTGCGGGCTTTCCAGCCGAGGTCGAGCGGGGCCATGAGGTCGCCGAGCTGCTCACCATCGAAGATCATGCGGTCTTTATTTTCCTCGGTGAGGTCGGTGTATTGGTGAAGCCGAAGAGCTGGGCACGCGGGAAGAATCCCTTGATGGCCCGATGGTTGTCGCCAAACTGCGAGCGATGGCATTCGTCGAAGATGAAGACGATGCGTTTAGCTTTCAACGCTTCGAGGAGTTCCTTGTAAGTCGGCTGGCCGTTCTTCGTCCGCTGCTTGTTGCGTTTGATGCCTGCGTAACGTTGAACCACGACATTCGGAAATAAGTTGGAAACCGAGTGGTATGACGGCAGAACGAAGAAGAGGCATGTTGACTCGTCGGACGTCAACATGCCTCTCTGCTTTCAATTCATGCCATCTGCATTTCTGCGGCAGGCCTCAGCCGACCTTCATGGCAGCCCCGAGAATTTGCGAGGTGCTGGGGCGCATGATGCGGCCGTCCACGAGTTCGCCTTTTTGCAGAGTCGCGCGGATGTCTTTGCCGCTGATGGACCACGGCTTTTCGTCTTTGTGGCGTTCCATGAGATCGACCCGCCCCGCAGATTCGTAGTACGCGGCAAAGCCGACATTGACGGTCTTAATCTTCAGATCACCGCCAAGCTTATTGAAGATTTCCTGAGCGTCGAAGTCGCCCCAGATAGATTCGCCGTTGGCATACGGAGCGTCAGCGTGCTTGCGGCCGATGACCAGATGCGTGTAGCCCATGTTCTGGCGATAGATCCCATGCATCACGGCTTCCTTTGGACCACCGTAGAACATCTTAATGTCGAGACCCAACAGGACAACGCGATCCGGAACCGATTCGTTGCGAGGTCCCCAAAGATTGGCATCGCTATCGCCATCGCCCAGTGAGCGATCGCTGATCAGCTTTTCATACGTCTGCATCCGGATCTCCGCGTTGACGTCGTCACCTTTGACTTCGCCAATGAGCGGATTCAAACAGGCCCCAGCGTTCAGTCCCTGCTGCAGCAAAGTTTCCAATCCATATACGAGCGCGTATTCATGCGCACGATGGAGGGGATTGCGTGTCTGAAATGCGACAACGGCGTTCCAGCCTTTGCCAGCCAACAGTTTGCGTACTTCCCGCGGTGTCAACACGTATTTGCCAAATGCAGGATTCTTTGGCTGCGGCAGGACCTTGATCTCGCCACCGATCAGGTGTGAGTTCGCTGCTTCGCCTTTGATCACCATGTCGGCACCCGGATGATCAATGCGATCGGTGAGGTAGACCGATCGCAGGTACTTCAACTTTGGCCAGGCGTAGACGTCGTTGACGTCCAGCGTGGCCACGATGTCGCCGTTGGGGGCTGTCAAAGCAACCTTTTGGCCGGCTTTGAGGGTTTTGGCCAGATCAGCAGTCAGCGGAAACGCGATCGGAATCGTCCAAGCATATTTCTGTCCGTTGCTGACGACATAACTGTCATCAAGCACTTGATTGTAAACTCCAGAATTCATTGGCCCGGTCAGGGGACTAAGTGTTCCGTCGCCGAAGCGGTAAACACTGGAGAGGTCGGCAGCAGAAACCGGAACCTGAGGCAGGGTTTTTGCTTCTGCAAGGAACGTATCTCGATCCTTTTCACTGACAGTGCAACATACAGGTTCTGACAATCCACCATGCGGTGCGATCAGATCGGCCATTTCAAAATGTTCCTTAGAGACTGGTAAATTCAAAGAAATTCGACGTGCTTCGGTCAAAACGGCTGCCGAATCCCACGAATCCACGGAACCTATGGGAACACAGAATTTGAGTCAAGAAGTTCCTGGAAGCGATACTTCAGCGAGGCTGGACTCGTTTTCATGGCTGTGACGCACGATGATTCCCGAATTATGTCCGGAGACTCCAGTACTGTGAGCCGCGAGGCGCTAGTGCTCTGTTGATTGAGTTTGCATGGTCAGCAATTTTGTGTAACCCTGAGCCGTAGTCGATGGTTTCGGCTCACGCCGTCGCCTGCGGCTCAGGGTTAAACGATTTCAACCGACCGCTAGCCGCAGGTAATTCGCCTGCAAAAACCGGCGGCCAGCGCCTTGACGCTCACAAGAACATTGGTATTTCGACAAATTCCTGGGGGGGGACTCCGGTCCATCCTCTCGCGGTCTCAATTTGAGTTGTCGCCGAATTCTTGAGAATTCAGCGATTTGCCTAGCATTCACAACGTTGATTAAGGGTAACCGTTCACGCCTCAGAACGAAACCTGCGCAAGCAACCACAGATAAACACAAATTGACACAGATAGAATTCAACAATCAATCTGTGTTCATCCGTGTCCATCTGTGGTTTAAACTGTCATTCTCCAAATGTCGTGAACGGTTACGAAAGGCCTACTTCCTGTGCGATTTCTGATTACAAACGATGATGGATTTGACGCTGCCGGACTGGCCGCATTGTATCAAGCATTGCTGCCATTGGGTGATGTGATGGTCGTCGCGCCAGCCACCTGCCACAGTGCTAAGGGACATGCTGTCGACACCAAAAATCCCATTAGAGTCGAACGCCGCCACGTTGAGCCGTTCGGCGAAATTCACATCGTACATTCCTCGCCAGCCGACTGCATTCGCATTGGAATGCGGCATTTATTGCAATCGCCGCCAGATGTTGTCTTGGCTGGTATCAATCCCGGAGCCAATTTGGGAGTGGATCTGTTTTATTCGGGGACAGCCGCTGCTGCCCGTGAAGCCGCATTACTCGGTGTGCCGGCGATCGCTCTGTCCCGCTTGTTAAACGGCGATTTAGCCGTCGACTGGGATATTCTCGCGAAACACGTGACGCGCGTCATTCGCCGAATCATGGAACCCGAATATCGGTTGCCGATCGGACATTTCTGGAACATTAACTTTCCGGCAATGGCTGAGGCCGAATATCCCAATGAAATCACCATGGCACCGCAAGGCGTTGAACCACACGCCGTGGCATTTAAGGTTGTGGAACAGGGAAAAAACTTCGAAATCCTCGAGTATTCTGCAGCGTATCGCGATCGAGGCCGTTCTCCACTCTGCGACGTGGACCACGTCTTTCAGGAGCGAATTACGGCCACTCCTGTGGGCCCCTCGCTTACGTCTGGTCCGGCATTTTCGATGCAGTCTCGGGTTTATCTGTCCAACGCAACTTGCGCGGATTGACTCGGAGGCTGCAACTTGTCACGATCTGCCCTTCGTCGCTGATTTTGAAAATATCCCAGATCTACCGTCCTGAGGGACATTGATAGATCAGCCTTCCGACGCCCACAGTGCCCATTTTGCCATACCATGCGAATGTACGAGCACCTGACAATTCTTAGTGGTCGAGCCAATCCGGATTTGGCTCGGGAGATTACAAATTATCTGGGGATCAGTTTGGGGCAAGTTGACGTCGGGAATTTTCCGGACGGCGAGATTAGCGTCAAACTGAATCAGAATATTCGCGGCTGCGATGTGTTCCTGATCCAGCCGACCTGTCCTCCAGTCAACGAGAATCTTGTAGAACTGCTGGTACTCATTGACGCGTGCCGTCGCGCGAGTGCAGCGCGGATCACGGCGGTGATGCCGTATTTCGGATACGCACGGCAAGACCGCAAGGATTCCGGGCGCGTACCAATCACGTCGAAACTGATCGCCAATCTGATCGTGGAAGCTGGTGCGGACCGAGTGCTCACGATGGATCTTCATG
Organism: Planctomycetota bacterium; assembly: GCA_003670925.1. GTDB lineage: Bacteria > Planctomycetota > Planctomycetia > Planctomycetales > Planctomycetaceae > SXXK01. Next base: position 49,149 of record QWQG01000149.1, on the reverse strand, counting down.
CCGCTCAGATTCAGGGATTTTTTGACGTTCCTGTCGATCACCTTTATGCCGCGCCAATTTTGGACAAACATTTTTTATCATTGGGAGTTTCGCAGGAAGACTTAGTGATCATCAGTCCCGACGAAGGGAGTATTAAACGGACGCTGCAGCATGTTGAGCATTTGGGTGGTTCACTGGCGATCGTCGATAAGCGGCGCGCCAATGCGTTGGAAACACGTCAGGCCAATTTGATTGGTGGTCCAATCAAAGGAAAGACCGCGTTAATTTTTGATGACATGATTACGACCGCCGGTTCGATCTGTGGGGCTGTTGAAGTCGCTCGCGCGCACGGTGCCAAGAAAATCTATCTTGGCGCGACCCATGCGGTCCTCTGCGGTCCAGCCTTCGAACGGCTGGAACGCGCCGGTGTGGACGGGATTGTCGTGACAAATACATGCCCCATCAGTCAGCAACAACGACTATCGAATCTGACGGTGGTGTCAGTCGCCGAATTGCTGGGGGAAGCTATCCGCCGTGTGCATCGCAATGAATCGGTGAGCTACCTGTTCGATTAGCCGTGGTGAACGTGCGGATCTATGTCTGTTGGAGCATCCTGTGGTGTTCGGGCAGAATTCCGTGCAAGCGGTAAATTTAGGAATCTGCGATTGCCTCCAATCCAGTGCGTGGGCAGAACTTAAGGAGCGCGCATGCGGAGCATTTGGGTCGGCGGGCGATGCAGGTTTGGCGTCCGTGGTGAATCAGGCGATGCGAGAAATTAATCCATTCGGATTTAGCGACAATCTGCATGAGGTTGCGTTCAATGATCTCAGGATTTTGAGATGTTGCCAAACCGAGGAGGTTTGTGATCCGGCGCACGTGTGTGTCGACCACGACGCCAGATGGGATTCCGAACCAAGTTCCCAAGACCACGCTTGCCGTTTTTCGACCGACGCCAGGCAAGGAAACCAATTGCTCGATGTCTTGGGGGATTTCGCCATCGAAACGATCAATCAGTCCCTGAGCCATGCCTCGAATATTTGTGGCCTTATTTCGGAAAAAGCCCAGAGGTCTCACGATCCGTTCAATGTCAGCTTGGGAACTGGCGGCCAAAGTTGCGGGATCGGGATATTTGAGGAACAGCTCCGGCGTCGACTTGTTAACGCGTTCGTCCGTACACTGCGCAGAAAGAATTGTCGCTACGAGTAACTGAAACGCGGATTTATGATAAAGCGCGCATTCGGCTTTCGGGAAAATTTTTTTAAGGATCCGGATGATGGATTTCACGCGATCCTGTTGTTCAGCAGCAAGTGAATCGGAGTTTGAGGTTTGGGTATTCGATGATTTTTTTTTTGCCACAATTGCGGTGTCCAAATTGAATCCAGAGATTTCTGTTGTGGCGTAAGCTTCGCAGGTTGCGAAGAATCACGCATGACAAGCTGGTACGTTATCCCACTTTTTATTCAGGACAACGCACTTCAAATGCCCGAATGCAGTTTTAATGATTCCCGTATTGACGAAGGAATCTCACTCTTTAACGCTGGAGAATTTTTTGCATGTCACGACGTATGGGAGGATTTCTGGGGAGAATTGACCTGTCCCGAAAAGCCTTTCTTTCAGGGACTCATCCAAGCTGCTGTCGCTTTGTTTCATTTTGAAGAGGGGAATCTTGGCGGAGCTCGACGCATGGCAAGTTCTTGCGGCATGTACTTGAGTCCGTTTGCTCCAACCTGCGGCAGAATTGACGTCGCCCGGTTGCTAACCGATCTTGATGCGTGCTTTGGTGAGCTGCTTCAAGAGCATGCCTCGTATCCTTTCCACTTGAAAATAGATCCGAACAAGGTTCCCAAGATTTTTCGCTCATCTCAAACCAACTCGCGGGGAGGATAGTTCACCGCAAGAGCTCTACAGATTTGGCACGCGTTTAGAGGCTTCGGTGCGTTTCCCGGACGGATCCCAAAGTCGATCGCCGATGACGAAGCCGAATCCCATATCCAGTTCCGTCTGAGCACGGCGGGCCCAAGGGGTGCCTTGATGAACGACGGTCACCGCTTTAATACGAGCGACGGCGGCGGCTTCTTCGGTCTTGATCATTTCGAGATATTCGTCGCGGGACTGCTTCATCCCAAACGCAGCTTTCAGCCGACTGAACTGCGCGTCTTCGGGGACGATGGTTTGGGTATTCCACCAAAGATTCCATTCGTTCGAGTTTGGGTTCTTCGGCGCCGGCATCTGATTGGCGTGTTGATCCATCACCAGCAGAAACTGATACAATCGCAGCCGAAAGATATACAATTGGGCCAGTGCCAGATCGTAACCTGCCCGCCAACGCTGACTCGCCTCAGAGGCGCGAAGTGGTTTGACTTTTTCCAGCAGACCAATCGCCTGTTCGATAAGTTGCATCGCGCGTGCGGCCTTGACAACTTGCGTAGCGGCAGCCGTCCGGAATCCTTCTACAGGCAGCGGAAAATGTTCGGTTTGAATATTCAGCTCAGGATCGGATGCCTGAAACAGCAGCTTGTCGCTGTTTGGATTTAAAGTCGCAATCACGCTCCAGATCGTTTCGCGGAACTCACTTGTAGAACGGTCTCGGACATATTCCGGCCGCGAAATCAAATTAGGTTGATACTCTTTCATTGACAGAAAATCGTATTTTCGTCGGTCATTCGCGCCTTCGCCAACCAGTGTGCTTTCATCACCCGGAAGCACAAAGAAAATCCCCCCCGATTCCCGAGCCATGCGGACCTGCTCAAAGGGACCGAAGCCTGCAGACTGCGTGTCCCATCGAGAATGCAGACCATTCCATTGGAGGCACTCCGGATATGGCGTTTCGGGCCCGCGGCGGATGCGAATCCAAAACTCTTCTCCGGTCGGTTCGTCAACCCAGCGCTGGTGTGCGTAGGGAAAGCCAAACATACTTTCGCGTCCGAGAAAATAGAGGGGTGCCTTTGCAGCCCGACTTTCGGAGATGGCATTTTCAACAAAATCACCGTCATCACCGGACTCGTCAGAAACCACGATCACAGCCAATTTTCGTTTGCCGCGAATCGCCGTCTGTTTGTATTTATTGACAATCGTGGCAATGGATTGAGACATGTTTTCTTGGCCGGACTCATCCACAGGAACTTTGTCGATGGCGGCTTTAATCATGTCGAGGTCAGCGGTAGGCCGCGGAGTATGTTCGTGAATGCCTTGGCCGTAACTGGCCACGACTGTCAGTAATTGTTCGCTGCCTTTCTTCAGTTCTTCATCGGTGGTGGCGGCGACTTCCAGTTCATGGAGTACGCGGAGATAATTTTCGCGGATCTCTTTGCGGTCATCTTTCATACTTCCGGATTCGTCAAACAGCCAGACAACCGTCACTTTCTGTTGGCGCATCATGCGAATGATTTCCTGTGTGATGATTCCCATCGCGGCACCGTAGCCTTCGACCATGGAGCCCACTTCGCCTACAATCTCGCCTTCACCCAATTCCTGTCCCAGCATTTCGTCTGAAGGCAGGCCCACATCGGTGGTCACCGGTCGGATATTGACTTCTTTCATCACTGCAGCTTTTTGCACATTGACCGGGGCTGCCGCAGCTTGAGCCGACGCGCCAACTGCGGTCGATGGAGTACCTCCGGCAATTACGTTGAGCGTTTCAGCGGGGGCGGTGTCGAGTTCCACTTCGCGGGTTATTTCTTCCTGAGGCATTTCCTCCGTGAAGATCGATTCGAGGAGCATCTCCTTCGCAAACACGGGCAGTGAACGATGCACGAAGTAGAGGGCGGCAATTACTGCCACGTTGAATAGAAGGGATACCCCCAACGAGGGCAAAGTTTTAAAGAATGACTTCACAGCAAACTCCCGAAGCAGCGGTGTGATTTAAAACGCGGCCGCCCGCGGGCTGCCATCACAAAAACGCATTTCTTGAGCCAACGAGCCCTTGAGGAATGCTAAATGTTCACACTCAATGTAGGTGAATCCTTGCCGAAGGTGTACAAACCTGAGCAGGCTTGTTTCAAATCCGGGTTCTATGATCCACGGGAAAATGCGGTTGGGGAAGCCGCAAGGACAGCAATCGATCAAAATTAACCGGAATAAACTTTCGAAGGCATTTGGGTAAGGCACGTGATTTCGGTTGTACCGATACTATTCCTACTGATATCGTCTTGCTTGAATTTCTATCGATTTGGATACGCACCGATGGTGAACTCAACCATCCCGTTAAAAATGGCAAACTCAACTCATTCCGAGCGTGTAGGACAAACCTCAGTCCTCAACCTGCAGGACGCTCAAGTAAAGGTGTCGCGTCAGGGCGTCATCTGCATGTGGCACGGCTTGGGGGTAAGCGGCTGGTTGCGGCTGCTCAGTTATAAGCCGAAATTCACAATGCCATATGCTTTTCGCTGGGCGTCGATCACGGCCTTGAGCGTACTTACGTCCGCCCAAAATCTGCTTGAGTCAATTGTTTACGGGCGCAAGGTTGCGGGCACGGAAGTAGAACATCCGCCAATCTTTATTCTTGGACACTGGCGGAGCGGCACGACATTGCTGCACAATTTGATGACCATGGATCCGGAGATGACCTACGCTAATCTATACCAGTGCCTGTATCCCGGAAATTTTTTGCTCACGGAAGGCATCGTCACAAAGCTGACAAAGTATATTATTCCCAAGACGCGGCCGATGGACAACATGGCGACGACTTGGCACACCCCGCAGGAAGATGAAATTGCTTTGGCAATTGACTGCGGATTGTCACCGTATCTAATGACGGGATTCCCTATGCGTCAGGATATTTACGGGCGGTTTTATGATCCACGCGATATGACTGAAGACGAAAGAACCACATGGAAGGCGTCTTTGCTGAGGCTGATTAAAAAGTTGACAATTCGCAAAAACCGGCCGGTGGTATTGAAATCGCCCAGCCACACGTACCGTGTGGCAACCCTGCTGGAGATGTTTCCAAACGCAAAGTTTGTCTACATTTATCGCGATCCATACGCTGTCTACAATTCGTCGATGCATCTGCGGCAAACGATGTTTGCTGAGAACGCGTTATTTCCAAACAGCATGGAAGGCAGCGAAGATGAAATGGTGATGATGTACGAGAAGTGCATTCGCACGTACGAGGACACGAAGTCGCTTATTCCTGCCGGCAACCTTCACGAAATACGGTTTGAGGACTTGGAGGTCGATCCCCTTGGTGAAGTCGCGCAGATTTACAAAGTTCTGGGATTGGAAAGTTGGTCGTTGGTCGAACCATTGATCAAGGCGGAATTGTCGGAATTAATGGCCTATAAAAAGAATTCGTTCCGCATGGATCGCCAAATGATGCAAAAAATTTACGGGCGCATCAAATGGATCTTTGAGCAATACGGTTATTCAAGTCGAATTGAGGATGCTGAGGTTCCGGTTTCGTGAGAACTTCCGAGAGGAACCTGCGGAAGCCTGCTTGGATAGCATGACATCGGCGGTGAACCTGCTATGAAGCGTCCGCATGAAACTGTCTATTTTACTTTTCTCCGCCGCTCGCGAAATCGCGGGTTGTGAATCGTTTGAACTGCACCTTCCAGAGGCCGCTACTGTCGCTCAGGCACGTGTGGCATTGCTGCAGTCATTGCCGGCATTGGCAACGAGGACAGGAACCTTGCTCTGGGCTGTGAATCACGATTATGCCTCAGACGATCGGGTGCTGCAGGAGACCGATGTGGTGGCCTGTTTTCCGCCTGTAAGCGGAGGTTAATTGTGATCGAATTGACTCAGCAACCGATTGATTTTACGTTACTGACCGAATCCGTGCGCAGTCATCAGGCGGGTGCGGTCGTGCTGTTTCTGGGGACGGTGCGTGAGTTCACCGGTGAGGCGCGGACGGCATGGCTAGAATACGAAGCGTTTCCCGAAATGGCGACGGCCGCAATGCAACGCCTTGAGGCGGAAGTCCGGGCACAATTCTCAGTGATCGAAGTGGCGATGTCGCATCGCTACGGACAACTGGCACTCGGAGATATCGCGGTGGCTGTTGTTGTCAGTTCGCCGCACCGCGCTCAGGCTTTCGAAGCCGGTAGATGGCTGATCGACACGCTGAAACACAGTGTGCCAATTTGGAAGAAGGAGCACTATGCTGACGGTCGGATGGAATGGCTGCCCGCGGAGCCTGTTAAGAGTTCCGGGGCTGTGTCACATTCAGAGACCATTGACAGTGAGCAACCAGAATGAACCACACCCAATCACCACGACGTCTGCTTGATCGCTTTGGTCGTCTCCACAACAATCTGCGCATCAGCGTCACAGATCGTTGTAACATTCGCTGCTTTTACTGTATGCCAGCGGATAACGTGGATTTCATGCCCAAGGAGCATCTGCTGACGTTTGAAGACATCGAACGCATCGTCCGTGTCGGTACGACGCTTGGTATCGATCGAATTCGCCTCACGGGTGGCGAACCGCTTGTCCGCCGCGACCTACATTTGCTTGTCCAACGGCTTGCGGCAGTACCCGGAATTCGCGACATCGGGCTGACTACGAATGGAATTCTGTTAGACGAACAGGCGCAACTTCTAAAAGATGCCGGTCTGAAACGACTCAACATTAGCCTCGATGCGTTAGATGCGACGGTCTTCAAGGCTGTCACACGTCGCGATGGATATGAACGCGTACTTTTAGGAATTCAGGCAGCGCGTGCGGCAGGGTTTTCGCCTATTAAATTGAATGCCGTATCGGTCCGTGGCCTGACGGAAGATCAGATCGTACCATTCGGTCACATGGCGCGAGACACGGAAACGATTGTCCGTTTCATCGAATTTATGCCGCTCGACGCTGATGGTCAATGGCAACGGGACAAAGTGTTGTTTGCGCATGAGATCATCGCCATTCTAGAGTCCGAATTCGGGCCACTCAGGCCTGTCGGAGCCAACACAATGGTCGTGGTTGCGAACGGTCCGCTGGCAATCATCGGGAATGCGGCAACACACGCACCAGCCCAAGATTACGAATTCGCCGACGGTCGCGGCCGGATTGGACTAATCGCTAGTGTGAGCCAGCCGTTTTGTGCCAGCTGCAATCGGTTTCGCGTCACGGCGGACGGCAAGTTTCGCAATTGCCTGTTCAGTCATGAAGAGACCGACGTTAAGACCACGCTCAGGTCGGGCGGGACCGATGCTGAGATCGCGGAATTGATGTTGGCCTGCATTGCAGCCAAGAACGAAGGCCATGAGATCAATTCGGCAAAGTTTGTGCAGCCAGATCGCCCGATGTACTCAATTGGCGGTTAAGTTACGGACTCGATTGCTAAACGCACAGGAATTTCCACAATACCGAGCTTGCAGGTAGAGGGACAGGCGTTCGCTGAGTCGTAAGGCTCAGAGGAAAGTCCGGGCTCCATAGGACACGATGGTGGGTAACGCCCACCGTCCGCGAGGATCGGGCAAGTGCAACAGAAAGCAAACCGCCGATCGGCATGGCCGCAAGGTTTTGCAGGAGGTAAGGGTGAAACGGTGCGGTAAGAGCGCACCAGCGGTTCGGGTAACCGAGCCGGCTAGGTAAACCCCATTGGGAGCAAGGCCAAGCAGAAGGGACGGTAGTTTTCGAACTGCCACGAATCTGTCCGATTCGTCATACCTTCGGGTCGGCTGCTTGAGGTGTCGAGTAATTGACATCCCAGAGAAATGAACGCCCGCGACAGAACCCGGCTTATCGTCCCTCTGCCGGCATTTTATTTTTATGATTCAACAAAGGTTTAGGAAATGTCTCAGAGAATTGTCATGCGTACTGGCGAAGCGTTGGTCGAAGATGAAGCAGGCTGGTCAGCCGCTGAGCCAGAAGTTGTGATCGGGGAACTTGATGGACCGGTTGGAAATGCGATCGCCAATCTGATGGGTGATCAGTCGAAAGGGCATTCCAAAGTTTTCGCGATCCTGAATTGTGATGTCCAAGTGCGGCCCGTGACCGTGATGGTCAGCAAGGTGACGGTGAAAAACGAGAAGTATACCAATATCTTGATGGGGACAGTGCAGGCCGCAATTGCCAATGGCGTCCTTGATGCAGTCCGCGCGGGCGATATTCCGAAAGAAAAAGCGAACGACTTGGGCATTATCGTATCCGTCTGGCTAGACCCAGCTGTGATCACCGCAGATGTCGATTACGAAATCCTCTTCCGCACACATCGCGCTGCCATCTCAAAAGCAATCGGCAAAGCCATGAGAAATGAACCGACAATTGACTGGTTGCTCGAAAATCAAGACAAAGTCACGCACTGCTTCCATCAGATGGCATTGGATGGTGAGATCTAAATGCAGCGTGCTGCACGTAAAAGAAAGCGACCGGCAAACGAGACACGCTGCCGTTCACGTGTCAGCAACTCACTTTCAGGTCATCGTCGCTGGAAGAGGACCACATCGTCTCCGTGGACAGTACATTCGGCCTGCAGGTGATCAGCCAGCCAGTGAAAGGTTTCCAGTGAAAAGAAACTCACGTGGGTAGGATCCTGCTTGTAGTGCCACCGCGTGAACGAGTCCGGATTGCGGAGACGTTTTGTCATGATGCCTAGCCATCCGCGAGGATTCACGAGTGACCATAACTTCGCAAACTCATCCCCAGGTTGATGGAAATGTTCCACCACTTCGCTGGCAGTGACAAAATCATACTGACTCTGCAAGACGGCTGGTGCGGGAGCATAGAACGGATCGTAGATCTGCATGATGTGTCCCGCCTCAGTAAACATCACTGAAAGTGTGGGCCCGGGGCCACTGCCAAAATCAAGTCCGCGGCTCTTGGCAGCCAGACGAGCATTCAGGGGTTCGAAGATGCGATTCAGAAAACGGCGATAACCCAAGTCGCTTGGGGCATTCTGGTGCAAATCGTAATACGATTTTTCATCTTCACGGGTCGGCCATGTTCGAGGGTCAGCCATTACAAGCCTGCAGCCTTGGCAACGAAAATAGCGGCGAGCAGAGTCCTTGTGGAAAAATTCAGACGCGCCGCCGCACAGGGTGCAACTTTCCCTGCAGCTGTCGTCGTCGCTGCCGGAATGACATTGACTCTGTCGCATCCCAAGCATCATCATTCTTTCAGCATTTGATGCAGAGCCTCAGCTCCGGTCATACCAACGAAGATTCCCAGCTGTCCGGCAGAAACGCTCACTTCAACAATGCAAGCAGTCAGCAGATCCGCAGGTTCGAACAGCGGATGTTCGGGCGTTCCCCGCGCAATGGCGAGCGCCATCCCGAAACGAGTGGCGACTGAGCAATCATAGAGGCCACAACCTATGATGCCACGATCGGTATGAATCGCACAGTACTGACCACTAGGCCAGCGGTAGCTGCATCCTAGGACGTCCCCATCAGCAGTTTTCAGGATGCCTTGGGAGGAAACCAGACGGTCAATACTCATGGTTCTGAGACTTTTATTAAACGGTATCTTCGCAGGCGCCTTTGCATGCACACAATGCATCGTTTTTTTGCGAAATCTCAATGGCGTACGAGTTGAAGGACTGATCTGGTTTCCGACTATCGCAGGCGAGTTTTTGCGGCGATCTGTTGTTGGTTGGCAATATCCATCCGCGTGATTTTCCAGTTGCCATCGCGTGGTTCAATCGTAAAAACTGCGTCGAAGCGATTCTGGCGTTCGTGAATGTGTCCCCAGTGTTCGACGGTACCTGCCACGGTCCACGTGGAACTGTACTCAAAGCCAGGCCACGGCACCGTGGTCAAAGGCCGGGATGCCTGTTTGCCACTGTCGTATTTGATTGACTGAATTCGGGCCACGGCACCACTCTGTTCTCGCATTTCCAGACTTTGATGCAACTGCAAATAGAGTTTCTCCAGCAAGGTGCCGTCCACGCTGGTCGCGAGCACGTCGTAAACGCGATCCTCGCTCCCAAAATCCAGCGAACGATAAACACCCTGATGCAGTTTTTCAAAAATCTCAGTCGCTTGCGTTTCACTCAACTCTGGCGGTCGCCGCCATGGATGTTCGATGGCGAAACCCGCAGAACGCCAACCTGCGATCGCCAGCATGAATGCTGCGCCGCTGACCACCAAACGAACGGACGTCTTCGAAATCCGCAGGCTGACAAACGCAATTGCCAAGCAGATCAGACTGCCAACGGGAATCATCAGTTTCGGTGGCGAAACGAGGACAGCGGGAACGAGTTTGATCGGTTGCGGCAGGGCCGTAGGATCGCATGTCCACTGGAGCACATTGTCGACGGCCTTGTTATGCTTTGAAAATTCAAAACGGTCGATTCGATCCGGATACGAGATCACAATGGACTGAATCTTGTTCATCTTTGAATAGTATTTTTCCCACGTAATAGTAGTCTCACGGACGGCATCGTCTGGTGCTCGATAGCGTAGAATGATGCCGATCCGGCCACTGGCAAGGCTGACTTTCTGCTCCGCCGCCTGTGCGGCAAAATCGCGAAGATCAAGGCCGTAAAAGTCAATCCGAGAAAACTCGGGTAACACCCGGATCCCGTTGATCGTGACTGGATTTTCGTCCCGCAGCCAATCCCGAATCAAAGCCCGAATGGGATCTTGCTCATCGATCTCAATAAACGACGCGTCTCGACTCTTCACCGGCAAAATGGTCTTCAGTGTCGCGAGGGGAATGAGAATTTCGTGCCGAATTTCGTTAGGCTCGATGTACACGAACGAATAGACGCTGCTGTAACTGGTGATTCCGAGCGTCGCTTCACGCTGTTTGGAAAACCACGTCTCCCATTCAGCGTCTGACGCATCTTCGGTGATGCCCTGCTCCCAGTCAAAACGCACAGACGTCGAAGCTCCGGGCAGTAGTGATTCGGTATAATTTAACGCCGTGCCGGATTGATGCACGGTGAGTTTCATCTCACTGGGAATGATAAAGTTCTCATCACTCATATCCTGTTGAATTGTCAGGAATTCAGGCGGCTCTGAAAATGAAAACTCCAGTTCGTACGTTGCCGTATGCAGCATCATGTCGGTGCTGAGGATTCCGTCGACCGGAATAACGAACGGCTTAACATCGGTGACTTCTCCCTTGATTGGTTCGCCTTTGGCGTCACGCAGAGTCACGCGTTCCAACAAAAACTGCCGGTGGTCGGCCAAGCCGCGTGTGAGGTCTTCCGGTGAGATACGGTCCTGATCGTTTGGTTCAAGCCCCTGAAACAAAATCAGATCCTCGGCAAACATCTGAATCCGCACAATAGCTTTTGAACGCGTGACAAAGATGCTGGCTTCCGTCACTGAAATCGGATGCAGTGCCTTCGGGGCAGACGCTGTCGCTCGTTGGCCGACAGACAGAATTGAGCTGGCAATCAGAAAAATGAAAATGGCACATCGACAGAACACACACATGACCCGTCTAAAAAAGGGACACGACTTAAGAAAACCGTTATTCTGATCAGTTCATGGCGGGAACGCAAAGTTCAGGTATGATCAAACAGCAATTCCATGGTAACAATTATGACCAACTGGATCGCCGTCCGACTTGCCACAGCAGGCTCGAACGCTTTCGCATGCGGCCCGAAGCCGAAGTCCGCCCAGCAGACAGGAAGTGGCCGAGGATTCGGGATGACATCTGTCCGTGAATTCTGATGAACGCAGCGCGACAGACGCTACCCAGCCGGAGGTGGAAAAAAAAATGGCCACCCTCATGGGCGGCCATTATTGACTGCTAGCAACGCAAAGCCAACGTCGGGATCCGTGGGAACGAATCGAGTCACCAAATCAAGCACGCGATCCGACTGAATCTGGTTGGAACGCACCCAGCAGGAGTTCGCTTAGGGCTTCAGCTGACATCCCTTCCTGGAGCTCCCAGTCACCTTTTGCCAGATTCTTGGCCGTGGTCGACTGAAGCATCTCGGCAATTTCTGCATTTGATACGTGCAGTATTGGAAACGTATCCTCAGGCAAACCGCGTACCACCGAATGGATCCCGGCGCGCGAGACAACCGCTGTCACTTGGCAACCACCCGGTCCACTGACATCCAAGCCGATCGTCTGTACGCCGTTTTTCGTCAGCTCACGTGATAACGCTGCGAGTTGTTCTTCCGCCCAGAATGACACGCCCTCGGTCTCAGTTCTACGTTTGCCCCAGCGGTCTTCATTTCCATATTCGATATAACGGCTCATCACCGTGCGGTCGAAATCGGGACAAACGATATCGCCTGTAAATCGTTTAAGGTTTGAAAGATCAAAAACATTGTCGCTGCGTTCGTACGGAGCGTATGTTTCAGCATTCTCCCAATACATTCTTTCGAACATCCATTGATCTTCGTTTTCGTCCCGGCTTGGACCCGGTGGATCAATTTCATCATGTCCGCAGAAGGTAGCACCTGTCGAGTTGAAACAGTCTCCGCAGTATTCAATGATCTGACCTGACGTGATCGGATTCTCAGGAGCAATGTGGTACGTCAGTCCCCGGGCTTCCTTGGTTTCGAACAAACGACACATCACCGCCGAAACCCATTCAACGGGAATAATGTTTCGCCTCTCGTCACCCGTCATCCGCATGCGGATCGGGGTGTAACGTTTTCCGTCCGGTCCCACGGGGAGTGTCGGGATCATCAATGCCATCAGCCGCAGATACAAATAAATTCCGTGGTAGGTGTTGGTGTAGCCCGTGCTTGAATCGCCGGCGATGACTGCAGGACGATAGACAGTCACATGGTTGGCAAAGTCAATCGCCCGCACGAGCGATTCGGCCATGAACTTGCTTTCTTCATAGTCATTCCTGAACGACTGACCGACATCTAGACTGCTCTCCATCACGCGGTCATCTTGATATCCAGCAACGTATGCTGTGGACACGTAATGAATGTCGTGAATCTCCAGATCGCGGCACAAATCAATCATGTTTTGAGTGCCGTTCAGATTCGTACGCCACGGCTCAGCGGCCCGATCTTTACCATAAAATTCCAAAATGGCGGCACTGTGGATGATTGCATCACAGCTTTGCTTCACCCATGCCGTGTCTTCACCAGAAAGCCCGAAGCCTGTTTCGGTAATGTCACCGGAGAGCACAATGGGTCTAGGCAATTGGCGGCCCAGTTCACGTTCCCAGTGCTGCATGATTTCTTCCATGCGTTCGCGTGGCGATTGGCGGCGAGATGGCCTTACAACAACAGCCAGTTGATGACCATTCAAAAGCAAGTCACGAACCAGATATCGTCCCACCAATCCGGTGGCACCCGTCAGCAAAGTATACATCGTTTCTCCTCGGAAAAAATCGAAGTAGCAGTCCCTGAGTTTAGAAGCGGCCTCAGTGGGCGATACCCCACCCAACGCAAACTTTTCAAATCACTGCCTATTCAACCATCAAAAAGTCTGATTCGGAATTAAATTGTGGTCGACAAATCGCTCTCAACTTGAATCAGCAATCCAGACAGCATTCAAATGTTCAAATGCGTGCATTTTTTGCAAGCCAAGAAGTTTACCTTGAAGTCAAGGTCAACCCAAACATTGTTTATCGATTTGGGTCTCTGTTCTCGCAAAAAAACGGTAGTTGTCACTGAAATTTGCCTTAGCGTGACGTTTGTAACTTGCTTGCAACACAGGCTTTATCGCCAAACCATGGATGACAAGTGCTAGACTCCGGCAAGAATTGCTGCATCGCGATGCGTGGGTTTTCGGACTGACATGTGAAGAATGTTGAGTGACAACTTGAAAAAGTTGATTGAATTTCAGATCAACATCAAACGGGACGGAATAGCCGTCGGGGCTTGAATTTCGCCATCGTTTCGCTAATTTTTTGGGATTCGCATCAGTTATCCTCCGCGCGGGTTTGCGTTAGAGGTTTTTGGGGAGCCGGATTTGTCAGAATATCGGGGATCAACAACGCATATGTCCAAATTCTCGTAAATCGGGCAACACAACACGCGAGCCCACGCGGGGGATAGCGACTTGCTGAGGGGGCAGCGGACGGACTTGAAAAATATTTTTCTCTAGGATGAATTCGGCAGGCATTGGGTTGGTTCGCGTGCATACTGAAGTATTTGACCCCTGCCCCTGCCCTAAGCTGGCCACTTTTCAGCGAAGCACCAAAACCGCATGTCAGGCTTCTCCGGTGTGATTCCACCTATTGTCTCGCCGCTTCTGGCGGCGGATCAGATTGACGCTCCAGCTGTCAGTCGAATTGTGCAACACTTGATTTCAGGAGGAGTCTCGGGATTATTCGTGCTAGGGACGACGGGTGAAGGGCCTTCATTGACCCCTCAGATGCGGGCCGAAATGATAGAACTCACGTGCGCAGCAGCCGCCGGGCAAGTCCCTGTGTTGGTGGGTGTCACTGAGACATGTTTAGCCGCATCGATTGCCCTAGCCACGCACGCGTCACGCTGCCACGCGGCGGCGATCGTGGCAGCGGCCCCGTTTTATTTTGATGTTTCCCAGCAAGCTTTAGAAAGTTGGTTTGACGCACTTGCCACGGCATCGCCCTTACCCTTAATGCTGTATAACATGCCGTCCTGTGTGGGAATTGTGCTTGATCCGGAAATCGTGGATTCATTATCGCAGCATCCGAACATCATCGGAATTAAGGATAGCGGCGGAGACATGGCCTACTTTGAGAGTCTTTGCGGCCGGCATCGTGAACGGAGTGATTTCAAGATTTTCATGGGTCCGGAAGAACGCTTAGCGGAAGCCGTGATCTTAGGTGCCGCAGGTGGGGTATGCGGCGGAGCAAACTTTTTGCCGCATGTCTATACTTCGCTTTACAAAGCCGCGACACGAGGCGATCATGCCGGGATTAACGCACAAAAATTATTGATTCGTCATATCTTTGAAAGTGTGTATTATGACGATGGCGGTCAGATGAAACTGATCCCAGGCCTGAAACAGGCGATGCACGAGATTGGCTTATGTCGTCCACTTGTCGCGCCGCCACTGTCGCTTGTGACCTTGCAACATGCGGCCAGAATTCGGGCGGCGCTACCGCAACTATTAGAAACATGTCCGCTTTGAACCTTTTTTTTCGCTAGGGCATTTGCTGAATGAGTCGCTTTAGCTTTTTTGCGGCCGTGGTCTTGTGCTCCTACTTCTCTGGGAATTCTGCCGAAGTCTGTGGGCAGCCCGCAGAAATCAATTTGAACAGGCAGGATCCACGCATTGGCAGACAAGTAATTATCACCCATGAAAAGGCGAAATTGAGGACGCCTGTGGCCACGGTTTGGGAGAGTTACGTTGGGGAGGTTTTTACGGTCTCGCTGACAAATGGCGAATGGATGTGGATTGCTGAGAAGGGTGGCTGGCTTTGGGAAAGAGACGCAGTCCCATTTGATACTGCCATCGAAACATTCTCGCAGCGGATCGCGCAACAGAAGACCGCACAGAACTATCATTTGCGTGGCGTCGCCTATATCGTCCACAAAAAGTATGAGCAGGCCGTAGCTGATTTTGCGGAAAGTCTGCGGCTGGAACCACGTAATGCCGGGGCTCTCAATAATCGTGGACAAGTTCGATATCTGCAGAGTGACTACAAAGCTGCGATTAAGGACTTTACCGAAGCCATCACGATCGAAGCAAACAATCCTGTTGTGCTCAACAACCGTGCGTTGGCTTACATCGGGCTCGATGAACAGGACAACGCCCTAGCAGATCTGCAAGCAGCATTGGATCTGGTACCACAGTACCCAGAAGCATTAAATAATCGCGGAGTCGTGCATCAGAAACTTGACCAATTGGACAAGGCTGTTGGGGATTTTACGGAGGCGTTGAAGATCTACCCGCAGTACGTCAATGCGTTGGAGAACCGGTCGTTTGCCTACGTCGAGATGAACCAGTACGCCAAAGCGATAGTCGACCTTGAATCCGCCATCAAGTTCAGCCCAAAGTCGTACCAAGCGGTGAACGATTTGGCGTGGTTGCTGGCGACAGCGCCTGAAGAGTCGATCCGTAACAAAAATCGCGCATTGACCTTGGCAAAACAGGCGTGCGTCATGTCTGCGTACAAGCAATGGAATACACTTGATACACTTGCGGCGGCGTTGGCCGAAAATGGGCAGTTCGCGGAAGCAGAAAAATGGCTTGAAACAGCTCTGACATTGGCTCCGGAAGATGTCAAACAAAGCCTTCAAGCCCATTTAGACCAAGTTCTGGCCCAGAAACCTATACGGGATTAACATTATGCCGGAATCCCTGTCATCGTCGATCTTTGAATGTGCGGCTGCGGACCTGCGGATATTTTTGGGACGCACGGGCAACTTGGCACAGATCAGTGATCCAGATCTGGAGCTGGAAATCCTGTCAGCGCCCGCGATCGTCACATTAGGGAGTCGGATTGAATTCAGAGTCACGGCCTTTGGATTCAAACAGCGAGCGACTCATGAATATGTGACTGTAGAAGATCTCAAGATCATGGAAGACCAAGTGGAAGGACCACTGCGGGCATGGAAGCATGAACAGCGGATTGAAATTATTACTGACAAACAGTGCCGGCTGATCGATCGGATCAATTTCGAGCCGCCCGGCGGGATGCTCGGCTATCTGTTGACTGAAGCCAAAGTGTTAACATCCATTCAGAGTGGCATGCAGATTCGGTACGATGCGTTGAGTGACATTATCCGCCACGGAAAACTCGTATGACCGAGTTGCCACTCCCAAGGGCACGGGCGGCAAGGCAGCGCGAGGCTCAGCCACCCACTGTCGCCATCGCGTTATTTGTGGGGTTTTTCCTGAGTGCCGCATTTATCGGCTTGGCGGCCGTTGTGATCCCCGGTGTCTTGCTGATGGTGTTAGCCGGTTTTGGAATGGTCCTATTTTTCGTGGTCCAGTACTTCCTCTGGGCTCGATGGCTGTATCCCATTGTCATGAAAATGGAAGCCGTTTCGCCGCCTGACAACGAACCTCCTCCGGACAAACTTTTGGCAAAGCATGCTGAGTCTAAACCATGATTGTGCCACCATCTTTTCTGTTTCAGTATCAACTGTCCATTCCAAAAATAGATGATCTACCTCGAAAAAATGGGAGGCGAATGCAACTCCCGGATACCGCTCGCGTCTTCGTCCCAGCCGCGATGAATGAAGGCACAGCGCGCCTTGATGTCAGGCTTGCGTGGAATCCGGATGGCCTCGCAATGGAGTTGCTTGTGCATGGCAAGAAATCAGAAATTTCAGGGCGGCGTCACGACCTGAAGCATTCCGATTATGTGTTAGTCTGCATTGATACGAGACACACAAACAACGTTCATCGGGCGACTCAATTTTGTACAGCTTTGCAAATTTTACCCGCAGACGAAGCGGCTGATGACCTTCCGACCGGACAGTTTATCGACATGGCTCAGCAACGTTCTACACACCGCCCGCAGGATGCGAAAAGGGTAGTGATTTCTGTTCAAACGGTCAGCGATGGTTATCGAATGGAACTTTGGATCCCAGCGGGACAGATACCCGGCTTTGCGGAGACGCCTGAGATTGGCCACTTGGGGTTTTACGTCGTCGTGGAAGACACTGAATTGGGGCAGTTGCCGCTGAGTGTAGGCGATGATTTTCCTGTCGCGCATGATCCTTCAACGTGGCTTCAATTGAATCTTTGACAACAACGGTTACGCCTTGCTTGGCCATTGACGTCACAAGTTTTCGAGATTCACAAGACGCCTTCCAATTCCAAACGATTGATTTTAAAAATCAAGGTTTCTTCCGGATCTTTTACGACGGGACTGCCAACCGCTTGGGTTTGCAACGCCAACTGGGTCTGTTCGAGGGCTTGACTTTTAGCCGGTTTCGGATGTCGTTGCCACCACGCTTCGGCATCACGCCATGACCAAGCATGGCTACAGACGCAGCCATCCAATGCATCCTCGAGTTCACGAGGCGTCTGAAACCTCTCTGCGGCATGCTTGCTCAAGCACTTTTTAATAATGTTTGAGAGGTCCGACGGTACCTCTACTCCAAAATCTTCCAGAGATGGAGGTTGGATCGTCGCATGAGCAACTACCAACACGACAGGGTTGTCATCTTCGAACGGAACGCGCCCCGAAAGCAAATAAAAGCCTACTAGTGCGAGCGAATAAATGTCGCCTCGGCAGTCAGGCTTCTGACCACGCGATTGTTCAGGACACATGAATTGCGGTGATCCCTGAAGTTCCCCGCTGACACAGCAAATCGTATCTGATCCAAATTGAGCCGGTCGCACGAGGCCAAAATCGAGTAGTTTTGCAATGTCATAAACATTGCCGCGCTCCGCCAAAAAAATATTACTGGGCTTCACATCGCGATGCACAAGTCCCCGGCAATGCGCCTCATGCAACGCACCGCACAGTTGGCGTAGGATATAAACCACCCGAGCTGGCGTTTGCGGTCCAAACTGATCTACTAGCTGTCGCAGATTCAAGCCTTCAAGATATTCCATCGCATAGTAAAACGTTCCATTCTGAGTACGTCCATAGTCATACACTTGGACTGTATTTAGGTGTGTCAACTGCGCTGTGGCTTTGACTTCGCGTTCAAAGCGGGCCAGCATGCGACGGTCGGAAGTCTTGTCTCTCCGGATCAGTTTGATCGCGCACTTCCTTTTGAGTAACTGGTGCTCCGCAAGATACACATCCCCCATCCCACCAGAGCCGATAAGTTCCAGCAGCGAGTATGGGCCAAGTTGTTCGTGATTGTGGATTTTTTGTTTAAGCCGTCGGTTAATCACGCAGCCGTAAATGGCAAATCCGAATCCTACCCAAGTTGCGGCACTGTTTCCGCACAAAAGCTTAGCTCCAAACGATTGATGAGCATTTTCAAATCTCGCGTATTCCTGCAGAAGCCTTCCGATTATGAGTCCCGCCACCAGAATCCCGGTCAACATCGAAATGTGAAACCATGGCAGACCACAAGGGGAAGTTTTCGCTTTTCCGCGTTGCCATAACGGCGACGTCACGGCCCCGTCGGCTGAATTCAGCCCCAGCAATTGAGGCAGAAAATCATCCGTGAGTTCGCCGCAAGATGAAGATTGTGTCAGGGGAGGTGACATTGTTTGAGGTTCAGCATTCAGGACGGATTCGAGTGTGGATCGCGAATTTTAAATTCCGCTCGCCTGAATCGACGTGCCACCACACGTTGCATTTTCAGGGCGATCCAGTTCGTTGAAAGGATAGGTCACAAAATGTTGCGAAGAGTTGCGGATCTCTAGAAAAGCGATTCGCATCCTTTGGGGGGGGGCGAAGACGAGACGAGGAGTCCCGCGTAAGCTGCGGGAAATTCATATGAGGAACATAATGTGGACCGAATTATGCAATGTGTGGCTATTTTTGTCGCATTTTGGCAACATGTGCCACTTGGGTGTTATTTTTGCGGGGCGACATCAGTTTCTGAAAATTCGCTGTCGATCATTCGGGGTGCTTAGCAATGACCATGCGTGTCTTGGCGATTTGTTTACTTCTGCCAATTGTGTCCCCTGTGACGGCTCAAGAATTCCAATTGCATTCGTTTGCGAGGCAGCAATTATCGGATGTGTACTACGCGGAAGGCATCGCCGCGGGCGATCTAAATGCTGACGGCACGATGGATATCGTCTACGGACCGCACTGGTACGCCGGCCCTGAATTCACTGTGAAGCAGGAAATCTACGCTGCGGTACCTCAGAATCGCGAAGGCTACGCTGACAATTTTTTCAACTGGGTTTACGACTTCGACGAAGATGGTGCGAACGACATTTTGGTCGTGGGCTTTCCCGGCACGGCAGCCTACGTCTATCAAAATCCGGGCAACGATGGGCTGACGAGACTGTGGGAAAAACATCAGGTGGCTGATTCCGTTGGCAACGAAGCGCCGCAGTTTGCGGACATCACTGGCGACGGTGTGCCAGAACTTGTGTGCACGCGAAAAGGCAACTACGGCTTCTATGTTCCGCAGGCAGCAGATCCACTTGCTGAGTGGCAGTTTTTCTCAATTTCTGAACCGACTGCGCCTCATCCGTTTGGCCATGGATTGGGTTTAGGCGATGTGAACTCCGACGGACGCATCGACATGATTGCCACAGATGGTTGGATGGAACAACCGGCTCAGGCAACGGTGGAAGCCATCTGGGAATTCCATAAGTATCCGTTCGCTCGCGCCGGCTCAGACATGTTCGCTTACGATGTTGATGGAGATCAGGATGCGGACATTATTACCGCATTGAGTGCCCATGATTTTGGTCTGGCATGGTACGAAAACACGGGTACCAATGCTGACGGGGAAATTGACTTCGAACAACATCTGTTGCTCGGCACAACAAAAGCAGACAGCCCCTACGGAATTCTGTTCACCGAACTTCACGCGGTCAAACTTGCCGACATGAACGGCGATGGATTGCTCGACATTGTTACGGGAAAAACCTACTGGTCACACCATGCCCAAAGCCCGATGTGGGATGCGGGTGCGGTAGTTTACTGGTTTGAACTCAGCCGCAATGAAGATGGTAGCATCGATTACATCCCTCATCTTGCCGACGGCGAAGCGGGGATTGGGCGTGGACTTGCTGTCACAGATCTCAATCAAGATGGCCTCAGCGATATTGTCTGCGGCGGGATGAAAGGGGCCAATGTTTTAAGGCATGTGGCGCAGGCGGTGACTGCTGAAGAATTCAAGCAGGCTCAACCCCAAAAGCGAAAAGATACGGCCGCAGGATTGTCGCCGGGAGATGCCGCGAAGAACATGACTGTGCCACCGGGCTTTAAGGTGCAGCTTGCCGCTGGTGAACCACTGGTGCATCAGCCCGTGGCTATGTGTTTTGATCACAAAGGACGATTGTGGGTTGCGGAAGCGCACACTTATCCGCTGCGTGCTCCTGCTGGCGAAGGCAAAGATAAAATTTTGATCTTTGAAGACACGACCGGCGATGGTGTTTTTGATACTTCAAAGACGTTCATTGAGGGTCTGAACCTTGTCAGCGGGATGGAAGTTGGCTTTGGTGGGGTCTACATTGGGGCCGCTCCTTATCTCATGTTTATCCCTGATCGCAATGGCGATGACGTGCCTGATGAAGGAATCACGCAAGACGATCGCAGCCTGAGCGACACAGGGCAAACAGCAGTCAAATTCCCGAAAGATGTACCGCCCGGAAGCATCGTGCTGCGGGATGGATTTGGGTGGGAGGACACACACGAGACCCTTAATACGTTTATCTGGGGACCGGACGGATGGCTCTACGGATGTCATGGTGTGTTCACACATTCCAAGGTCGGCAAGCCGGGTGCGGCGGACAAAGACCGTTTGCCGCTCAATGCGGCCGTCTGGCGGTACCATCCTCAAAAAGATGTTTTTGAAGCGTTTATGAACGGAACCAGCAATCCGTGGGGCGTAGACTTCAATGACAAGGGACAAGCCTTTCTTACCGCCTGTGTAATTCCGCATCTATGGCACGTCATTCAGGGAGGCCGCTATTTTCGGCAAGGTGGCCAGCATTTCAACCCATACACCTACGATGACATTAAGACGATCGCTGATCACGCCCACTATGTGGGGAATATCGCCGATTCTGCATGGTGGGGACATGAGCCAAAAGCGGCCGGTGCCACAGCAGATGCTGGTGGTGGTCACGCTCATTGCGGAGCCATGATTTATTTGGGTGACAACTGGCCGGATGAATATCGGAATCAGATCTTCTTCAATAACGTGCATGGAAATCGGATCAACTGCGATCTTCTAGAAGCCGAGGCCGGCAGCTCGGCGATGGTTGGCCATCACGGCAAAGATCTGCTGCTGGCGAACGATCACTATTTCCGCGGGATCAATCTGCGATACGGTCCCGACGGAAGTGTGTACCTGATCGACTGGTACGACAAGCACGCCTGCCATCGCACGAACCCCGAAATCTGGGATCGTTCAAACGGGCGGATTTATCGCATTTCGTATGGCGACACGGCACGTGCCATATTTGACGGTTCCGCGTGGACTGAAGAGCAACTCTTGGCGGCCCATGAACATCGGAACGACTGGCATTTCCGTACTGCGCGGCGGTTGCTTATGGAACGAGGCTGTTCGCAGCAGGCCGTTGAAAGTCTCTGGACGATGGCGAGCGACGATTCCAAAGCTGTGACACTTCGGCTGCGATACTTGTGGAGTTTGCATGTTGTAGGTGGTCTTACCGAAGCTCGAGTTCAGAGATTACTCCAGGACAAAGAAGCATACATTCGAGCATGGACAATTCAGCTTGAACTAGAAGATCAGGAAATCTCTGACGCTGTCCTGCAACAGTTGCAGGAGCTTGCTGCGCTTGATCCATCTGCGGTTGTGCGACTGTACCTGACCTCCGCCCTGCAACGTCTTCCTCACAACCAGCGTTGGGGCATTGCGTCTGCGTTGGCGATGCATGTCGAAGATGCTGACGACCACAATCTGCCACTGATGGTGTGGTATGGTGTTGAACCCCTAGTTGCCGATAATCCAAAGCAGGCAATTGAGCTGGCTTTGACAACAAAGATTCCAACTCTGCGGCGTTTTATTCTCCGTCGAGCGGCAGCCCAGAATGACACTCTGCCATCCGTCGTTGCGGCGCTTGGTGGGACAAACGACGGTGAATTACAGATACTGATTATGGACGAAATGATGGCGTCGTTCGAAGGCCGTGTGGCCATTCCGATGCCCGCAGCATGGCAGGAGACGTACGAGGCATTGACAAAAAGCTCTGAGCAGGACGTGCGTGATCGCGTTGATCAATTAGCCGTCCTGTTTGGAGATCAGCGAGTCTTCGGCCCCATGCGGGCATTATTGGCCGATCCTGAACAATCCCACGTCCGCAGGCGGCAGGCACTCGATGTTCTGGTTAAGGGGCAGGATCAAGAGACAGCCGCCGTGCTGCTGAGCGATACTGTCTTGACCAACACGGACTTGCAGTCGGCTGCCATTAAGGCCCTCTCCACGCTCGAACATGACAGAACACCAGCGACACTGTTGCACCATTACCAGCAATTCAGCAACGAAGTTCGAGCGGATGCAGTCAGTACGATTGTTTCACGACCGGCATGGACAAAATTACTGCTGACTCGCATTGCGCAGGGTGACGTCCCGAGTGCTGATTTGCACGCCTACCATGTGCGTCAGATCCTGTCGTTCAACAATGCGGAACTCAACGAACTCCTTAAAGCTCACTGGGGTGAGATTCGCGAAACTTCAACCGATCGAAAAGAGCAGGTAGCTGCGTGGAAGAGAGAGTTAACGCCAAAATTGCTCGCGAAGGCAAATCCGGGAAATGGTCGCCGTGTGTTCCTCAAGACCTGTCAGAATTGTCATCTTCTATTCGGTACTGGTGGCCAGATTGGCCCTGATATCACAGGTTCGAACCGAGCTAATCTTGATTATATTCTTGAAAATATGCTTGACCCCAGCGCGATCGTAGGCCGTGATTATCAGATGACCGTCGTCGCCTTGAGAGATGGTCGCACGATCAGTGGATTACTCAAACAGGAGTCTGACAGCGCGCTCACAATTCAGACAATCAACGACAAGGTGGTCGTGCCGAAGTCGGAGATTGAAGAACGCAGTTTGTCGAGTGTCTCCATGATGCCAGAACGACAACTTGATCCGATGACAAAAGACGAAGTTCGTGATCTGATCGCCTACTTGGGAAGTCCCCACCAAGTAGTACTCGCAGGCCCGACATCTCCGATCGATGCGAAGTCGGGCAAAGTTCTCGGAGCGATTGAAGGGGAATCCATGAAGATCGTGGGAAAAACGGGTGGTACGGCTGTCAGCCAGAATATGGGTGGTTTTGCCGCGGATCATTGGAGCGGCAAGGATCATCTCTGGTGGACAGGTGCCAAGCCGGGCGACAAATTGGCTTTGGAAATTACCGTTGAGCAGGCAGGTGTGTACGACGTTGAGATCGTCCTCACTCGAGCACGTGATTACGGCATCGTAAAATTGTCCATCGACGACATTGTTCTTGATGCGCATGTGGATCTCTTCAACGGCCCCGAGGTGATCACTACTGGCGTGCTGACTTATGCAAACGTCCCACTGAACATGGGCAACCATCGCCTAAGCCTAGAGATCATGGGAGCCAATGCCGACGCGATTAGAGGCTATATGGTTGCGGTAGATTACGTGCGTCTAGTGCCCGTGGAGAAGTAGCCGAAACGCAGCATCGGATCGCAAGAGACACAAGTCGTTTAAGTGGCGTGGATTTAGACCGAGTGTCGGCAGAAATCTACGTCGGAGCAGAACCTTAGGTTTTCAGAGAATGTTCGAAAGCCATTCTTCGAGCCTAGATTTGCATGTCTCGGGCTAGCAACATCCTGCTGACTTGTGACACGATATCATACCCAGAATAATATGGCCTTTCAGCAGCACTTTCTTGGAGACCACCATGGCGCACAAGCCAGCAGTCATTATTAGCGCATTTGCGGATGAAGCCGCAAATCATCGTACGGCTCTTGAACAGATGACGGCATTAGCAGCCATCGGAATCCGGAATTACAGCCCGAGGTTTATTGATGTGCTGGGTGACGGGAAAATCGAACACGTTACGGAACTCTGCCATGAGAAAATCGACAAACTCAAGCAGATGCATGCCGAATATGGGGTGAGTGTCACGAGCATCGGTGCTCGAGTCGGCAAAGTGAAATTACTAAATGTTGATGACGGATCCCATAATAAGTTTGTGCCGTTCGACGAATACATGCAGGGTGAGGTCGCGCGCACAATTGAATGTGCGAAGGCCCTAGACACAAAACTGATTCGAGGGTTTTCGTTTTACCATCCGCGAGGCACAAAGCCGGATCTTCATTTGGACCTCGCGGCTGATCAGATTCGGACGATCACGGAAGCCTGTGCACAGGAGGGCCTCGTGTATGGGCTTGAAATTGAGCCGAATCTTGTTGGGGAGACCGGGCCGCTGCTGGCTGAACTCGCGAAACGTGTCAATCATCCGTCAATGGTTTTGATCTTCGATGGTGGCAATGTGGCCGCCCAAAATAAAAACGCCGTTCAGGTCTACGAAGAATATAGGGCCACAATTCCTTGGCTGGGCTGGATGCACATCAAGGACTACCGGATTGATCCGAATCTGATCTGGACCGGGGCGGTTGATGAAGATCGCCTGAAGAATTTTGTGCCATGTACGGATGGCGACTCTGGCCATGAAATGATCTTCCGCGATCTACGGGAAGAACTGCCTGCAATTCAACAACGTCTGCAAAAATTAGGGATCGAAGGTTTCTATCTTGAGACAGAACCTCACTTAAAAGGCGGCGGCCAGTTTGGAGGCTTCAGTGGGCCCGACGGCATGGGAGTTGCCGTTCGTGCATTGTGTGCGGCGCTCACCTATGCAGGGATTGATTATTCGCTGCGGACGTTTGCCGATATTCGAGCGCTGCGTGGGTTTTGAGCGAGATTGAACAGATTGGCATTTTTTGTTGATTTTTTGAGAGCCCTATTTTATGACATTTAATTTTGAAAAATCTAAAAGCTATCTCGTTTGTCCGAAGTGTCACAGCGACCTCGTGGCGGATGGCGAATCCCTGGTCTGTACAAACCCGGAAGTACGTCTTCGGTATCCGATTCTGGAAGACATTCCCCGTCTGCTGGTCGAAGAGGCAGAGGAACTCAGCATGGAAGCGTGGACTGCCGCCATGCAACGACTTGGCCGTAGCACATAATTCCGCTGCGGCATGTCGCATGTGATTTCGGTGTTTGACTCCGCTGCAGGAGCTGCACGCTGACCGCACAGACGAGCAGTTCAGAAGTCGGCAAGATGAACGGCGCCAGCGGCAATTTTCAACGTCATTTCCGCGGCATCCAATGCCTGCAGCGGACTGATTTCAATAGGCCGATCATCCGCGATGACATAACCACCGGCCGCCAGCCATTCGCGGCCGATGCGGGACAATGCGGCTCGGGAAGTAGCGGGGGAGTCTGCTCCGTCACTATTCTTGATCGGGTTGAATTCTCGCATGCGGTTGCCTTCAACGATCAGGGTTCGTTCGGCAAGCGGCAATGCATCAAAGATGAATCGCTCTAGCTTAATCGCGTTCGGCAGTGCTGGATTATCCGGTTTGATCGATGCCCCGAGACTATCGATGAAACCGACGTTCTTGCGTGCGACGTGGAGCGGCAGTTTGCCCCCGTCTTCCGCCAACTGTGCCAGAAACTCAAGGTCAAACACATGAATGGCCGTGTTCCCGGCCCAGAAGATCCAGTCTCCATTGGAATCGGTTCTCGCTGCCTGCGCGGACGTGAGTTCACTGTATTCAACGATTTCTGTGCGCCCATTGATATCAGCAAGGACTCCCATGCGTTCAGTTGGACTGATTTTCCGCACCACGTTGGTGGTAAGTTGCGAACGTGCCTGAGCATGAAATCCGATCAATGCTGGATCGCAAAGAATCGCAGTCGGATTATCGACCTGATGATAAAACAGATGTCGAATTCCCTGTTGAGCCAGCAGATCGAAGAGACCCGCGTTTTCCATCGCCGCCACGAGGCCACCGTGTCCATCAGGGGAGAGGGCCAACTCGCTGCGACCTGTCATTAGAATGCGTCCGGTTGCAGCATCAAGAGCGGGCAGGCTTCCTTGCTGAAAGAACTGCACAGTCTCCTTACCAAGTCCGAAGTACGTATGCTGCTGGAGAAATTTTAGGGTCTCTGCGTGCGTCGCATCACTGGTCATAATAAGCCACGGAATTGTGGCTTGATGCCGTCGCCGTCGGGCAAGAATCTGCTCGGCGAAGATTTGAAATAATGTACGATCCGATCTTGGACCGATTGGAAACATGCCTTTCGGATGATCAAAGCCTAGGCGACTTCCCTGTCCTCCGGCAACGGTGATTACTGCCACACTGCCCGCCTGCAATTCACGTTCACCAAGCTGCGTCGCTAGCTGCCAACGCTCGTTGTCGGCTGCACTGCAGGGCTGGCTCACGACCTGACCGGGATTCTTAGCTGATTCGATCCTAGCTTTCGCATCTCCTGGAGAATCGCCGCTTGTCGATGACCGCCAGATTGCGTTGAGCATCTGCAGATCGGTTTGACTGATCTGATTGAGCAGAGAGGCGACTTCTGATTCCGAAAGTTCGTCCCAGAACTGAAGCAAGTGCGTCTGGGAGGCGTGTTGAAGCTGTTCACGGATTTTGCTGGGAATGGATTTCATAGTGCCAAGCGGCCGAGCCCAAAATTGTGTCAGGAATCCGCGTGGAAAGCCCTTAACCTCTGGTCGCAATCCACGCCATTGCCGTGGAATCATAGGGAAAAAAATACTGGGACGCGGTACCAAATACGTGACATTTTTGCTCATAAATCACAAAAAACAGAGGGTAACAGGTATGCACCCGAACCGGCCTTGGCCCGCCGATGAGCGGAATCGTCCTTGCTCACGGGACGGCTGACAAGTTGAACCAAACAAATTAAGAAGAAATGGCGTACGGTTAGTTCAGGTACCGCGATGCGCGGATTCTAGCGACTGAATAACCCCGAATGAGAGACATCCGAGTGTCCGGCGACGCCTCCCAAGATTCCGAATCTCGCAACCTATCAGATCCCCCAAACGGCACAGTTGTCTCCACCCACAGCATCTTCTCCGACGAACGGGATCTGCCGGATGAGTTACCTGAAGATGAGCCGTTGACGCCTGAAATGGTTGAGGAAGAGGCCGTTCGGGGAGACTTTATGCTCCGGTGGGCGGCCATTTTCTTGGCGGTGCTCTTGGGTTTCACCCAGATCAATGACACCAAACCGCTCGTTCTGATTCGCTCGGGCGACTATATGCGTGCGCATGGACAATTGCCTCCCCGCACAGACGTTTTGTCACTAACAGCAGCCGATAAACCTTCTCCCAACGTCAGTTGGCTCTTCGATCATGTGGTGAGTCTCTGCTGGTCAGCAGGAGGTGAGAAAGCACTCACTTTGCTCAAAGTGGCGATTGCCGGGCTGGTTGCGTACCTGCTCACACAGATTTCAATTCGTGGTGTGCCGACCTGGTGGAATTGCATTTGTGCGGTGTTTGCAATCGTGGCCTGTTCCTCGGATTTCGTGCCGTTGCCGGAACTTGTGACGATGCTGGGGATGACGATTACCATGCGTTGGCTGAGCCAGCATCGGCTGGGAATAGCTTCTGGGCTGACATGGAAGTTGCCGTTGTTAATTGCCGTATGGTGTAACTTTGATCCACGCGCGTGGATCGGGGCGTTTGTGGTAGTTTTGTACATATTTGGGGAATTTGTCCGTCAGCGCATTGCGGCCAGAAAATCGGCAGCCAGCATCGAACCTGAGAGTTCTACTCCGTGGTTAATTGCCGGTTTGAGTGTGGTTGCGTTGTTAGTGAATCCGTTTCCTGGCAACTCACTGTTAGGGCCGGTCACGATGTATTCGATCGAGTATCCGGCCATGAAGGCGCAGCGTCGGGTGGACATTCCTGCAGCAGCCACCAGTTTCGACGGACGCGTCGATTACTATTCTGTGTTAAACCCAAGTGCAATTCGGCTGTTCGACCATTCTCAGATTGCTGGCCTCGCTCTGCTGTTGTTGGGATTTGTTGTACTATTGTTAGCGCGAACTCGACGTGATCTAGGATTCCTGTGTGTCCTACTGGGTGTGACCGGACTGTCGCTGCTGGCAGCTCACGAGCTTCCGGCGGCGGCCATCGTGGCCGCAGTCGTTGCCGGAATTTCAGCTCAAGACTGGTATCGTCGCGGATTCAATCAACAGTACACTTTGGATACAAAGGAGCTCCTGTTTTCGCGAGGCGGGCGCGCCGTCACGGTCTTGGCTTTAGCTGGATTGGCATTTTGCATTGTGGCATCCCGACTTCCGGGAGCTGCGGCCTTGGGCTGGGGATTTGATAGCGATACACGCGCGACAATGGATACTTTCGCGGCACAAATCAAGGATCTTGATCCGGCAGCGAACATTCTGCACACACGTCTTGACCAAGGCGATATGTTGATCTGGAATGGACGCAAAAGTTTTATCGACAGTCGAATTCTGCCGTTTGGTCGTCCCGGTGACCCGAATGAACAACCAAAGCTGGCTAAGTCTGTCTTTGCAAAACATTCCATCCTGTTGACGACACTCTTTCAGCCGACCCCGCCACCAGAAGATAAATCCCAAGATAAGGCCGAACAAAAGAAGTACGAAGAGTTAATGAATGCCAAGATGGGAGTGTCTGAGGAAACTTTGGCAGAATTTCGCATCACTCACGCGATCATCCGATTGGCACCGCCCGGGCCGCCCGACTTTCGCTCCGTATTCAACCTGACGCAAACGCAGCAGTGGGTTCCGATTAGTATTGAAGCGTCGGCGGCCATCCTAAAACGTATCAGTCCCGCAACACCCGCTGCGGAACGTGCAGCCCTCGCCCCCAATTGGACTGACAAAGCGTTTCGCAGCGCCGCAATTGCCCCATCGACGTTACGAGAATTTGCCCGTGCGCCAAATTTTTATGAAAAATATGTGTATCGCACTCGTCCTACAATCGATGAAAATATGCGTTTAGCAATAAATTATTCCACGCTTGCTAGTCTGCAGCCTCAGTCAATGGAGGAGGCGATGTCAACCATCGCGACGTCGCATCTGGCCATTCGGCAGTTGAACCTTGCCTTGGATCGCTCTCCGAATGATGCAAACGCCTATCGCTTGCTGGGATTTTCCTACACCCGTCTGGCAGAGCTGGAACAAATGCTCGGAGGCCCGTCGCTAGGAACTCGCTTCAAGCGGATGCGTTACCTTCAAGCAGTCATGGCCTACAGACAATCACTGGTGACTGAGCCGAACGATAAAGTGGCTTGGGGAGAATTACTTTCGCTCTATCGTCAGCAGAATCGGATTGACTTAGCCGGAGAGGCCATTGATCGTCTGCTGCCGCTGTTGGAAGACGAATATCTAGATTCTCCTGACCCACAAATTCAGGCTCTACTTTCTGAGCAACAGGGATTCCGACGCGACTCTCGCGACAGAATTCGTGACAATGAAAAGCGTTTGCAGGAATTCCTTGAAACCCAAGTGCCCTCTGAAGTAGAAGAAGACCGAGTCAGCCAGTTGGTGAATCTTGCGTTCCAGATTGACAACACCGGATTTGGCCTTGCTGCTTTAAGACTCCTCGACGACGATCGAGAATCCGTGAATCGAGATCCGCGCGGGATAATCAATCGTGGACAGTTGATGCTTGAAGCTGGTCGCCTCGAGGAAGCTCATCAGACACTGGCAATGATGGCCGAACAGGCACGTCAGCAACCTGAACAAATAGCAGGTACGGATTGGCAGTTTGCGAGTGCTATGACGCAATTGGCTATCAGTGACCTGACTTCAGCTTATGACACTTGGACCTCACAGTTAAAGGATCTCGATCAAGTGATGGCCATGCAAGAACCGTATATGCGATCCCTAATGTCGTTGCCTTTCGTGGCCGATGTAAACACCATGATGAATAGCCCGATTCCTGTGTGGCCGACGAGCCATCTGAGTGAGTTGAGTGTCGGGATGTCAGCGTTGCCGGCATCGCGTGCTGAAGTATTGTTTCTGCTCGCTCTGATTCGCCTTGAAGAAGCAAACATCGAATCGGCCCAGTCATTCTTCAAGGCCGTGATCACTCAATGCGGTGAGTCCAACTATCGCCAGTTGTCGGTAGCCTATCTGGCGATGCTAAATGATCAGACTGAGGTGTTTATCAGCGAATACATGATTTCAGATTTTGAGCCCTACGATTTTCCCGGCGAGCCTGATCCGCCACCAGTTGCCCCCCCCCGACCTAGTACTTCCGGTGAGTAGGATCATGTGAGTTGAATTTTCAGCCCAGAATTGATCGCAGGCAAGCACGGGCGGGTGCTTCATGGGTAAAGGCGGACCGTGATTAACCGGAAATTTCGCCGAAGAAAACAGTTTGAGGAGGCCTGCAGATAAGAGTTGGGCGTGGCTAAAATTCGCAAGAATTCAGAGTTGATGAGAGTTCCCGCGAATTCAGTGACCGAACCAGCAGGATGGCTTTTGCCGCTGTCATTACGGTACGGCCTTCATCGAATAAAATCCAGCTGCCGGCCACAGTGCTTCCGGGGTCGCCACTGATTCAAGGACTCCGATTTCATAGACGAAACCAGCTTTCAGCGGCTGCACATTCAGCATTGCGATCTTGCGATCATGAGATAAATCCACGGATGTCGGTGTGAGCGAATACCGTTCTGAATCTGGGGTGGCATAACTGCCGCTCCACAACCTTGTGGATCCCCGAACGGACCATGTCGACACGGTACTCATCAGTGCTGCGTTTTTCAGAGGTTGAAAGAATGTCACCTCAAAGCCGGCAACTGTTGCGCGGATTTCCCGAATTCCGTTGGGCATCGAGGGACCCACCGTCAGGCGTTCGATACAGCCTGTGTTGGCGCCGCCCTGCCAGCCGCTGTCCCAAATACTGCCAATATATAAAGCGCCGTCGCGACCAATGGCAGATGCTACCGGCCCCACAAAATTACCGCCTCCGGCAGCCTGATCCGGACGGCTAAAGCGATAACATGCGCCTTGTTGTACGCCGTGAACTTCTTGCAGCGTGAAACGAATTAGACATCGCGTATCGTACTCGCAACCGATCCCATGTCCCGCTAGATCCGCATTGGGAAACG
This sequence comes from Planctomycetota bacterium, assembly GCA_003670925.1. GTDB lineage: Bacteria > Planctomycetota > Planctomycetia > Planctomycetales > Planctomycetaceae > SXXK01. The sequence goes on along the minus strand of QWQG01000149.1, from coordinate 17,703 downwards.
TGTCTGGAAAAAACAAGAGACTGTTGACGCTTCGCGTCCATGGATGTGGCACCATTACGGCCGGCATTTCCGCAGGCTCCACGGTGGCTACTGCGTGTCGTGAGGGAACGCCGTAGTGTTTTCCGAAGATCACATGATTGATCTCATTGAATGTGTTCTGCACGCCTTGATTGTCGGTGGCAAACAAATTCTGCTTGCGATCAAAGGCCAGTCCCATCGGAAATCGAAACGCTGTTGCGATCGGCGAGATATGTCCGATAGAATCGATCTTCAGGATAGCGCCACGCCAGCGATCGTTGTCGGCAGCTCGCTTGTTTTGTGAATAGTCACTGCCCAAGCCGACGAACAAATCGCCATCGTGATTACGCGCGAGTCCCGTCGTCCAGTCATGATAATCATCGCTGAACCCCCAGCCAGACGCTACGACCTTGAACTCATCGGCCCGTCCGTCACCGTCTGTATCACGCATTCGCAGCAATTCTGGCTTGTGGGCAACCAGAATGGAATCGCCATCAATCTGAATTCCATATGGTGCGGAAAGGCCGTCAGCGAAAATGGCCATCGTATCCGCCAATTCGTCATTGTCCGTGTCGCTTAAAATCCACACGTCTCCCTTCAGCGATGACATCACCATGCGACCGTCCGCGAGCCACGCCATACCGGTCGGCATGATTGCAGATCCAATCGGCAACCGTCGACCCTCAAATCCTGGGACCGCGGTGATAGGCTCGGCGATGCTGGATTCTTTTGCTCCAGGCGGGAGTGGAAGAATAAGCGGTTTGACGTGACACAGATATTTTAAAGTCACACCTTCGCCCTCGGTGAGACGTGGAGCGTCTGGCAAAAGATCAGACTGAACTGCGGAAACATACGAGACACTTCCCGGAATCTCGCCTTGTAGTTTTTGAGGAGTTGCCGTACCAAGTTGCAAGGCGTATGGCGCGGGGCACTCTTCAGCAACGACATCCCACGTCCAGCCCGAATGATTATTCTCCCCGGAGAACGGCTTCAGTTCGAAGGACAGGATCGTCTCAATTAGCGGTCGATCAGGATCATTCCATGCGGTAAGCGGCGAATGTGGGGGCAACTCTCGATCTGGTTTGCCATCGGCATGCTGGAGATCAAAATAAAAACGCACACGTAGCGAAACTGACCCACTCGTAACGCGGTATGACAACAATTCGGCCTGACGACGCTCATCGATCACGGGAAGCATGAGTGGCGCATCGGGCTTGTCCGCTTGCATTAGGCTGACAAATGGACGATCGCCCTTTGGCTCCATTAGAGTTACGCCAGCGAGGTCCCAATACCAACTTTTTCCCTCGGTACGCTGCCGCGCGAATTCGCCAATTGTCCACTGTCTCAACTGCATCGCGTCAAGATCCAGCAACAGATTTTGACCGTTATTAAATCCTACCGCAAAGGCGCGTGCCACTGATTCGTGTTCTTTCGTGTTGCCAATCGTGAAGACGTCTCGAATCACGCGCGGAGAATCGCCGGGGGAAAGCGTGACGAATTGCTCGTAGCGACTGGCGACAGTCGGTGGCGAAAACTTCGGATCGGCCAAAGCCTTCCAGAGTACCGCAATCTGCTCTGAAAGCGATTCTTCCGGCAAGCCACTGACGGGCTTTCGGATTGCCGGCATTTCGATTCCTGGGACCACGCGAATCGGATTTCGCATCCAACGCATAAAGTATCTTGAACGCACACGCTGGCCCATTGTCATAATATTTGAACCGCGTGTTCCGATCGCGACATGCCTCGGTTCATACAAACCAGCAGTGTGGCAGGCAATGCAGTTGAATCCACCAGCCCCGGCGAGTTGGTTTCCAAGTAATAAGTCACTGGTAGTAGCAATCACAGGGTGTTGGGGATCAAGATGCGTAAACAATTCGCGGCGCGCCACATCCGCAGATTCAGGAATCCGATCTGAGCCGACAAAGTAGCGCACGATGCTTTGACGATCCTCCGGCGAGAATTCAAAACGCGGCATCCGCACCAGCAACCACGGAAGGCGACGTTCTTGATGTTCACCTGCCACGGCCTGAAATAAATAATCGTCGCGGAGTCTGTCGCCGACAGCTGTCAGCGGCGGGGGAATCAATGCTGGACTTTGTCCCCGCAGATCAGATCGGCGCGCTTCAATTGTGGCTGCCATTGCGGACAGTCCGGTTTGCTCATCGCGATCGTGGCAGGCCACGCAGCCGTGGCGATGCAGCAGAAGTTCTCCTCGGGCAAATTCGGCAGACGGCGGCAGATTTGCAGTTAAAGTAATCAGCCAGCTTCGGATTTTTTCGCGTTGAATCGCATTCAGCTGGAATCGCGGCAGTCGCGCGGCATCTGTGTTGACGGCCTGTGTTGGAACTGCAATACAGTCGTGTGCAGCATTGTTCGTTTTGTCAGCGAATGGACGGGTTTTTGTAGATTTTGGCTGTTGAATTCCGGAAATGCGGTGACAAGCTGCGCAGTTCGCTTTTAGAACCAACTCACGACCACGCACGACGGCCGCGATATCTGACACATTCTCTGTACCGGAACTCTCCAGGGCAGACTCAGACTTCTGAAGCAAGGCTGCGACGATTTGTCTCTGTTCATCTTCCGTAAGCGTGAAAATGGGCATGCGATGCTCAGGATTGATCGCTTGCGGCGTCTTTAACCACGTTGTCAACCATGCCGCACTTCGACGTTCGGTGACGGTTGATAGATCAGGTCCATGATAGGGAGCCGCTTGCGGCTCGAAGCCTCGTGGCAGCTGCGACGTCGCATGACAAACAACGCAACCTGTCGTGAGCAACAGTTTTTGCCCGGCATCAATATCTTCGGGCGTGTATTGTTTGTGTTGCGAGATGACTGTGCCGCTAGCTTCCGAGCCATCAAACAGAAACTCGGCCACATCTTTTGCTTCTGATTCCGAAAACTCGAATGCAGGCATCAAACTCCCAACATCGACAGTCTCCGGGTGCGTCAGTCTGCGAACAATATCGGCATTGCTTGTGTTACCACGGAGTCGCTGCAAGCTGGGTGCCTTGAGCGTCGGCAACTCGTCCAGACCTGAGTGGCATGCTGCGCAACGATGGGCATCGACAAGCATTCTGCCCTGGTGAGCCGGAGACGCCTTGTGTTCCTCCGCATGTGTCAACACATCCGCCGGAATTGGCTCGAGCGTAAAATCCGGAGACGACCAAAACAACTGCATCCTAAAGTCTGGCGGAACTTTCGTGCCCGCATCTTTTAGCTTTGGCTTAAATACAATCTGAATTCGGTGATCTCCAGCCGAGAAGTCTGTTGCCGTCCCGGAAACAAAAACGTTAGCCCCATCCTCCGCCAATACAACCTGATCGTTAACAATAACCTGCACCGCACCCGCCAATTGGGCATGAAACGTATGACGCCCGCGCGAGCGAACTAGCAAATTTCCGGACCATGTCACGGATTGCACGTCAGCAATGCGACTCTCAATACGAGAACCTGTCCAGTCGAAACTAGGCCGCCAATCGATTCTTGTGACAACGTGCTTCCCGTCAGTCACCAAGCAATGTAGCCCCGGGAGGATGTTCTCTTCGTCGGCGGCAACGCGTGTATGGCCGCCACCGCTGATGATTGAGAGCAACAGCATGAGTCTACAGCATCCGTGCGGATCGGAATTTCTGAAGCACTGCATCTGTCACCGTATTTAGAAAAACAAGTTGAGAACCTAGGGAGGCACTCCCGCGGATCATATCGTGTCAGAACGCAGAACGTAGGGCAACCTGACGTGGCATGCTGGGCCGGATCGGCTTGGATCCATTCTCGGTTGCCCACAAGCACCATCGTGGATCGACTTTTGGAAGATCGATCGAATGTGAGGGCGCGTCGGTGTCAATGCGGCATCATGACATGTGGCTATACGAGAAGCGAGATCCATTTGGTGAGGTAGACCATCGCCACCACGACCAGCCATGCCCCAACAAATCCCGCCACGCCGCGCCGTGTTGGTTGAGGAAATTGAAAACCGAAAAATGCGAAGACGGGTTCTAGACCCTCACCTTCAGCCGGAATAAAACGCGGGAATGTGGGCACCTCATCAGGCGCAACTGGCGTTCGAATGACGCTGTAGAAATATTCCAGCAGATCGTCCGACTCATGCGTGGTAAGCAGTGTCGCAATGACACCCGCGAAGAGACCAGTCGCAAGAATGCAGACGATCTTCCATGCATCTAGCATGATCAGACCGTCAGGCGTTTCATAAAACATGATCTCCTTCAAGACGGGCAGCGTCCGGTAAACTTCTTCTGGCCAGTATCCACAGATTAGCGAGGTAAAAGAGGCCACCAACGTCGTACTCCAAACAGACGCTCGGTTCCACCGCGTCCAGAAAAGGCCCATCCACATGCTGATTCCAATAATTGCCGGCGTCTTAATCGCCAGTCGCAGCGCGTCGGTGACATCCCCAAACGATGTCTGCAACAGCAACGCAATTGCCACGACGACCGGTGCGGAAAACCTGCCGAGCCAGACATAGTGCGAGGGAGGGGCGTCAAGGTAGATATAATATTTATACAAATACTCGGCAAACAGACCGCTAGCGCAAATCAACTGCGTCCCACAGTGACTGATGGCAGCACTCAGCACCAGCACCGCCACCAGTCCCAGCATCCCCGGCCAGGCACTTCCTAGTATGTCTCGTGAGATTCTGCCAAATAGGTCTTCGGAAAACAGCAGATCAGTCTGCCGAGCAGCCGCCAGTTCGGTATCAGGAACATCCACTGCCAACCCTTTTGCAACGCTGTCCAGTTGGTTCAGCAGAGTTGCATCACCGGGCATGTTTTCATTACGCAGGGGACTGGACGGCCCAAGATACCATGCAATCGCAGCCAAAGCTGTGAATGTCCAGACAACCGCCATCGCTCGTTTCAGAAGATTGCCAAAAGTGAAACCGATCCGCGCACCCATCTCAGTATTGCTTGAGCCGCAAATGCTGATGATATGCGGCTGAACAATAATGCCCGTCAATGCTGCGATTGACAGCGTGATGAGGTAAAACGGGGTAAAAGGCTCATTTACGTTGCCAAGCGTGGCGTCTGAATTTGCCACAAAATTGAACATGTCAGATTTCAATTCCGCGGCATGATGAAGTTGCCCAAAGCCACCGATGCGGTGAAAAATCATGGGTAGCAGAATGAGCGACAGGACTATTGCCAAGACGCCATGAATCATGTCGATGAGGATTGCTGCGCGCAACCCACCAATCCCACCAAAGATGACGAGTATCACACCCAGTCCGATGGCAATGAGGTCATCCCGCTTCACCAGTTTCCAGGTGATCAAATGTTGATGATCTACTGCTGGTGTTTCAAAGATGGAACCGATGTTGACCATTGGCAACTGCATCTTCAGGTGCGTGGCGACGTCCGAAAAGTAAGGATCAGTAACCGTTCCCAATAATCTAGCACTGCTAAAGAGGACGCCTGCCATCAGCACAATCGCAATCAGGATCCCGTACACGGAATACAACACGGCAGTGGCTGGCCCGAATCGCAGTGCGAAGAAATCTGCCGTCGTGACGGAACGCAGGCGACGCAGCAGCGGAGCAATAACCCAGTAAAACGGCGTGACAGGCAGCCATAAAAACTGCCACCACAATCCCGCTAGCCCGTTTCGCCAAGCCCCAGCCATCACTGACGATGGCGAATCAAGGCTGGTTCCCGCCCCAAACGCAAACAGCATCGTGGTGAAAAACTTAGACCGCCGCCCGCCGGTAAAGTATTCCTCGGGCGAACGCGTTCGAATCAACGCGACCAAAGTCAGAGCGACCATCGCCACGGAAAAACCGATGAATATAAACCAGTCCGTACTTGTCATTTTTCGGGGAAAAGCGGCCTTAAACGTGGTGCAGTCTTAGCAAAAGTCTGTTGGCAGCGTTCATGCTTGCACAAGCTTTGCGTTCAGAAGACCCGAGTGCTAGTCAAAAAACGGTGTTTGCCAACAGCAAAATTGACAAGTAAGTCAGCCTGCAGCCTCGAAAATACAGCCCTCCCGGCGTTATTGTATTCATTATGTAGTCAGGAGCAATCAACTTTACGTTGCTTCCCATGTCATGACCTCGAAAGATGACCTCAAAATACGAAGATGAGTCGTGCTGAATTCGCGTTCGTTCTCAGCATATGCCGGTATGCACGCCACAGTCATGGGGCTAGGGCGGTTCGGAGGTGGTGTCGCCGCCGCCAAATTTTTGAGTCAACACGCCGCAATTGTTACGGTCACAGATCAGCGGAGTGCCGAAATCCTCGCAGACTCGCTCGCGTTGTTGTCAGATCTGCCGATCACAAGATTTGCGTTAGATGGTCATCCAGACGATCTGCTTGCAGATTGCCAATTACTGGTTGTCAATCCCGCAGTTCGGCCTGACCATCCACTCGTGGTCCGGGCAAAATCCCTGCAGATCGATGTGACAACCGAGATCGAACTGTTCCTGCGGCACTGTCCTGCATCTGTGATCGCAGTTACTGGCAGCAATGGAAAATCTACGACTACAGCACTGCTTCATCATTTGCTGCTGTACGCGAATCCTGATTTCCAAGGCCGAGTCTGGCTTGGTGGAAATATCGGAATCAGCCTGTTGGATCAGGTTCATCTAATTCAACCACAGGATGTCGTGGTTCTGGAACTGAGCAGTTTTCAACTGCACCTGCTTGGAGAAAAACGATTCTCCCCACGGATTGCCGTGCTGACAAATTTCTCGCCCAATCATCTGGACTGGCATGGATCTGAAGACAGCTATCGCAAAGCCAAGCAGGCAATTTTTGACGCGCAGACTGCCGACGATGCTGCCATTATTCCCGATGACACACATCTTGAAACGCACGCGAGCTATAATCCATGGCGTGTCCGCGGAGGCCGTCTGCGATTTGGACTTACGGATCACGGGGACGACGGCGCTTTTCTCGAAGGCGGAATGTTAATTCTGCGGAGCCACGTATTTGAGGATGCGATTCGGTTTGCTGTGCCGCCGCAACTTCCTGGTAAGCACAATCAGCTCAACATTGCTGCCGCCGCCTGTGCCGCTTGGCTTGCGGGAGCCAACTCAATGCAATTTTCCGCTGCCCTGCAGACGTTTCAGCCGCTGCCGCATCGCCTGCAACTTGTCGCAGAACATGCGGGCCGACAATTCTGGAACGATTCCATCGCCACAACCCCAGAATCGGCCATGATGGCGCTGCACGTTTTTCCTAGACGCATTATCCTGCTGGCGGGAGGATACGACAAAGGTCAGGATCTGGCGGCGTTTGCTGTTGAAATCCAAACTCGCGTGGCGGCCGTTGTGCTGATGGGCCAAACTGCACCCCAGCTTGGTCAATTACTGACACACGAACCGGGTGAACTGCAGATCAGAATCGCGACAGACTTTCGAGAGGCATTTCGGATGGCGACGGAGGTTAGCCAACGCGGCGATATCATACTGCTCTCGCCAGGCTGCGCTAGCTACGGATGGTTTCAGGATTTTCGAGAACGCGGAGACCTTTTCTCCGCACTGGCAAGAGATTGGAGCCCGAACACATGACGCAACACACGTCCCGTGTAAGCACATACATCGTACTGCTTTGCATTTCGACTTGCCTCGGATGCGGCAACTCAGAACAACCCGCAAAACTGAACGCTGCCGAACAGGCTCGGCGTGCAGCGAAAAACGACACGACCACCTTGCGGGTAGACCCCAAGAAGCTTCGCACGCAGTTGGGAGCCAACGAGATGGCCAAATTTCTCGTTGAAGGAAACGACGTCGTGGAAGCCAATCTTTTTCGCTCGGGACTGCGGTCCGTCGAACCTCTCAGGGGACTTCCATTACGAGGTCTCGATCTAGGCTTCACCTACATTTCAGATCTAACGCCCCTGACTGGCATGCCACTCGAAAGCCTAGTGCTTGAAAACACGAACGTTGCCGATCTGTCCGCGTTGAGAGGGATGCCTTTAAAGATCCTGAAAATCCAGAACACCAAAGTTACCGATTTCAGTTTTCTAGAAGGCATGCAACTGACGCAATTCAATGTGCTCAATTTGCCGTTCAGCGATCTGGACGCCCTGCGGAAGATGCCCTTGAATACGCTGTGGCTGACCGGCTCAAAAGTGCAAGATCTGGCGGCGTTGTCAGGCTCTCGAATTGTGAGTCTGGACCTTGAAAGAACAGAGGTCGCTGATCTGGCTCCGCTCGCCACAATGTCGAGTTTGAAACGGCTGAATATCGCCAATACGCCGGTGATGGATTTGCGGCCTCTGGCCCACCTGAGCCTTGAACGCATCGTCCTTTCGCCAGAACGAATTCGGACCGGAATCGACACCATTCGGAATATGACGAGTTTAGTCTATATTCAGACTACGGTTGATCAGAATCAGGCAGCCAACGAATTTTGGAAACGATACGACCTCGGAATTTGGGGCGACGCTCAACCGTCTTCCACGACCCAACCTGATCCTGCTCAAGAAACGCCCCCGGTTGACGATCCACTGTTGGTTGTACCTGATATCGAGACACCGTAAGGTCTGCGAGGAAATCGTGAATCAGCAAGTCGTCCGACAAATCATTGCCAACGTCGAATCAGCAGTACTTGGCAAGTCTGCTATTGTGAGATTGTCCGTGGTCACGCTCCTCGCGGGTGGCCACATTTTACTGGAAGACGCTCCGGGCCTAGGGAAAACATCGCTGGCGCGCGCCTTGGCAAAAACCCTTGGTTGCGGATTTACACGCATGCAGTTCACGCCGGATCTTTTGCCCAGCGATATTTTAGGTGGAAACGTCTACCGACCGGGGACAGGTGAGTTCGAATTTCGCGGTGGTCCAATTTTCACGAACGTGCTTCTCGCTGATGAAATCAATCGGACAACTCCGCGAACGCAAAGTGCGCTCCTCGAAGCGATGAGCGAACGGCAGGTGTCGATTGAAGGCACGACACACAGACTTCCTGATCCTTTTTTGGTCATCGCCACCCAAAATCCGTTTGAATTTGAAGGCACATATCCCTTGCCCGAGAACCAATTGGACCGTTTCATGATGTGCCTCAGCATCGGTTATCCCGATCGTAAATCCGAATTGGAAATCCTGAAGCGACATCGTGATGGTCAACCTGTCGATACGTTGACCGCCTCCGCATCTGTCACTCAGGTTCAGGATTTGCAGCGTCAGGTTCAAAGGGTGACAGTTGATCCGTCGCTTGCCGAGTACATGCTGGAGATCATTGAACGGACGCGGGCAAACAGTGAACTGTCGCTCGGTGTGAGTACGCGTGGTGTGCTGACTTGGTATCGTGCCGCTCAAGCACTAGCGCTGGTGTCGGAACGCAACTATGTCATTCCCGATGATATTAAAGAAACGGCACTGCCGGTGCTCGCACATCGTGTCGTCTGTCGAGGTGCGTTGCGAGAAGGACATCGCCAGCGGGCGTCTCAGATCCTCAGGATCATCATGGACAGCGTAGCGGTGCCATCGTGACAAACGCACAGACGCAATCGGGTAACATTCTGTCCGCTGTCATCATCGTCGATCACGGCTCACGACGCACGGAAAGTAACGAGACATTGCATCGCGCCACCGCCCGTTTTGCGGCGAATTCGGAGTATGCGATTGTTGAGCCAGCGCACATGGAACTGGCTGAACCCTCAATCGCCACGGCTTTCGATCGCTGTGTGCAGCGCGGTGCCACGCGTGTCATTGTCTTTCCCTATTTTCTGTCTCCAGGTCGGCACTGGACCGAAGATATTCCCGCGCTCGTGGCCCAAGCTGCTCAGAAACATCCCCACGTCGAATGGCTGGTCACAGCCCCCTTCGGACTGCATCCTGACATGAACGCAATCATCGCTGACCGCATCGCCCGCTGCCTTCAAAATGCGTCATCGATCCACGACCATCAACCTCGTCCCGAATGCGACATCTGCCATGGCACTGCAGCTTGCCAGTTTTCAAAAGATGCATCAAACCTTGGTGTACGGGAAGCTTACCCGACTTAAAAAATCAAACAAAATCACCAGCCTGTTAGCACGAACCGGAACGCCGCGGTCTCGTTGCTCAATATTCCGTATTCATGCGTGCTGTGACCTGCTTAGCACATGATATCGAGATCCAACATCTCCATTTTTCACGAATGTTCTCTTGGACGATCCTCAGGACGTAATTGTGGCAGATCTGCGAGACCGGCACCTTCTCAATCCTGTGTTCCCGCAGAATCCCGACCTTCAGCTTTGGTCTTAAAACCTGACGTGCTGACATCAGGCAATAGCCTTTTTGAATCGCTAACCTTGCACATCCATTTTCAGCTAAGGCTCATACGTGGGCAATCCACTAGCACCTGCCAGAGCGATTGTGTTCCGCATGTCCTTGGACGATCAATTTGACGTGGCAGCATTTTCGTTCCGTTAGGATGTTCTAAAGGGGCGGTTCGCCTATGCTGCAGAGCGTTGCGGTGACTGAGCAAGCGCGGATTTTAATTTTCTATTGTCAAACGACCCTCTCCCTGATGTCCCGAAGGATCACAATGAGAACTGTCTGCCTTGTCCTGTCATTACTCGTCGCGTCTCCACTTTACGGTGAAGACGCAGTTTGGGTTCCGGCCAAGGATATGTCTAAAGACGCAGTTCTCAATGACCGTGCGGTGGAGACGTTTGACGCGGGATTGCGGCCGGAATGGGGATACGCAGTCCCGCAACAGGATACGTTCGTCGTCATGCATCCCAAGCAGGATTACCCGCAGGCTCCGCTCTATGTGGTGCTGCATTCGGCAGGTCATGATGTGCTGTCGTGTGTGGATTGCTGCCGGACCGTTGGTAATCATGACATCTATCGTTCGCCGGATGATCATTACGCGTTGTATCTTGATTGCCGCAAACATCAGGCTCAAGACTGGTGGTGGGGAGGAATGCACGCCAAAGATAAGGGTTTGATTAAAAGAAATTCCGGTGGCGATCCGACGCCTGTGGAGAAGCGTGTGATCGACACGGTCAAGTGGGCAATCCAAAAATATAACATCGATCCAAACCGCGTTTACCTCAGCGGAAATTCCATGGGCGGCAGTGGCACGCTAGGGATTGGCATGCGTCACGGTGATGTGTTTGCGGCGATCAAAGCGAATGTCCCAGCGGGGATCGAACATGTTTCCCAGCGGATGTACTTTCCTCCGCAGTCCGTACCTGACAACATCTCGCTGCCGGATCCGCCGATCGTCATTGACTACTCCGCACCGAACGACGGTTGGTCCGAGGGACACGAGCGCTTTGTAAAGTCCATGCAGGACCGCAAATACGCGTTCTTCTTTTATTGGGGACCGTTTGGGCACGCGAATAATTCGGCTGAAATCATGAAAATGAACGACCTCATTGACTCGTTGGACTGGCTGAATGTTAAAAAAAATGAGGCATATGTTGTCTTCACGAACGCTACCTGCAACTCCCCACTTCCGTGGCCGGATGATTTAAAAAGCACGATGGCTGGTCAAGTCAATGCGTTTTTTCGTTGGAAGAATATCAGTGACGCGAGCGAAGAAATAGGCATGTCGCTCTGCCTCGTGACTGCGACGGACTTGCAGACGCAGTTTGACATTCCCCAAGAAGCCAGCGCGGACGTCACATTTCGCCGCATGCAAAATTTTCAGCTCAAACCCCATGAGACGTTTCACTGGACCTTTGGTGGGACCAAAGGGGACGGCCAGGCCGACCCGCAGGGACTCATGACAATTCCTAGCTTGAAAATCACGTCCGTTCCAACAATATTGAGCGTGGTGAAATAAACGTGATCGTCACAAATCGCGAGGCCGTGGATGAAAAAGGTCCGACACACCTTCGCACCGTGCGACCTGTTGCCTGGAACGATCGACTTTCTCGTCTTTCGTGGACTTAGGTGCCTACATAATGTGGGTTTTAAACTGGGTTTACCATGTAAAAATGGCGAATGAATTGGGGGCGTCTCTGAATGCCGGAGGCATTAACACGCAGGGACTTTACTTTAGCATTTGGTCTCGCCACGATTATGACGAATTTGCGGCAGCGATGACCGGCTAGGAATGTGTCTCTGCGGGTTTCGTGCCAAAACATTTCACTCAGGGATCATGTCGTTATGAAACAGTTGTTGGTGGTATTAGTGGTGATGGGATTTGCATCAGTGGCCCTCGCGCAGGGACCAAGTGGTCGCGGTAGTGGTGGCGTCATGTGGCTAGTATCTATTGAAGAAGTGCAGAAAGAACTGAGCATGACGCAAGTTCAGGTTGAAACATTCACAGCACTTCGTGGAGATCGCAGTAGTCAACAGAATCTGAGTCGAGAAGAACGCCAGAAGCAAAGTGAGGAACTCGCTAAGAAAGCCGACGAAGCGGCTAAAGCTGTTCTGGATGAAAAACAACAAAATCGACTGTCAGAACTCCGCATTCAGCGTGATGGTGCAAGTTCACTCGCGCGGGCGGAAGTCGCTGACAAGCTTCAGGTGGACAACACACAAAAGGAGCAGATCGCGAAGATTCAAGCAAACAATACGCCAAGCGAACGTCCCAATTTGCAGAACGCAACGCCAGAAGATCGTGACAAATTCATGGCAGCTGCACGCGAGCGTCGAGAAAAAATAAACACGGCGATTCTGGCTGTTCTGAAACCTGAGCAAAAAGAAGCGTTCGAAAAAATGCAGGGAGCCAAGTTCACATTCCCGCAACGACAGGGCCGCCGTCCAAATCAATAGTGTTCGCTGAATAGCCATGAGGGAATCCCGCCGGCTAGCAAACTTTTAACTTGGCGGTAGGCACTAGCCAAGGCAAACAGATTCGTGCGAAATGTTTTGATAAGGCATCTCCAGATGTGATTGCCAACACGCGCGCCATGGGCTGAAACATTTTAGCGGCCAATGGCGTGTCGTGAGTTTCGCGAGCGACTTAGTAAGCGATGTCATGCAACCGAAAGCCGTCAGCTGTCTGCTCCACTTCGTAAAACTGCAGTTTGTTCAGTCCCGTCTGGAACAAATCATCCCGCAGCAGGGCTGTCCATTCATGAGAGGCCGCAGCATTCAAACAGGTACGAGTAGTGCATTCGATCCGCCCATTCAGAGCAATTGCGATCTCCACCGGTTGGGTCATCTTCGGGCCTACAAGCCGCCCCAAAAAATAGCACGGTACGAAGGCGGCATGCGTGGGCTCCATTTTTTCCCCGCCACGAATCAGGCGGCATGTCCAGCGGGAGCCAACACCAACGTCGCACGCGGCGAGGTCGATGCCGACAAGCGCTGGAATCGTGTCTAACTTCCACATGCGATCGTTATCGCTACCCGAACCAAATACCGCCAGCATCCGCGTGACATAATTGAACCGCTGAGGAAACTCGGGATTCATTACGGTCACTTGGTCGTAGTCAAAGTGCATCGTCTTGCGAGGTCGTGCGGCAACGTTTTCATCAATGAGCGACGCACCGTCGACAACACTAGCCAGTGGCATCTGAATGACGTCGGCAATTGTCGGCAGCACATCAATTGTTTCGACGCTACGATCAGTTGTAGGACCGCTGGATTGCTGAGGAGTCTTGATAAAAAGGGGCACTGACATCAGATCCGCCAGCGTCTCATTGGCGGGCGTTCTGCGGTCCTGCCCAGCCACAAACGCCATACCATGGTCTGCCACAACGACCAGCAGTGACCGATTGAATTCGCCAGTGACTTCCAACTGGTCGAGGATCTTTCCGAGACATCGATCCGCAAATTGCAGTTGCAACAGGTAACGTTGCCAACCAAGATTGACAAACAGTTCATCGTTCCCCCATTCCGCACCGCCTGAGCCATGCGTGCCGAGGGACAATTCTTCAATTCCACTATTGGGTAGATATGACTTTCCTGACGGTAGATAACACCAAGGATCATGTGGAATGACTAAATGCAAAAAATGAAACCCCGGCTTTTCGGTTGGTTTCAATGTTCTTGTGAAGTGATCAGCCTGCACATCCTGTCCCTGATCCCACGAGTAACGCACGAGGCCTTTTGCGGGGCGATGCCAACCGCTTTCGTCTAACGGAAATCCAAACCATACTTTGGGGATCAGATGCTGAAAAACGTCGAAGTCCGCCGGAACTGTGGTTGCAACGTAGACGCGGAGCAGCATGTCAGTCAGGCGCGTTACCTGCTCTGTAAACAACATTGTCTGATCAAGCTGACGTAGTTCCGTCGGACACAGAAAGGTCACCGGTTCAAATACGGTCAGATCGTACTGCTCCGTGTCATGAATGAGGCGAAACAAATTCGCGGGGTATTCGTTTTCAATGGGACTGACGCCTTGAGGTCGGGGTAGTTGTCCCGTCAGAATCGCCGGCAACGCATGTGCAGTCCGAGAATGCACCGAGGTCGCGTTGCGATAGAACGTACTTTGGTTGGCAAGCCGCGCAAACGAAGGATAGCGAACAGCGTCGATTTCATGCCTCTCGTTCAGCAGTGCCATGCTGCACAATCCGTCAAAAACAATCATAACGATGGGCACCGGATTGTCAGCACGGAGGTCGATTGACTTCTTTACTTGAATACCCAGCAGTTCCGCGCGCATCGCCGGAGTTGAAAGCAGATTGAGAGGAAACAAGACGATTCCAATTGCCGCGAGATTAAGGATTTGCCTAGGCCAGTTCAGACGGCCATAAACCCACGCACACCCAACTGCGAGGGGCAGACTCAGCGAGGCAAGAAACATGTCCGGGACGCCAGCGGTGCGAAGGTTGAACCTCCACTGGAGCCAGCGAAAAGCAATATTGATCACTAATGCCGCGAGCAACGTGCCAGTTATGGAAAAAATAGCAGCCGCAAGTTTGGGAAGTTTCACCAATCGCAGTGTGGCAACGCTCGCCGTGACCATGAGCGGAATCGCGAGTAAGATCATGCTCACCACGAAAATGATCGCAAACCCGGAATAGCCTTCCAGTCGTAGATACTGCGGATTAGAAATCATGCGATCAAAAATAGGCTGGGCGACCGCAAATGCATTCAGCGTTCCTATCTGCAGAAAGCAGGTACGAAGCGTTCGTGAATTGCCGTTCGTGGCGGAGGATAACATGCCGAGATCAATTTCCATCATCTGTCGAATTCATGGCCTGCGCCGAATACAGCCAAGGAGGGGAATCGACCGTTACACGAGCGGCAGGAAATGTTCCCCTTGCTGTTATCCCCGGCTGGCCTAAAACGCACATCAGTCTTTTGGTTGCAGCCACAGCAATGTTCGCGTCCCGCCTAGTAGCGATTGTTCCCGCACCACGACAAACGCTCGATTGATGTGGGCACGAAACGCCTCCCCGTTGTAGTCGGAGAATACATCTTCACGATTTGACAGCAATTGCTGCACTTGAACGTCTGCACGGTCCACGTATTCGAATACCACTGTCGCCTTCAATGATGCTAGCCAGTCGATGACATCAGCGAGCAGCAGATTGCAGCCTATCACTAGGTGATGAATTAACGCAAGACAGAAGACGAGATCTGGTTTCGATCGATGCTCTAGGGACCGACGTTCCTGCAATCGCCACCCGAGCGACGGCGAAGGGTCAGCGAGGTTGCCGACTAAGGGGATGATCGTGCGATTGCGTTCAGCGTTTAATGCGACAAACAAGCGATCGACAGTCAGGTGATCTGAATCAATGGCGAGCACTGTTTCCGCGTACTTGGCCGCCAAACGAGAATAGCGTCCTTGGTTGCAACCTAGGTCCCAGACAGTTTTCCAGGTCTTCAATGGCCAAAATTTCGACTGACAGACATCCTCAACGAACTTTTCCTTCGCAGCCGCATCGCGTTGTACAGGCTCCGCCGTGTTGTCGTAATCGGACCACGCAGATGTCCTCGGTTTCCAGGATAACCCTTCCACAATTCGTCGCAATCCTCGCACATTGTTGACGATCATAAAGCGACTGAATCCGCTCGACTTCATGGAATCGGCAACTTTTGGCTGAATCATCCGTGGAGTCTGTAGCCGCGCATGAAGCCAGACGTGTGAAAATGCCCCGCGGCGGAAAAAATCCCGCAGACCGAGTAACGACGAGAAATCCTGCGGGGCGATCCCTTCTAAGGAACCGCGGAGCCACGGTTGGAAATCTACATTTTTCCAACATTGGAGCATCAGGGGATACAGGAACATTTGGCAAAATTGTCGATAGCCAGCCCAAATCTGACCGGGCTGAAATGGCACAAAAGAACTTGTGTCAATAAAAACCGGACATGATCCGACAAACTGAACATTGTATGGCGTGGCATCTTTCAAAATTGCATTGTCTTCCAACGCTTGTTCTAGCAAATCCAATGTGAGTAATGCCGCTGCACGCAACATGTTGAATGACCAATCAAACGGCCATGTGATGATAGGAATGGCCGTATGCTGCAACACTGCGGCACAGTCAAAACCAATGTTCGGGAGAGTGGGGGTTGCAACAGTTTCGGTCTGCACAATGAAACCAGTTTGCATTCCAGTCTGCAGGAACGACTTTTTCGAAACCGTTTCCCAATCCTGCAGGCCGCCATACCCCAAGGCGCGAAACACCTAACCCTGCCTCAGGAAAATACGCGAAGATCGATCTCGAAACGATCCATGTTCAAACATCGGTAAGGGAGTTAGCGGCATACGAGACGATCAATTGGTTTCCTGAGTCGTGTCACCCGCTTTTGTCTGCTCAGCATAACGAAAGGATCGCCAGAGGTGGCGCACAAAGACAAACAATCCGGCGCTCCCACCCACGATTGCCTGAAGCAACATGCTGCCGGTCCCTGGGTCGAGATAAGCGATTGGCGTCAGATAGAAATTCATAAATAGGGACGTTTTGCTGAAAGTGGTGGAGACGACCAATGTCAATTAGAAATCAAAATTTTTAGTTAAAATCAATTGCCGCAGAAACTCTCTGCTGAACTGAACATGCTGTGGCATCGTTCCTCGGAGGCAAGAAGCGTTTAGGCCATAAACGCTTCTGTGGCCACAAGAGATTCGCAAAACAAGCAAAATTCTTCTGATTGAACGGTAATGTCTTAAAACGGAGTTTAAGGGTGCCACTGCGCGTCCTCTTGATCTTCATCTTCCGATGGCAAAGGCCTCAAGTCGCCATTAGACAGGCAGCGCCATGGCATCGCCTGAAATGTTCAAACTCAAGTTCGGGGCGTGAGAAATAAACGTTCTAGGAGACAAAAATTCCGGTTCCCCCTAGACTGAACTTGAACGGCCATTCAAATAAGGATCCGCAGCGGAACCCAGTATTTTTCAATGAAAAGTCGTCACGAGTCCTTGAAAAGAAAATGCGGTCTCTGGCTACGCGTGGTTTGAAAGGAGTTCGAGGGCTCGGCGTTGCAGAGTTGTGGATTCGGTCAGTTGGTTGAACACCGATGCGCTGGATTCGAAGCGGATACTGTTACGCGTCAGCGTCCCCATGTCCTTCAACAGATTCTGGAAGCTCTGCACCGGAAGGTCGTCCGGCGTACGTCGTGTCGCGTCCTTTTGCTTCGCAGACTTCGACCGTTGGGCTTTCGCCACGACAGACTTCCGCGTCGCCTGAGCGGCTTCGATGTCATCGTCGTCGAAGATCAATTCACGCAGTGCATCACGCATGTGCCATTCGACGTAATACGCCAGCATGCACAGGAACACATGCGCTCGAATACGATCATCGTTCCAGTGGCGAATCGGGCGAATGTGCAGATCAATCGACTTCAGACTTCGAAACGCACGCTCGACTTTCGCAAGGCTCTTGTACGTCAGCACG
>QWQG01000199.1 GCA_003670925.1 Planctomycetota bacterium | reverse complement strand
GACCCGAAACTGATGGCAATCGGTGATGTAGCCGGCGAACCCATGCTGGCTCATAAGGCCACCCGCGAAGCTAAAATTGCTGCCGAAACATTGCTAGGCGAACCTGTCGAATTCGACAACATCGCCATCCCCGCTGTCGTGTTCACCGACCCGGAAATTGCTTGGGCTGGCATCACTGAAACCGAAGCCAAAGCACAGGGGAAAGAAGTTTCTGTGCATCGTTTTCCATGGGCGGCGTCTGGTCGCGCCCAGACCCTCGCACGCACCGAAGGCCTGACCAAGATCATCATCGAACCAGTCAAGCAACGCGTCCTCGGCATCGGCATCGTAGGGCCTGGCGCTGGTGAAATGATTGCCGAAGCTGTCCTCGCGATCGAAATGGGAGCGACGGCTCGCGACCTTGCCGATTCAATTCACGCTCATCCCACGCTGTCGGAAACAATCATGGAAGCGGCCGAATCCGTGTTTGGCAATCCCACGCATCAGTTCCGGCCACCGAAGAAGAAGTGACGATACCGGTCCGCACAATGAATGAGAACCCATATCAACCATCGGCGACGACGGTCACTCAGATCAGCGTGCCGCCAACACGCAAGTTTCGGTGGGGAATCATTCCGGCAACGTTTTTCTGGCTTTACCTGCCTGCGGTAGTGATGGTTTCTGGCGGATGCGTCATCCTGACATTGCGATCCTGGCGACGTTTTGCCGAATTGTGGGCTGCTGGAGAACGCGCGATTCCTTTGCTGGCCAGCGCACTCCCGCCGCTCAGTATTTGTGCCGTGATCGCTATTTACTCCTGCGCGAACGCATGGATGAAGGGCCGCTGGCGCAGAGCGATCCTCCTGACTGTGGTTTTCTGCGCAGTAAATGCGGTGGGCGAAAAGGTGACGTCGCACCTGATTCCGACCGTGTACGCTAGAATTCTGTTCACCAACAAGATTCCGAGAGCCATCGCCGTGCGCGGAGAAGAATGGCACCGCCCTCCGGGCTTGTGATGCGATTAATCGGAGATCAAAATTTGCGTCAAGGGGCATCCTTTTTCACCGGGCCGCTGACTGGCGGATCGACAGTTTCAAAGCACGCTATGTTGCCGTCGCGGTCTTTACAGAAGAGACGTCCGTTGGAGAGTGCCACATGAGGCCAGACGTCAGTGGAAAACACATTATCGATACTGTCCACCTCGTTGTAGGCTGTAGGCGACCGATCTGCGGTATCGACCAGTGCCAGTCTGCCACGACCTCCCCACACAATGATGCGATTGTCAGTCGTCACGATGCACGAACCGGGATCGCTGAAAGTGCCGCCTTCCCATTTCTGTTCGCCTGTTTCAAAGTCCAGACATCGCATTCGTTGCCATGCAAAATAGATATGCCTGTTGTGAATAATCGGACTGCAGACCTTTGAAGGGAAAGGCTGCTCCCAGATTTTCCGGGCACCCTGCAGAGTGATCTCCAGCTTGCAGATCGCCTGATGGTTGTAGGCTGATGTGATCAGGACGTAGTTCTCGTGGACAGTTGGTGTCGCAATGTTATTGGCAAAATCCGTGATCCACTCGTATTGCGCGACGGTCCTCCCTTCATGGCCTGCGTCAAGACGTGTGACGAGCAATCCCTGAAATGTCATCGCGGCGATACAAGAAACGTCGTCCACCATCATCGGCATCATACCTCCCGTGTGACCAGCCGAACCCTTCGCCTCCGATTGCCAGATTTGTAGACCGGTTTTCTTATCCCATGCCAAGAACGTCCCCTCGTCCGCCCCCGCTTCGACGATCACCCAATCACCATGAACTAGGGGAGCTGTCGTATAACCGTAGTCACGCTGCGCAGATCGACCGACCTTCGGGCGGCGATGAATAGTATATGTGTCATAAAGATTGATGCTCCAGACCCTGTGCCCACGCTGATTCGTATCCCAACAGTTTAGATCGCCGTCGCAGCTCAGCGTGTACAGGAACGCTGTGGCCTCGTCATACTCGGGAGTGGATGTGGGGCCCGAATACAGTCCCTCGTCACCCATTGCCAGTCGGCCGTATCGAGGGCACTTGTAGGAAACCGACCAGTCCTCCTTGCCAGTCTTCGCGTCGAGGCAGCACACGAAGTCCTGCTCGTCGCGCCAGCCCATCACGAATACTCGATCGCCTACAACGATTGGCGACGTCGAGCCCTCACCCACATTCTGTTTCCACGCCGCCTCTGATGATCGCCAGCCGTCCGCCGTCCAGCCCGACGACTCATCGATAATGTCATTGCGATCCGGCCCCCGCCAATGTGGCCAATCGTCGCCGCAAATTGCCGCGGTTGACAACATCAGGTCACAGAACACCACCGCAAGTCCGGCTAGGAATTCTTTCACGTATAACCTCATCACTTTCAGCTTCAGAAAGACACCGGAAAGGCGTTCATGCTAAACATTTCAAGCTACATACTATATACTGGGATGCCGCCGGTAGCTGAATTCGCAGGAATTCAGGGAAGCTCTGAATTCCTGCGAATTCAAGTGACAGAATTGGGAACATTTTTCTGCCGCTCGCCTGACAGAAAACAGCGAAGAGCGAACTTTGACCAGTACTTCAGACACCGATCACCGTTCGCGCAGCGGAGAAACTTCGCTGAGACTCGAATTTATTGTGGAGCCATATCTGTCTGGGGGCCGGATTGATTCATTTCTCGCGAAGCAACTTCGCAATTACACGCCATGGCGTCTGCATCGGATGGTTACGGCGGGCATGGCAAAAGTCGATGACGTTCCCGCTGCGGCCGATCAGCGTGTGTTTCACAACCAACGCGTGTCTATCCGACTCATTGAGCCCCCCGATAAATTGCTTGAGCCCATCGATCTGCCGTTGACGATTGTCTACGAAGATCCATGGCTGATTGTCATCGACAAGCCCGCAGGACTTGTGGCGCACCCCGTGGGCGAATTCCAAGATGGCACACTTTCAAATGCCTTGCAACATTATTTAGATCAGCAAACGGCTGTCAAAGGACTGCTCCGCCCAGGCGTTGTGCATCGACTAGATCGAATGACGAGTGGGCTCATTGTGACAGCAAAAGATCATATGGCACATCGCCTGTTGTCGATCGATTTTCAGCAAGGAAAACTGGCGAAATCTTATGTCGCTCTTGTGGAGGGATCGCCTGAGTTTGAGCAGCGTCTGATTGAATTGCCGATCGGCCAACGTCCCGGTGGTAATACGGTTCTAATGTCCGCTCGACCAGACTCCAAGAACCCGCGATCGGCGAAAACGAAAGTTACCGTCGTCGAACGATTTGCAAAGCATACACTTGTGGAATGTGTCTTATTCACTGGTCGGAATCATCAAATCCGAGTACACCTGTCGGATCTCGGTTATCCGATTGCTGGGGATGAGTATTACGGACCACGCGGCACGATTCGCAAATCGCCGCGATTTGACGGAGAGGAACCTTCGGAGGCTCGCCACGCCTTACATGCTGCGTCACTGGGTTTCTTGCATCCAATTCTGCGCGAATGGATCCAATTTCGCACGAATCCACCGCCGAATTTCTGGGCCGTCGCACGGTTGAATCCGCCGGCCCAAACTATTCGGCCTTCGTTTTCTCCAGCATCGCCGTGAGCTTGGCAACGCTGTCAGAATTTCCAAATGCAAACATGTTGTCACCGCGTTCAATCAACAGATTTCCAGGCGGCGGAAAGATCTTCTGCCCGGAAGCCTTTCGAATCCCGAGCAACATTATCCCCGAATCACGTAGCCCCGTTTCACTCAGTCGCAATCCCACCAATGCCGATTTTTCGGGAACCTGCACGTCGGCAATTTCCCAGTCTACGCCTTCCGATTCAGCAACCTCAACAAAGTTTTCAATGCTCGGCGAAAGCATAAACCTGGCCATTCTGATCGCTCCAGATGATAACGGATTCATCACACGCGTAGCACCGGCTTGAGTCATCTTCTGCGACGCTCGATCATCACTCGCGCGGGCCACGATTTGCAGCTTCGGGCATAGTAGCCGCGCTGACAGTACGACGTAAAGATTATCGGCGTCTGTCGGAAGCACGGTCGTGAGTCCTCGCGCGTGTTTAACTCCTGCACGTTGTAAAACTTCGTCCTGAGACGCATCTCCGCACAAATATTTCCAGTGCCGCGCACGGAATTTGTCATCAAACAGCTGTGGATTGTCATCAATGACCACAAACGGCTGCCGTCTCGATTCCAAATACTCACACAATGTTTCGCCCATGCGTCCAAAGCCACACACTATAAAATGGTTGGCCAACTGCCCTATGTCTTTTTCCATCCTACGTCGCTCCAGCAATGCTTGCAAATCTGTATTCATTAACAACTGACCGAATCGAACCCCGCCAAAGGTGACAACGCCGATTCCGCACGTCAGATATCCCATAATGAAAAGCTTGGTTCCTGTTGTCAGCGGATCCGGCTCGCGACACCCTACCGTCGTAAGCAGGATCATGGACTGATAAAAACAGTCCAACAGTGACTGCCCGGTAAGCAAATGCAGGCCGATGGTGCCGATCAGCAGCAGTGCTGCAATCAGCATCGGAATCTGCGTAAAACGTCGCATGTCGCATCCCTGACAAGAATCCCGCCGTGGTCCTCACTGACGTCGGCACCTAAGCTCTCGCAGTCTGGCGAATCCTGTGATTCGTGAACAGTTCACTTCAAGGTTCTCAACCCGGCATCTAGAATGACGACAAATTCCAGCCTTTAAGCAGCAGGCTGATGCGTGGCCTCAAACCAAGACGGAAATAGCATGAAGAACGAAGTGATTGCTTCCCATTTTGAACTGCTTGCGGATTTGTTGGAAATTCAGGGCGCTAATCCATTTCGGATTCGGGCCTACCGGAATGGGGCGCGCACAATTGCGTCAACATCAAATTCACTCGACGAAATGGTGCGTTCCGAAAAAAACCTGACCGAACTGACGGGAATTGGCAAAGACTTGGCGCGCCAAATCCAAGAAATCGTAATCACCGGCAAACATGTCGCGTTAGAAGAACTGCGGAAAGTGATTCCCGGCGGCGTACTCGACATGCTTCGCATTCAGGGAGTCGGGCCGAAAAAGGTCTCAATTTTCTTCAATGAACTGGGTCTGAAATCATTGGCCGACCTGAAGGTGGCCTGCGAAACGGGACGATTATCGCAACTGAAAGGCTTTGGCAAGAAGACTGAAGAATCGATCCTGCAAAATATCGGTCTGGCCGAGAAACAGGGTGAGCGAGTTTCGATTGCAGAAGCTCGTGCCGCCGCTGAAGCGATCGTCGAAGACTTAAAACAACTGCCCGAGGTGGAGCAAGTGTCAGTCGCGGGAAGTTGTCGACGGCGACGCGAAACATGCGGCGATTTGGATGTCCTTGCGGCGTGTTCCGACCCCGGTCCGCCAATGGATAGATTGGCCGCTCATCCGCTGGTCGAATTGGTGTTGCAACGAGGAGACACTAAACAACGCGTCAGACTCAAGACCGGAATCGAACTGGACCTACGTGTTGTGCCACAGGCCTCTTTCGGCGCGGCAATGCAATATTTCACAGGGTCAAAAGAACACAACATCGTCGTGCGACAACGCGCCAAGGATCTTAACCTTAAGGTCAATGAGTATGGCGTCTTCCGCGGAGATGAACAGATCGCAGGTCGTACCGAAGAAGATGTCTACGCGGCCGTCGGACTCCCTTGGATTCCGCCTGAACTACGCGAGCATCGTCGAGAATTTGAATGGGCCGACGCGGGAACAATGCCTTCCCTAGTCACGGTCGCCGACATTCAGGGCGACTTGCATATGCATACGACGGCCTCAGATGGAGCAGCTACGATTGAGGAAATGGCTCTGGCGGCCAAGGCTCGTGGGCTGAAGTACATTGCGATCACCGATCACAGCAAACGAGTCTCGATGGCAAACGGACTTGATACAGATCGCCTGCGGCAGCACTGGAAAGATATTCGGGCTGTCCAAACCCGCATGTCCGGCATCGACATCCTGTGTGGGATTGAATGCGACATCTTGGAAGACGCAACGCTCGACCTTCCTGACGACGTTCTGGCGGAGGCTGATTGGGTCATCGCCGTCCTCCACTACGGGCTCAAGCAGCCCGGCGAACAGATCATGAAGCGTCTGATGGCAGCTGTTTCCAATCCGCATGTCGATATCATAGGACACTGCACCGGGCGTATGATCGGACGCCGCGAAGGCGCTGATGTGAATTTCACTGACCTGCTAAAGGCAGTAGCAGACAACCGCGTCATGCTCGAAATCAACGCCCACCCCAGCCGTCTAGACCTTGATGATATTCATGCGGCAGCCGCGAAAGATCACGGTATTCCCATCGTGATTAGTACCGATGCACACAGTGTCAATGGCTTTGAGGTCCTTGAATACGGTGTTGACCAAGCCCGCCGCGCCGGCCTTACTGCCCAAGACGTGGCCAACACAAAATCTCTCACAGAATTTCGGCGGTTACTCAAGTAGCATACCGCCGGACGCTTTTTTCGCTAAGGGACCGATGTGAGTTGCAATTGAGGTCGCATTTGCTGACGCCGAGTCTCCACGATCGTGGCTGCTGCACCAACAGCCTGTTCGGCAGTGGTGAGTTCGGCAGTCGTCGTGGTCACCACAACCTCAATTGCCGGGACCTCGGCCGTCAATGCCAGCATCGACTGTTCTGCTGCCTGCCTTGTTTCGGTTGTGGTAAGGATTGCCTTCGCAGCAACCTCCATTTCAGTCTTGGCGTCCGCCATGGACTTATCCATCCCAGCAATCTGCTCGGTCATGCCGACGATGGATTTTTCTTGGCGATCAGCGACTGCCGCGAGGTTCTCGGTTGCCGATTTGATCTCTGCATTCTCGGGCAACGTTGCTAGGGCTGCATTTGCTTGTAACAGCGCCGCCTTGAGCAATGGAACTGCGGCTTGAGTCTTGGCCATGACATCCACTTGGACAACCTTCTGGGCCTCGATGGCGGCTACGGACGCTGTCAAATCTTGCATTCTCTGTTCGTTTTCTGTCAAGGTGATCTGCGCGTCTTGGATTACCTTTTGAGCCGCAGCGATCCCTTGCTGTTTCTCCTGCAGAGCGGCTTGGGCCTCAAGTGATGTCAACTGCACCACATCTCGTCTAGCTTTCGCGGCTTCAAGAGCTGCCAATTCATCCCGCAGTCCAATCGACTGCTGCCAACGAATGACAAGAGAGTTTGTCTGGCTGACTTCCTGCTGAACAACGCCGAGCGCCTGTTCCTTTGCCAGAGAGGCTGCCTGAAATGCAGGAAATGCTGCCGTTTCAGTATCAACAATGCCTTTGGCTGCAGCCATACCTTGTTCGTCAGTTACGAGCTGTAGCTTTTGAGCCGCCACATTGGTGGTTATGTTGATCACATTGGTCTTGGTCGTTGCCAGTTCTGTCTCTGATGTCTTGAGTTCTGCTTCTCGGCCAACAAGCTGCGCTTGGAGCTGTTCCACAACCTTCTTGAGCTCCTCATCGGTCGGCATTAGGTTGGATGCTGTCGCCGATTTTTCGGCAGCGGCCTTTAGATCCGGGACAGCTTGCTGCAAGGCCGCAACGCTGATCGTGAGTGTCTGCTCTTTAGTCTGTTCAGCGACCAGATTTTGCTCTTCAACCGTGATCAAGGTTTGCTGATCAGTGTATTTTTTCTGCGCCGCCGTGAAGCCCACATTTGCCGCATCAATCTTCTGGGTTTGAACAGTCTGAGCAGCTAACGCAGCATCACGTTCAGCGGTAGCAGCTGTAAGTTTCTCCGCCATCGGAGCTACGAGGCCCTGCGCAGTTGTAAGGCGCGATTCCAGTGTTGGTGGATTTGAGGTAAGCGGTCCGATGCGGGTACCGTCAGCTGCGTTCCACACGCGAATTTCCCCCGTCCAGTCACCTGCGATCACTCGGTCAGTTTCGTCGCAATGCGTTGCGTGCAGCGCCAAATCACTGAATGCTTCGAAGTCTTTCAACGCGACCCCGTTGCCATCCCACAATTTGGTCACTCTGTCACGCCCCGACGACACCATGCGTCCATCACGACAAAACTCAACAGAAAAGACGCCACCACCATGCGCTCCCCATGATTTAATTTGACCACCATTTTCCATTTCCCAAAGTCGAATGGTCGTATCTTCACTGGCAGATGCCAGCACATTCCCGTCGATTCGCCATGAAACAGAAGTTACGGCAGCCGTGTGGCCAGAAAGTATCAGATATTCCCGACCCGTGTTGGCTTCCCAAACAATGAGTCCACCATTGCGGTCCGAACTTGCTAACAGCACGCCGTCAGGACTGAATTCCAAGGAGTAAATCCAATCTGTGTGTTTCTTACACTCGTAAGCGAGTTCGCCTGTCGACGTGTTGTAGACGCGAACAATTTTTTCCGGGCCGCCAAGCGCGATGAGTGACTGATCTGCACTGATGTCTGCGGCCATGACTTCATCCAGTTCGTCCCCAACCGTCATAATCCGTTCTCCGGTCCTGATGTCCCATACGACACACAGACCCTTGGCTGCTCCGTGACCACCGCCAGCGAGAAGCAAAGCACCGTTACGGCTAAATTTCAAAACTCGAGCCACACCTTCAGGAAATGGCAGCACACCAAGCGGCTCCAAGGTTTCGGTGTGATACAGAACAACCTGCTTCTGGCCTGCCACAGCCGCTAGTTTGGACCACGGATTCGTCGCGATTGCGGAGACTGCCGTTGTAGCAGAAGTGTGCACGACGGGTTCAACATTAAGGACGTCCGGCATCGGCGGCGGACCTTCAGGTCGCGCACCGGCAGCCACGTTAACCGTCATGGCGACACTCTTTTTCTTCGGCAACGAAACTTTGCTCGTGGAAGTTTCCAAGGCACCGCCGTCGATCCACTTCTTAATCGTGTCGAGCGTTGCGTCCGGAAGTTTGTCGGCATCCGGCGGCATGAACGGCTCGCTCTGATGCGCTACCAAACTGTAAAGATAACTGGCCCCGGAATCGCCCACTTCAATTGACGCACCGGCGGCTCCGCCCTGCATCAGCGATGAATACGAAGACAGGTCGAGGTCAGAAGTTTTCTTGTTCGTGTTGTGACAACTCAGGCACTTTTCCCGCAATATCGGTTTAACATGGTCTTCGAATGTCACCTTGTCGTCGCCCATGCTGACGGCAGCAAACATCGGCACCACGACAACTGCCAGACCCGCAAAAATGCTTGGCAACAACGATCTACCGTAATTCATCAGCACACTCCTGAGGACATAACGTCAAAGCCGCGCATCTGCCGCCTCTTCTTTTTCTGAGGCGACTGAACTCAAGCCAAGTTCTCTTCGGCATAATCTGCCGGACCAGTTGGCACGCACAGACCCCGCATCCCGAATACTTTCAACATCCTTCGCGATCAGAGCGAAAGATTGGCCCTA
The DNA here is from genome assembly GCA_003670925.1 of Planctomycetota bacterium. Classification (GTDB taxonomy): domain Bacteria; phylum Planctomycetota; class Planctomycetia; order Planctomycetales; family Planctomycetaceae; genus SXXK01. Next base: position 8,134 of record QWQG01000199.1, on the reverse strand, counting down.
ATCGATACAACTGAGCAAGTCAAATGGACGTTTTCACCCATCAGTGGTTAAACAAGAACTCACTTGAATTCAGGAGCGACCAGAAGATGTCCTCCAGTGCTTCCTTCTTGTTTTCCTGCTCCGCCACAATCACCATCAGCGCCGCGACCTCCTCGCCGTTCGGTTGTCGAGAGAAGCAACGAACGTACATTTCCATGATGATATCTTCTGGCGTTTTCCCTTCCTCAAGGCGTTTCGCCACAAGGCCGCCCTGCTGAATTTTAGCGTTGGAAGTGTCACCATTGATCAGGTGCAACGCCTGCGAGAGGTTTGGTTCCATTTTGACTTCACATGAACATACCGTTTCCCGCTTTGCGCGACCAAACGTTGTCAGGAAGTATGTGGCCGTATTCCCGTCAGCGATCTGCACTGCTCGTGCCCCGACCGGCAAGCCTGGGAATTTGTCTTGGGTGCTGGTGACTTCGCTGATGCAGTCCAGCATCACTTCCGAACGAATACGTCGCAGCTCCGCATGGGCAAAATTGCGATGATCCGCTTCGTTAGACTCATTCGGCTTCGTTGACAACTGATACGTGCGTGACGTACAGATATCTCGCACCAGTTTACGGAAGTCATAGTTGTATTCAGTGAAACGCTTGCCAAGTTCATCGAGGAGTTCTGCGTTCACCGCCGGATTGCTCACACGCACATCATCAACTTCATTGATAATGCCACGACCAAGGAAATGCGACCACACGATGTTTGCAAGGTTCTTTGCAAAATAGGGATTCTCTGGCGACGCAAGCCACTCAGCTAGAACTTGACGTCGATCACGTCCGGCAAGATCCGGTTCAATGCCACCGAGAAATTTTGGCTTCATCACTACACCACCGACAAGGTGAGTTACCTCACCACCGCCAGAATTGAAAATAATGGTTTCGCGAGGATCTTCGCCCTGTTTGCGGCCAATCTGTGCGAAGAAAGCCGCGAAGCTGTAATAGTCGTTCATCGTCCAGCGATCAAACGGATGATTGTGGCACTGGGTGCACTGGATTCTCATGCCCATGAACACCTGAGCTACATTTTCAGCAGTCTTTAATGTTTCGGTTTCTGTCTGGTAATAGTTAGTTGCAGGATTGGCGAATGATCCACCACTTGATCCCAAAATCTCGCGAACCATCTGATCAGTCGGCGTGTTACTCGCGATCTTTTCCCGCAACCAATTAAAGTATGCCAGCATCGGCTTGGTTTCCACGCGATTTGCAATCGTCCGCACCTGCAGAATTTCAGCCCATTTCATCACCCAGATATCCACAAATTCTTTACGCTGGAGCAACTCGTCAACGAGTTTTTCGCGTTTCAGGGGATCGGTGTCTGCCAAGAATGCCCCATGTTGAGCCACGGTTGGCAGAGTGCCGGTGATATCCACAGAAACTCGTCGCATGAATTCTTCGTCACTGCAAAGTTCCGATGGAATAATTCGCAGCTTGCGAAGTTTACTGTGAACAAACGTGTCGATGTAATTGAGTTCAGGAGTCTTCGGATCTTCGTACTGCAAGCCTTTTGGCAACACGATGAATTGCGAACCAACGGTGTGTGTGTCAAAGCGTGCCATAATAAACGCTTCGCCCCGTGCGTGTGCCGTGACAAGCCCTGTCTGAGCAATTTCAGCACTGGTTTCATTGTTTGAACTGAAAAAAGCCAGATGCGTCACGTCACGATCTGTACCGTCTGAGTACTTTGCCCGAACAGTCAATCGCTGCGTGGTGCCTTCACCGTCCATCACGGCATTTTTGGGATACAGATCGACCGACACAACCGTCGGTACGGCGCCAACATCATTCGGAGCGCCTGCTTCCAGCCAACGCAAGACTGTGCTGTAATTTTCACTCCCGACGTCAAATCGCTTACCGCCGGTGTGAGGCACATGTCCATCCGACTTCTCCATTAACAGGCTCTCCGCCGGCAATGCAAGGTTGATCCGCCGCCCGGGGATTTCACGAGTCAGCCGGTAGTGATCCCCTTCCGGATCGAAACCAAACAACGAAAGACGAAATCCATCTTTGCCGCGAGCAGCTCCATGGCAACTTCCATTATTGCAGCTGGTCTTCATCCAGACCGGCATCACATCCTGACGAAAACTGATCGCAGGATCGACTTGGGAATTCTGAATCACCACAGGGACTTCCACCGCATGACCGCCATAGCTTACAGTAACTTTGGTTACGCCGTCCGTTACGGGATAGAAAGTCGAGCCGTCTCTGCGCAAGAACGCTTCATTTTCAATAGTCAGAGTTGCCTGATCCGTCACATCAAACGTGAGACCGTTTGGCATAACCGCTTGGATAATCATACCCTGTCGATCTCGGACCGCCGACAGGTGGATGTCCATGGGGGCCACGCTGATTGACGCTGGTGCTACGTCATCCGCTTGCGTTGTAGCATCAATCGACAGCGTAATCGCAATAACAGTTGAAATAATTAAAAACGATTTCATCGAAACTTATCCAATCGCTTGAGACGCCTCACCGCAGATTACGGTGAAGTCGATATGCAAATCCCTGCTACAACGCAACATTTTTTTGTTGCTCAATCACCGGGAATTCAACTTGCCTGCCACTACTGACCGCCGGTCTTTTTCTGAGAATCTAAACGCAACTTCTCCAGCCGTGTCAAACGTTTCTCGGCCGGTGGAGCAACCGGTTCCGGAGCAGCCACCACGGCAGCCACCGGCATAGGTTCAGGCATCGGAGCGGCTACCGGCATCGGCAATGGTTTATCGATCCGCAATTCTGAATCACCCACGCGGGCATGCACGATACTTTCATTGTTTTCTGTGACAGTGACCTGACAGAAAATGTTTTTATGAGTCCCTTCAGGACTGTCCACTGCTGTTTTCACTTTAAAGACCAGTTCTTTAGTCTCCGGAGTCACCACTAATGGTTCAGCCGTTACTTTGTGTGGCAGGCCGAGAAGAGTGACAGTCGCAGGTGCTTTAAGCTCTTTTAAGATTTGGACGTCCACGATCACATCCGTCTCTTTGCCTTGTTCGACAGACGAACGCTGCACTGTCATGCCGACGTAGGGTTCGGCAATTTCTAAAGACGCCATCTGAGTGGACGCCCAACTTGTGCCGTTGATGTTTGCCGAGCCCATGGCATAAATTGGCCATTTACCCAGCACCGCATTTCCGTCAGCGTTGATCTGATACAAACCCTCCGTCTGCCCCTTCGCAATCACGATTTCACTATTGGCGCCAACACCAGGTGGATTGAATGGGAACTGAATCCGAATTTCCTCGTCCCAACCTTCCTTTTTCGTTGCCACAAGCTTTAACATCATCATCCCGTTGCGGACAATCGGGACATTGGGTTGAATCAATTCGAGCTTGAATGGCAATTCATCGATCGTCGCCACGGGCAGGCGATTCACGTCTTTCCAAACATACAAAGACTGTCCCGGTCCAGCGATCACGAAGTCTGCACGATTCGCAAATCGTCCGGCAACCGGCAACGCTGGATCAGTTGTCTTCATCCGAAAATCCACTAAGGCTCCAGCCAAAGGTGCATCCGCAGCCGATTCAAACACGACTGGCATCGTGTTTAGGTTGGCAGGCATCGGCAACGCAGTCATGGTAATACCAGGCGGAAGTTCGAGCCCGTCGATCGTAAGTTCACCACCAAAATTCACCCGATCGGCCGAGATAATCGTCCCGAAGCGATTGCCTCGGGGAATATAGATCTGCTGTCGTGACTGTGAATATCTCGCCACTCGCGGGATTCCCGCAGTCAACGCTGGTACGACTTCCTGAAACTCGACACGGTAGACGAATTCGGGCCCGCCACGATTCAAGTGATCGGCAATCCGAATCGTATATTCACCATCCGCAGGAACCTGCCAACGGAAATAGCTGTCCGGCCCACGGGAGTCGTCGTTACCGGTAATCGCTTCCCCATTGGCCTTATAGAGATTCATAACGGCATCAATCGGCGATCGCACACGGCGACCGTAGCACTCCACTTCAAACACTTTTCCGGCTGTCGCTGTGAACTTATAGAGATCAACGTCGCCAGGTTCCTGAAGAATGCCGTTAAACGATGAGGGGAACTGCGTAACGGGCGTTGCATTTTCAAAGCCGTCGTTAGGCTCGAGTTCCAAGGAATTCGGGACGGCGGAGATGCGCATCACATGACCGGAAGGTGTAATTCCATTTGCGTCTTCCGCATAAATCAAGGTTTCTACACTACCGTCGTTCGGAAGTGTTACGGCTTTGGCAAACGAACCATTTGCATCGCCGATAAGAGTAACTTCCAGCGCCTCGCCCGCTTTGCCTCCGGCTGGAAAGACTGACATCGGACGAGGGAAGTTGCCCACGTGCAAACGATAGCGGCACTCGCCATTACCTCCATAGCCACTGTCGCGCATTTCAATCGTATACTTGCCGTCTTCGGGGACCACAATCGAAGTTGCAGCATCTTGTTTTAGCAGCGGAGAATCGTCTTCCGCTGACAATTCAAAGCGTTTGTCGTTCAGAATGGCCACGTACGGATCAAACAAAGTTTGTCCAAATCTCATTCCCTCAACTTCAACCGAAAGTCGGTCGCCTTTTTTAGCATCGACCACGAAATAATCGACGTCCTCGTTTTGGACAATTCCCACCACGGTACTGTTGATTGGAATTGGCTGCGGGACCGCGAAATCCGTATTTGGCTCCGCTTCGTCTACCGCTGGTAACGCCCCCACAAAGAAGGTGCGATACTCTGAAATCCCGCTCTTTGTTCGCACCTGCGCCGTGTGCTCGCCCAATGCACAATCAGCCGCGATCCGAATTTTCACATCGATGTTGTTGGCGTCAGCAGGCTTGATTTCAAGCACTTCAAAACCAGGTTCGTAGAAGAAGATCTCTTGCGCATCATCCAAGCGTGCTCCGGCAAAACGGATAACCTGCTCAGTTCCGCGTTGCACGCCGCGCGGCACAATAATGCTCAACGCCGGATCTGCGGCGAGGACTGTTTGCGGAGTCAGCAACGAAAACACAACATACGAAGCTATGACCAACGGGAAACGCATGGCGACATCTCTTCCAATGAAAGTACAACGGGAATCCTTCCCGAAAACGCACCCCGGCTTCCATGTCAGGGGATTTTGAAGTTCACTTCCAAGCCAACGCTCCGAATCGTCTTGATCTACGATCCGTAGCGTTGAATGTACGATTCAGTGTCAGACCAGTAATTCAGAGCGAACTTTACCGCCATCGACAATTTCAATCGGGCGATCACCGGGAGCCATCAACTCTTTATCGGCCGTGATACCAAGGCAATGGTAGATCGTCGTGGCCCAGTCTTCGACGTTCAGTGGTTTTTCGTCCGGCTCGCTGGCTGTTGAATTTGATGAGCCGTAAACCAACCCACCTTTAATGCCGCCGCCGGCCATGACTACGCTGAACACTTTCGGCCAATGGTCGCGACCAGCTGTACCGTTGATTTTTGGCGTGCGACCAAATTCACTCGCAATGCAGACCATCGTTTCTTTCAGCCGACCACGTTCGTCAAGGTCACGAATCAAGCGTGCGTAAGCTTGATCAAACGGCGGAACTTGGCCATTCATACCGCCGGCGATATTGTCATGCATGTCCCAGCCACCATAAGTCAAGGTGACAAAGCGAGAGCCCGCTTCGACAAGTCGGCGAGCCATCAACATGCGGGACCCAGCCTGATTGCGGCCGTACTCATCGCGGAGAGCATCCGTCTCTTTGCTAAGATCAAATGCCTCCCGGGCTTGCTGTGAACTAATCATGCCGTAGGCGCGTTGATAGAACGTATCGACGGCATCCAAGGAGTCCGCTTTTTCCTTTTTCACAAAGTGATTATTCACAGCATCCAGCGCGCGGCGACGGCGCGTAAATCGCTCGTCCGTCACGCCACCCGGCAGTTGCAGGTCACGCACGGTGAATCCGCCGTCGGCCGGATCAGAACCAAGACTAAATGGAGCAAAGGAAGAACTCAGATACCCGGTCCCAGCAAACTCATTTGGCTGACCAGGAATGCAAATATACGGAGGAATGTTGTTCCGTGGTTCAAACTCGTGACTCACGACACTGCCCATGCTCGGAAAAGCCAAAGCCGGGCTTGGTCGATAGCCAGTAAACATGTTGTGGGTGCCACGTTCGTGGGCCGCTTCCCCGTGAGTCATGCTGCGGCAAATGGCGATCTTGTCCATTACCTTCGCGGTCTGGACCCAACGTTCATTGATGAACACTCCCGGCACGTTAGTCTCGATTGAACTCATCGGCCCACGATATTCAATCGGAGCATACGGTTTCGGGTCAAAGCTTTCCTGATGTGCCATTCCACCCGGCAGGAAGATGAAGATCACCGACTTGGCAGTGCCCTCTTTGGTTTCGTAGTTCTTGAGATCTGCTTGAACCGACTGCATCTTGAGGTATTGAGCCAATGTCAGGCCAACCCCAGCACAGAAACCAACGTGTAGAAAATTTCTCCGTGAACTTCCACGAGCCATAGCTAATCTCCAAGGAAAAATGAACAGCCTGTATGGCAATCCAAATGAAAGCCAACAGTTGATGTTCGGTTAGGTGAATGTTTGCGGCAGTGCGAAAACACTGCATTGGGGTGGGTTATCAGGGCGGGAGGTACTGACCATAATTCCAGATTGACATGATTCAGTGTTAATCCAATCCAACACATTGTCAAGCATTCCAGCGAAATTTGGCATATTGTGAATCGAAGAACTGTGGCAGACCTAACATTTCTCAGAATTACGAGGTCAACCGTTGCGAATCACCGCGATTCAGATACGACTACAAACGGCATGCGTCTAGTCATCTGGATCTTCGTAAAGACGGTGTCGTTTTCCGAGACCGCGAAGCGTTTGAGGCGTGAATTCTTTTGTGCTGCGAGTCGTAACTACAGTGCGTGTTCGACCTTTGTGACAGATTTGACGAACCTGCGGATGATTGCGAGATGTCGTATCGATTCAAAAATCGTCAAAACCGCGCAGAGTCCTTTTTTTCCGCGTTCCAACTGCGTTACCATGCTGCGCCTCGCACGACGTCAGAGACCGCTTGAGTCTTCTCGCTGCGACTGAATTTACCTGTGGAATGTTTTATCATCATGTCAGCGCCTTCTGTCTGTGAAACTGCTCCGATGTCTTGGCACGAAATGGCTGATTCCGTATTAGCTGGCCAGATGTTGGTGCGGGAAGATGCCATGCGAATTCTGCGGGCTGACGATCACGACCTGTTGCTGATTCTGGACGCCGCGTATCGTGTGCGACGCCAGTATTTCGGTAAAACTGTGCAACTTTATTATCTAAAGAATGCCAAGAGCGGGCTTTGTCCGGAAGACTGTACTTACTGTTCACAGTCGAAAATTTCTGAGGCACCTATTGAAAAGTACGCCATGCTGAATGCGGCCCGACTCCTTGACGGTGCACGGAAGGCGGCTGAAAGCAAATCACGCACCTACTGTATTGTTGCCAGCGGACGCGGCCCGACGGATCGTGAAGTGGATCATGTTGCGAGTGTCGTGCGTCAGATCAAGGATCAGTATGGTCTGCACATCTGCTGTTGTCTTGGCTTGTTGAAAACAGAGCAAGCAGTGAAGCTCAAGGCGGCTGGCGTGGATCGGGTCAACCACAATCTGAACACCAGCGAGCGATTCCACGGTGAAATTTGCACGACACATACCTTCAAGGATCGACTCGAAACACTCGACATCTGTCGCGATGCTGGCCTAGAACTGTGTGCAGGGATGATTGTCGGGATGGGTGAAGTTCATGACGACGTCGTGGATGTGGCGATGAAACTGGCGGAACTCCATGTCGAATCGATTCCCATCAACTTTCTCAATTCGATCGACGGCACACCACTGCAAGCAGTCCACGAACTGGATCCGCGATTTTGCCTAAAGGTACTGGCGATGTTCCGGCTGACCAATCCAAAAGCTGAGCTGCGGATTGCGGGTGGCCGTGAAGTCAATTTGCGATCAATGCAGGCCATGGGGATGTATCCAGCCAATTCGATGTTTGTGAGCGACTACCTCACAACACCAGGTCAGAAAGCAGAAGAAGATTTCCGCATGATTGCCGATCTGGGATTTGAAATCACGGCTGGCGATTACGAATCCTCTAAACTGTT
>QWQG01000096.1 GCA_003670925.1 Planctomycetota bacterium | reverse complement strand
GGCCCCATCGAAACCGGACGAGGATCTTCAGCCGATTCTTGGGGATAGGCCCCGCGACGAGTTGTCGGCCCGGAACCTTCGAATTCAAACGCGAGTTCAGAAAGATCCCCAATCTCTTCCAGCGTGTCCCCAGGGCGGTCGCCCGAGTCTGCGAAAAGAGACGGCTTCACTGCAGCAATCGTCGTCCAGACGTCGTCGGTTTCGCAGCGCACCAGATCAAAATCGCTCAACGTGCCCTCTTCGAACAATTCGCGAAGCTGTTCAGCCGTGACCGGACCGAATTCTTCCATCAACATTTGGTAATACCATCGCGACGACATTGGTGCCCCTAACTCCTCTGAATTGAAAATCCAAGTGCATTCATAATCAGTGTCTACGACCGTTCGAGAAATAATTGTCCAATTTGACGATTAGCCGCCGGGACCTAGGCGGCTGATGCGGAGGAAATACATCCGCCAGAGCATGTTAACGGGCTTTCCGTTTATCACAAATTGAAACCACAAAGTTGTACGCCGGTTCGCTGGCAGTGGGCGGACTTTTTCGCAACAATAGAGGACGGTTTTTGACAGTCCGACTGGCCCTGACCATATTTCATCCTTCTCAGGAATTTCCCGCTATGACACGTTCGACCGATTCATTTATCCCCGTGAATGCCGACCGATCTGCCCGAAACCCACCCGGTTCCAACGTTGCTCGCCGTTCATTCTTGGCGACAACGGCCGCGACACTCACCGCTGCAAAACTGCTACGGGGCGACGATTTTAACGAAGACGCGCCGCCTGTTCGTTATCCCGATCCACGCCTGATCTCGCTCGATGAACGCTTCAAAAAACTCACACTCGGCAACACGCCCATTCAGCGGATTCATCACAGCAAGGATACCCTCTGGACGGAAGGCCCAGCATGGAACGGCGTCGGCCGTTACTTGATCTGGAGCGACATCCCAAACAACATTCAACAACGCTGGCTAGAAGACGATGGGCATGTGAGTACGATTCGGAACCCGACGCATAATAGCAACGGAAATACTTTTGACCTTCAGGGAAGGCAGATTTCATTCGAGCATCTAACACGGAGTGTGGCACGCTATGAGTACGACGGCACGCGAACCGTGCTCGCTGATTCGTTCGAAGGCAAGCCGCTGAATGCTCCGAATGATGGTGTGGTGCATCCGAACGGAGACATCTGGTTCACTGATCCAGGTTACGGTGCGTTAATGGACTATGAGGGTGAGCTGTCCAAAACCGGTTCACTGCAGCCAAATCAGAAAGAAGCGATTTACCGGATCGAAGCCAGTACCGGAAAGCTCTTCAAAGTTTCCGATGAATTGTATAAACCGAATGGGCTCTGCTTTTCGCCCGACTACAAAAAAATCTACGCAGCCGATACGGGATCGTCGCACTATAAGGAAGCGCCGAAAGTGATTCAGGTCTGGGATGTGATCGATGCTAAAAAGCTGGCGAACGGGCGTGAGTTTGCATCGATGAATCTGATCATGCCAGATCAGTCGACAAAAGCTGGCTTCGCGGACGGCATTCGTTGCGACGTCCATGGAAACGTCTGGGCAGGTGCGGGCTGGGTCGGTGAAGGTTACGACGGGGTGCACATCTTCGCGCCCGAAGACGGGGCGCGAATCGGTCAGATTCATCTCCCAGAAATCTGCAGCAACGTCTGCTTTGGCGGAACTAAACGTAATCGCCTGTTCATGACGGCCAGCACATCCGTCTATGCTGTGTACGTGAACTGTAAGGGTGCGCATCATTGCTAACGCCGGTGGGCAATCCTCACGATCGTCATGCGAAGACAGCTTTCGCTGGTCGTCGAGATTTGCCGAATCTGGCTGATGCGAAAATCTGCACTTTGGGATGACTGAAACTGCTGCAATTGAGCAACTTATGGCACCTGCCTCCGATGCTGCATGATAGGGTTCCGGCAATTGGAGTTGGAGCTGTGGTGTCGCAGATATCTGCCGCTCATCAACACCGAGTCTAACAAGGAAGCTTCCAATGAGCAGACGATTGTGCAGTCTCGTGCTGTGTGGTTTGGTGTGCCTCGTGACAGGTTTGGCCAAGAATGTTCATGGTGGCGATTCCCAGCCCACTAACATTGTCAGCGGACCTCTCCCCGATGAGATAGGCTCTGCTGGGACCCCTCCCATGATGCCTGACGAGGCTACGGGCGAATCCAACCCGGATCCTCGGGGCATGGATGAGCCACAAGGATTTTCGGCAGATGGCCGTCGCCAACCCACAATAGCACCGCCCGGAACACTGGGGCGAACCTACACGCAACTTTCACACGCGATCCCACTCGACCACCATCCTCGCACTGCGATGTTGGCAGTTAAAGACAACCGCAAAGTTAAGTATCTCTCCGTCGGCACCATGGGCGGCATCAGGATGAAAAACGGGATTTGGCTGTTCGAATCAACGCGCCCGCTTGATCCCGGTGCCTGTCAGATCGTACGCGTCGAAGCGCGAGAAACACCGCAAGATGTTGAACCCTACGCCACCCGTTTGGTACGACTTATTCCAGGCCGTATCTTGTATCTGGAATTTTGATTTACGTTTTTATTCATCATTGATTGAGACTCCTGATTCGTATCAGTGCCCAAGGGTGAAGGCTTAAGCTTATCGGGGCCTCGCATTCGAAAACGTGGCCGTTCGAGCAGGAATAACCTCAAGCGGAGGGTCCGTAGAAGACACGGCGTGGAATGGGGAACACTGCTGCTGCTGCAGGGCGGAAAGTTCCTGCTGCACTGCCTGCAACCGCGTCTGTGCATCTGCCAGCGACGGGTCGGCCGCGACTGCTTGGCTGAAATGAGTCGCACAGGATCGCAGATTGTGTTCGTATTCAATCATGCCCAGATTATAATTTGCTGCGGCTTCACCGACAGCTAGCGTCAAATGCATTTTTGCGGCAGAGAAGTCCCCCATACGCGCGAGTGCGTCTCCGAGGGCCAGTTGAACTGTCTGCAGTTGAGGATCGACGGCCGCGGCCGCGGCCAAGATTTTTACAGTCTGTGGCCATTTTTCTTGGCTTGCATACACAGTTGCAAGGTGCACCGCAATTTGAGGCTGCTTGCCAGCCAACTCAATCAATTGCTCCAACTGCAAATCGGAAGCCTCAGCGAATTCCTGAAACGCGACATCGTTCTGTGGGGGTACTGTTCGCTGAGGGTCGGCGGCCGCTGAAGGACTTACTTCACTTTCCACTTTGGTAATGATGAGACAGTCTGGCAGCCCTTGCTTGAGCAATTGAGCGCCTTCTGCAGTGACCTTCGTGTTGATGAGACTTAGTCCTTTGAGCGACTTGATGGAAGTGAGATACGGAATCGAACTATCAGTGACTGACGTGTTGTTCAACGACAGGTATCTCAACCTCGTCCACTGTGCCGCCAAGGCAAGCCCGTCGTCCGCAACTGCCGTATTTGATGCATCCAGAAGCACCAGTGAAGAAACGGTGGCAAGTGCAATCAGTCCCTCACTAGAAATTTGCGTGCCCTTCAGCTTTAGGGACTGCAGATTTGGAAGTTGTTGCAAGACCACCAGTGATGCATCGTGGACCACAGTCCCCGTGAGATCCAGTTCTTTAATCTCTGAAAAAATTACAATCGAAGCCAGTGCTTCATCCGCGACATCACTGTAGGACAGATCTGCCTCCAAAATCGCACCGTTCTCATCGGCATGCAGTTTCCCGCGGAGGCGGCGAAATATTTCAGCGACTTCGGTCTCTGTTTGCACGACCACGCTCGTGTCCAGAGTAGTCACCACCGGTGCGACGGCAATCTCCTCGACTGGACTGTACTGTGATCTGGCCGAAGCCGACGGAATCAAGGCCGACCGTCCGCTGTGAGGGCTTCCCCCCAGCTGAGCTGCAATGTCACAAGATCGATAGGATCGCGGTGCATGCCTGCGGAATCCTGCTGTCTCGCATCCCATGATTGTGATCGCGCCCACAGCAACCAGAAATTTCCACGCAAACCAAGCCCGTGGGCGATCGTTGTGAGTGCCTGACATCCTTGTCACCTATTCTAAATTGCATTCGTGATGAATCAGGTATCCTGCGATTCCAATCGCTCGCCTGAATCTCTACAACGCCACCCCTTCAATCGACAAAAAAGGGTGGCATCACCAGAGTGAACGGTGCAAAGTCACCAATGGTCCCGAGGCAGAGCCGGATTAGCCACATAAACGACTTACGTGCAACAGCACGATTCTGCGGTTCGTGACGATGCAAGTGATCATTACTCCTCACCCCCCCGGAAAATAATCCCAAACCGGCACAGCCGTGTAAAACATTTCGATCTCTCCCTATCAGCAAGACCCGGGTAACCGGAACAAACTGACAATGTGTTGGAATTTGCGCCTCTAGTCGGAGGCATCACTTCGGGTTTTTTTGCAACGCGTGAACTAGGCTGTTGAAGGATATGTTGCATAAACGTCGTGTGGAATTTGCGCAGTTCCTGAATGGAACAATTCCCCAATGGTTCTCTGAAATTTCAAGATGGACAGGCAGTGGTTCAAATGTCGCAATCATCTTTTTTCCAGCCAGAAGTCCTTGTGAGCAGGCGTCCGGCTATGGTTATGACTTCAATATTGGCGTTGTTCACGACAACGCTCACGGGAACATGTTTCGCCGAAGACTCGGCTGTCGTACCAAGCAGTCCTGTTGTCGTGACCTGCGAGCTCCAGGAGAATGTCCCCGCAGACACACTGATTTTACGCTTGCGTGATCATAATCTGACGCTAAACAATTTCCGGCTTGCCGAGTCGCAGGAGAGCGCTGTGTTCAGCGTGAATCCGCTTGATGGCTCCGTCTCTATCAAGCGTGCCGACCAGCTAGATTTTGAGTCGCAGCGTAAATTTCGGTTTATCGTGCTGGCAGATAAGGACCTCGTGGAGCAGGACCCGTTTCTGGAAACATTTTCCGCCGGGCTGCAGGAAGACGGACTGACGGCTGAAGCGTTCAAATCGCTTGCGACCGGAACCGTCACGTTTGATGTTACGATTCAACTTCGAGACGTGCCAGAGCCACCAGAACTTCATGACACGAATTTGGAGGTTCAGGTACTTAATGATTCTGAAATAGAATTCGGAACGCTGGCCGCTATCAATCATCAGTCCGCTGGAAAACTGCATTATTTTATCGTGAGCGGCGATGAAGACGCAGTCTTCCGAATCAATAGTGACACAGGCACACTGAGTTTCTGCGGAGGTGCCGCCCGAAACTTAGAGATGACTTCAACCCACGAGTTGGTGATTCTGGTTGAAGACTCGGTGGGGCTCTCAGCGACAGCAAATGTCGTCGTATCAGTTGTCAACAAGGCTCCTCAGTCGATCCCCATAAGCAGCAAGGTCACCGCACAGGTCTTGGAGAAGATTTCGAAGCGAGATGCTGCTGGCGCTGAATCAGGGACTTCGACGGCCTCGCTCTTACCATTCTCACTACCATTTGGATTACGCGTGAGACCGAACCAAGAAGTGGTATCCGGTTTGCCTTCAGCCGTTGTTCAGAACCCAAAAAGCGACGCAACGCTTGCCCCCAACGCCACAGACCCTGTCTTGGTTGCAGGCCCTGATCCTGATTCAGCCAGCACACACGCTGCCGCGACGATTGACATGGGCGAAGTTGGAAACTGGCTTGCTCCGACTGCAGTCGGCACGGGCACGACTCAGAAGTCTGCCACAGCATCGAACGCCACAAACTCCGAATCATTCCATGCGGTAACAAATAGCCTCGCGCCGCAGCAGAAAATGCTGTCCGCTCTCGTAGCGCTGATCGTCTTCCTGATCTCCTGCGTTGTCGCAGCCGTTGCCTTCTCGCGGGCCGTTACCGCTCGGAAAGCAGTCCTTGCAGAAATACCCGGGAGGGGCGACTCAAATTCTCTTGTCTTGCGCAATCAGGAAACTGAAGAAGAACGGGAGTTATTGCAGACGACGCGGCGCTCACCCACGCTTGAAGAAGATGCGGCTGAGAACGGATTGGTTGCTGAAGTGGCAGCTCTTCAGAATCTGATCACGGGCGATCATTCCGAAACACAGACCCTCGTGCCGAGTACGTCGGAATCCCAGCTAGGATCGTTGAACTCGGTCGAATATTCCGAACTGATCTCGCAACTACAGGGTGAACTAGCGTCCAAAGAAGTGTTAATTGCTCAACTTACGATAAAACTTCAGGGGGTTGAGATACGTGGTAATGAACCGCCAATGGCCTCTGATGGCAATGACTCTGGAGTTGATGATGATACATGGCGTGATCTCGGAATATCCGACGCGAACGAGCGTCAAACAATACATAACACCACTTTGTTGGCGCAGATTTCACACTTTAGTGAATCTCATCCAGACGTGCGTTCCAGGTTGATAGAGGCTCGTGAGCGACTGGAACGGGAATCAGCATTGGAGACACGGCTAATATCGGCCAGTCACGTCAAAGATCTGTCCGAAACAGGCCAAGAATCCCTCTCAACAGATTCCGCCAATGCGCTAATTCATGAATTTGGAGATATCCGGAGTGAACTGGCTGACTTGTTTGGAATGCATGCGGTTGAGAAAAATGCCTTTCCACTGGGGCTGTCTGCCCCTGTAAGCGTGTCTGCCCCCGTAAGCGTGTCTGCCCCTGTAAGCGTGTCTGCGAGGTCCGATGCTAAAAACAATGAATCCGAAGATCTACATCTGGATTCGGTCAAGAATTACCTTGCACAACTGCTCGATCGATCGAATGTATCTGCGTCAACTCCAGCAAGCCCAGACAATCGCCGGAAAGCATCCGACCAGCAACGCAGTTCGGATCAACGAGTGACTCGCCAACCGGTTAAATCATTCTTGGATTCCTACATGGAAACGCACGTCAGCGAGCCTCTCGGAGCATCTGACAGCACTCCTGAGCAACCAGTAGTGGATGTCACATCTGAGACGCCTCCGCAGTCGGTGATGCCACGCACACCGATCGATGTCAAATCCATTCGGGAGTCCATGGACTCGTTCCGCGCCGTAGCGATCCAGTCGGTTGAGAATGCCGTACTTTCGCACGATCGTCGGCTGGCTAAAGGGCGATTTGCTGTCCGTCAAATATGGATTGCCGGACTTATCGCAGTGACCACCATGATCTTTCTTGTCAATATTGCGCAAGGAATTCAGTTCAGTTTGCCCAACTGGCTGATGATCGCTCTTGTTGAACTGGGGTTGATGGAACTGTGTCTCCGCATTCAAGGTATTCGCAAGCAGCAAAAAGACCTCAGGGCTGCCGTCCTCACGCCGACCTCGGCATTACGCTCTGTTGGTGAAGCCGACGATTTGGACCGTCAGAATGGGTAGTCATAACATGGCAACTGTGACTTTGTCTTGGGCTTCTGAAGTTCTCCGATCTCGCCAACTCTTAGGGATTTCATCCCCAAATCGACAGACATCTGGCAAGCATGACTCCACATTGAATCGCGTGGATACTCGACTCCTACTAGACGTCAGCTCCAGAATGTGCACTTGCGGCCATTGAGAGCCGCCTCCGCAGGCACGCCCGAGGGTGTAACGGCATTTCAAAAACTCCAAGATAGGGGAGACACCCTTGCGATTCCGGTTGAATGTGCGTGCTCTGCATCGCTGGCAGTGCGGTGGGCGGACGCGAGGAAACTCGCCACGATACGATCTGATGTGCCCAACATCTCATGCGACAGATTCCACAGGGCTTGACTGGATCGACAAGTACTCGGCAAAATCCGAAGATATGAAATGGGAATCTGGGTGAGAGTACAGACTACAGGCTGGCACGGGCAGGCCGCAGACTGGGATCAAGCCTCACCATCCTGCCCGACGAAAGTCCAGTTACCTTGAGTCAGAAAATCATCATCGATGCAGATCCGGGAATTGCTGATGCCCTTGCAGTCCTCGTGGCGTTCGCAGATCCCGCGATCGATGTGATGGGGCTCACTGCAGTTTCGGGCAGTGTCTCCGGCATTCAGGCAACGCGCAATCTGCACTACCTGATCGGGCTGGCAGATCCTTTGCGCCATCCGCGGGTGGGTCAGTCCGATAGCGTAGAATCAGCAGCCGAACATAGTCCGCTGGGGATGCCTTCGCAGCAATCCCTGAACGGGCGGATGGGGCTTGGCGAAGTTAATCCACTCGTACCGGATCTACACAATCGACGAGAATCCTCGAAGCTCATTGTCGAACTCGTACGCGCGCATCCTCAAGAGATTCGGATCGTCACATTTGGGCCGTTGACGAACCTCGCTAGGGCATTCGATCTGGACCCCGATCTTCCGCTCCTGCTAAACGGACTGATTTGTCTGGGAGGGGTTACGCGGGCTAACGGCGATGTGACGTCCACGGCCGAGTTTAATATGTGGTCCGATCCACAAGCCGCGCGCACGGTCATGCGATCGCCGGTCGGGAAAATTATCGTTCCGCTCGAAGTAAGCAATGGTCCAGGCCTGACATTCGAGGGCATTGATCGCCTGAGCGGGCTTATTCCTTCCACACCTGTCGGTGAGTTTGTGATTGGTCTGTTGCAATTCGCGGTTCGTGCCAATCGTCAGTTCCTGCCGCGCGAAGAAGTGCCGATTTCGGCTGCCGCTGCCCTCGCGATTGCCGCACATGCTACAAAGTTTGTGACGGAAACCGTGGCACTGGATGTCGAAACCACCGGCGAACTCACCGCCGGGATGACTATCGTTGATCGCCGCCCGTTTGCCCTGCGGCAAACCAACGCCGAAATCGTCACACAGCTCGATGTGCCATCCGTGATCGACTACTTCTGCCGCGGCCTACGCCGGATTGCCGTGTCCTCCGAAGGCCAAGCGTGAAGCTTCCAACGTGAAGTGGCTGGAAAAGAAGTTTGGGCCGGCCCGTTGCCAAACGCTCGAAACAATCCTCAGTCATGCCGGGCCGCCGGAGTAGCAGAACACGAAACCATATTCGTCGAAAGTGGATGCGTTTGTGCCAATCATTGAGGAAAGTCTTAAGCGCGATCGGCAAGTTCCCCGCATCCGCAAGACGCTCTCCAACCGGAAGTCAGACTCTTCGTCCAATGCTGACGGACATCGCGTCGCGAAAGTCTGTTAAGGGTGCATAGCCAAGTTGACGAGTTGCCTTATCGATGCTGTAATCAAGGTTCAGTCCGAGAAACTTGATTCGCGCGTTATTTAGTAACGGGGCGTCTTTTTTGCCCAACAATTTCCATGTGGACTCCATCGCTTTGGCGAGGACCTTGGCCAAGGCAAGTGGCACGATCTTTGTTGGCCTAGCAATTCCAGCGGCATCACAGACCGTGTCGATGAATTCACGTTTCGTCACGGCCCGCGGGTCACGGATGTTGAAGATTTCTCCCACGATGTCGTCACGCTCGACTGCCAGCCAGATGGCTTCGCAGAGATTGCCGACATAGGTATTGTTCATCAGCTTTTCTGGTGCACCGAGAAATGCAAATTTCCCCGAACGCAGACGCTCGGTCAGTTTTGGCAAGATAGTGCGATCACGCGGACCATAGATAAACCCAGGCCTTAAGACGATGGCTGGCAATTTGCGATCGCGCATGTAGTCGCAGACGAGCAGTTCCGACTCCACTTTTGTGAGCGTATAGCCATCGATCCCCGTTGTGCAAGGAGCTGTCGCCTCATCAGTGCCGTAGTGATCTTTTCCTTCGTAGACCCCGAGGGAGCTGATCTGCACCCACCGCTTTAGGGTCCTGGTGGCCAGAGCCGCTTCCATTAATGATCGAGTTCCCGTAACGTTGATGCGACGGTATTCATCCGTGCGGCCCCAGTCACCGACTTTCGCCGCACAGTGAATTACGATTGTCACACCGTCACACGCGGACTTCAATGACTCCGGCTGATCCAGATCACCGTGAACCAGTTCCACCTTCAGTCCACGCAGAAAACTCATGTCCGCATTTGGTCTGACCAGTGTGCGCACGCGCCAACCCCGCTGCACTGCCTGCTCAGCCACATGACTGCCCACGAGGCCGGTGGCTCCGGTGACCAGTAGCACATCGTTTGAAGTCACTTGCACTGATCTAAGTCCTTAGTCGGCGAACAACCGTCACGGAAAGCTCTGATCGCAACCAGTTTAAGGTTTGAGCTACGCGCCCGGAATGAGACCACAACTCAATCAATCTTCGTTAATTATTTCCGACATCAGCATCGCTTCCAGCAGGTGCCGTTCGATGCCGAACATGCAGCATCACGGGCAGCGAAGTGATTCCATCCACGTTAGATTTCAGATGAAATAGACGACTAGTTTCGGGAACCCAAGCGGCTGTCGTGATGAAGAATTCGCGTTCGGTTTGACCGCTGAGCAGCATCAGGCCGTTGAGTCCGATGTTGTCCACAAACACGCCATGCGGCATGTTTCGGCCCGAGTCTTCCTTGCCAAGTTCGACCAGACCGTCGTGATTGCTGCGTTCCACTTTAACAAATGCACGCACAGTTTCGCCCGCCCAAACGGTGAGTTCCGGAGTCTGTTCAACTGCACCTGCTGCCTGCTGTTCGGCGGACAAGATTCGCACGATCACTTTGGGGGGCTCGCCTAACTTTAACGACGTCAAGCCGCCCGCTTCGTGCGTCACGTCGCGTCCTCCAATTTTGGCTTTTGCCGTAAACCGAATCTGTTTGACGGCGTCTTCAGATGGTAGCACCGCGCCTTTTTCCGCGTTGAGAGTTCCGTATGCCTGAAGTTGTTGATCTTGGATTTCAACCGACCCGGAAAACGAAAAACCGGCTGGTAAATTCTCCGCCGTGATCTCAATCGGGCCGTCGTAGCCGTCCATGCGGGTTGCCTTGAAACTTAATTCTTGGCCGACTCCCGGAAACAGCGCGACCGCCGTTCCGCCAGTCTCGATCAAAAAATCTGGCTGCGGGAAGCGAATGAGCAATTGATACTTGAAATCGGCTGCTTGAAAATCCCGCGCGTCGCGAATTCGCACGAGATAATTCCCCGTAGTTGGCGGCTCAAACATCAGCCGCGAATCGCTGCCCCACTGCCGCACAGGGTCGTCATCGTTTTCAAAATAAACTAGAAATTCCGGCAGGCCAGTTGCTGTGAGCATCTCATCGGGATGATGAGCTTCGACGATAAACGCAGGCGTCTGCAAAGCATGTGATGTGGGTGTTGTTCCAAAATAAGTGAATCGATTTCCGAAGCCGGGATAAACTTTGTATCCCGAATCTGGGCCACGCGGATACAGCCACAATTTGACAACTTCACCATCGGAATACAGGTACTGGTTTAGCTCCATTTCCTGCCAATTGAACATGCGAAAATCATCGCTAGTGTCAGAGTCTTTTCCGCGAAATGTGAAGTACGAGTCACGCACGGCCTGCAAGCGCGTCTGTAACACGGAAGTGCCATCCTCATGGAGAATTTCGACAAATGAATCTAGCGGTGATTTGTCCCGTGAGGCCTTTACTTCAAACATCACCGGTTTGCCTTTTTCTGCCTGAAACTGGAATAGGTCTTGATCGGAAATCGTTGCTTCGGAGTGGATCGTTCCGGAAATCGTCGTCGGAACTGACACCACTTGTGGCGTCGCAATCTCGTTGGGTTCGGTCTCGGTAACAACCACAGCCTCTCTGGGCACGTCGGCTGCCAGCACTGTTGCCATCGGGGCTGCTGTAGATTCTGGAATTGCCACGGGAATCTCTGGCACCGGCACCCGGCGGAGCGATCCACTCGCTGTCGCCACGATCAGTTCACCGGCATCCGGCGTAAATCCAAAACAGGTGGCTCGGTCATGGCTGAAATCAAGGGAATCAATTTCATGCACACCGTTGGCATCCCAGATCTTGAGGATTCCGCTATCTTCAGCCGTTGCGAGGAAACGTCCATCACGGGACATCGTAAGCCATGTAATGATCCCTTCATGCGCGAAGCGCGAAATGAGCAATGGATTGATGACCTGTGTTGTTTTGGAAATGAGGTTCCATTTGCGAATTCGATTGTCGGCACCGGCGGCGTAAATCGAATTTCCGTCCGGACTAAATCTCACGGAATACTGTTCGGCCTGAGGCTGACTGAGCGTGTCCAGTCGCTTACCAGTCGTCACCTGCCAGACCTTAATTGTGCTGTCGGCACTGGCACTTGCTAACAATGTCCCGTCCGGACTGAATTGCAGATCAAAGATCGCTCCATTATGTCCGTTGAATTCGCGAATTAACATGCCTGAGAACGCATCGTGCAGAAGAATCCGTCGGTCATATCCCGCGGTCGCAACAAGCTTCTGATCGGGAGACCAAGCTGCCGCGTACGCCACATCATTGTGCCCGGCAAATTCCTGCACGATCATTTGTTGAGCAAGATCAACCACGATCGCGCGGCCCGACAGTCCAGCAACTCCCGTGGCCAACAGGATGCGTGTCCCGTCTTCAGAAAACTGCACGTCATTGACCTTGCCGTCGTCCACTTCGTGTTGCGCAGACATTGTGTTGGTGCCGTTTGAGTGAATTTCAACGGACCCATATCGTCCGACGGCAAGCATTGATCCGTCCTGTGAGATGGCCATCGAAAGGACCGGGTTTCGCACGATATCAGCAGACACTTTTACATCCGGTAAGACCCCCATGACAGCGGCGCGGCTGTCAAATTCGGCACCTTCCGCCAACCACGTCTGCAGAGCTTCCAAATGTTCAGTCGACAACTGCGGCTGATCGGCAGGCGGCATGTGGTCGTCGTCTTTAGAAATCAGGACTTTCCAGAACCGCGACGCATCGGGCATTTCCATATTCAGAATGCTGCCATGTTCGCTGCCGCGCAAAATATCGTCAGCAGCCTGCAGCGAAAGTCCCTGCTCTGCGTCAATCCGATTGTGGCAGCCAAGACAATACGTTTGCAGCACAGGTGCTATCTGGCGGCGATAAGAAATCTTCTCAGCAGACTGCGCGTCTGATGCCGCAGACAAAGCAACTAATAAAATCCAGACAAGTCTCAAATACTTAGTTTGAAATCGCATTAGGAACTTTCATTCTTAAATGCACGAAGGTTGTTTTTTTCAACCGTGAGAAGTTACCCAGAAGCCAGGAATTCGCAGATTGAAAGCGGAGGATCTAATCTAATCTCCCATACAGTTTTCAGGGTCGGTACAGGATGTTCGCGTTCTCAAGCAACAGAATGCATAATTTGGCAGTATAAAGGATGAATGACAATGGCGAAACGAAGCAGCAGCGGGAATAGTGGAATTGTTGTCGCTCAGGAAATCCGTGCGATGATCGAGGCCAATAACAGCATCAAGGGCCCGGAAGTGCTGACTGCTTTAAAGGAGAAGTTCCCGAAGGAGCCTTTTAAGGAAAAGAGTTGTCAGGTGACCTATGCCAACATCCGCAAGAATATGGGCCTGTCACGGACAATTAAGCAGAAGCCAGGAGCCCCAAAGCAGAAAACGGGACGACCACCGGGACGACCAGTTGGCAATTGGCGTGCCGCGACTGCATCTGCTTCGATGGCCGAAAATGCAGTTGACATGAGTTTGCTTCAGGCAGCAAAAACACTACTTCAACACTGCAACGGTGATGCGGCAGTGGCCGTACAGGCACTCAAGCAGATCGCAGCGTTGCAGATGAACTGAATAGTCGCCAGAAAAACGCCTGAGATCCATCGCACGTGATCTGATCCAACGTCTGCGTGAATGTCGACATGGTTGACATTTTCGGGATTTTTGGAAACAGTCCGGCTCACGTGGTCGGCACAAAGAACGCAGCTTGCGCCAGAGATGTAGCCGAAGGATACGGGCAGATTAACAGGATTCGGACAGTCTGTGTGACCTATTGCGTCCAACGACTCAGCCTTTGCAATTCTATCGCCGGAGTCTCTGCCGAAAAGAGTCCGGTGATTATCTCAGCGGTTCACTTGGGCTGACCGCACGGCATCCCAGAAAATCAATCGCTGTCTTGATGCTTGCCTACCTGCGGTATAAACCGCCCATTTGGGCGGCACTTCCACGACACTGAGTTCTGGCGTGTCCACAAGAGTCGCGCAACCGGCTGCAGCAAACGCGACAGGAAGCATTGACTCTTCTGAATGCTGCCAAGATGCACCACATGCTGCCAGATGCTGCCTTTGCGTGAAAGAGTCTGATGCGGACGCTGTTTGAACTGATTTTGAGCCGATTTTGAGTGACGTGCAGGGTTTCCGAATTGCAACAGGCCTCGACCCGCAGTTTACAAAATGTAAGTCACACTGCATGTTTTTATAAAATGCATAAACACCTAAGCAGCATGTACTTGCGGCATAGTTATCGTCTTTTATTCTGCGTGCGTCTTGGCGCGCAAAGCCAATTGGAACACATTCTGCTTTACACCAGTTTCATGAACCGCGCATCACAGTGAAGCCGGTGACAAAGTGCGTGAGTCTCATCGAAACTGGGTACTCGCCACAAACCTGATACTAAGAAACGGGGGACATCACAATGAACATGCTGAACGCTCTGAAGAACGACGAAAACGGGTTTGTAGTTTCAGCCGAACTGGTGCTGGTCGGTACGATCCTCGTGCTGGGAATGATCGTCGGACTCACCGAGTTGTCATTCAACGTCAATCAAGAACTCGAAGACCTTGGCTCAGCCATCGGTGCCATCAATCAAACATACTATTTTACTTTGGCGAGTGGCAAAAAGGGTGAAGTTGTCGGAAGCAGGTTTTCGGACTATGTGGATGAATGCGACAGAGCATGCGACATTACCTGCGACACACAAGCCCAAGGCGAACAAGGTAATTAATGATCATGCCTGATAATTTGTGAGACACCAAGGCTGAGGTTAAACGATCAAGCACCGTTTGTCTTTCTAGACCATGCACTCTCCAAATCAGGTTCATAGTAATCCGGGGATCGGATCGATATTAATCAACTGCTGTGTCAATTCACGGGGAAGACCCGGCATCAGACGCAGTTGGCCAACATCGAACACTGAGTGCAGCACGGTCGAAATCAGGTTTGGAATCTTCACTGGAGTCGACGCTGCTTCGCCGGCATCACGAGTTGACTGACCGATGACCTGCCCCATATTCAGGCCGCCACCCGTGATCAGCAATGGAGCCAAGCCACCCCAATGATCGCGGCCACCGCGTTCGTTGATTCTTGGCGTTCGTCCCATCTCGCCGCAGGCAATCAGCATGATTCGATCATCGAGACCTCGCTGATACAGGTCTTCAATGAAGGCCGAAAGTGCATGATCCAGCGGTACGCCCATGTACCCCATGCCCTCTTCCACGCCGACATTGTTCACATCTGCATGCATGTCCCACACAAAATTGGTTGTGACCGTCACAAAACCACAGCCAGCTTCACACAATCGGCGGGCTAGCAGGAGCAGCTTGCCAAGACTCTGAACGTTATCAACATAGTTCTTATGGTTATTCCATTTTCGATTGATGTCATCGGGCCTTAGCAGCGAACATGTGTCATATCGCTCGACCGTTTTAGGATCCTCTTTTGAGAGATCAAACGCATCTGCAACACCACCTATAATCGTATCGAATGCCTGCTGCTGGATGCGGTCCAATCCCGTGAGCATTCCCGTTTGGTCCGCACTGCGTCGAATCAAATCAAGCTGCTGCAACAAATGCCGGCGATCGTCCAGCCGTAATCTGTCAAACTGCAGCCGCATATTGTCCTGTGCCTCGCCTTGGGCCCCGGGGACAAACGGACGGAAGCCGTTGCCGAGTTTTCCCGCAGCGGTGAAGTCGCCAAAAGCTGTGACTGCAGGCTGAGCGCCTTCCACAACCGCCTTCGGAAACAGCGCGACGTTCGTGGGAAGTCCACTGCCGGCACGATTCGTGCCAGCAACTCGAGCGTACAACGATCCCAGATTCGCATTCAGCGTGTCGTTACACACAATTGGTTTGATGTCGTGATTGCCATCGCCCGTGACGAAGGATCGCACAATCGACACTTTATCCGCGAGCGCCGACAATTTCGGAAACGTGCCGCCAAATGTCACTCCGGGGATCGTTGTCTGGACCTCACCGGTCGCACTCTGAATTCCCACAGGAGCCGTCATTTTGGGATCAAACGTTTCTGTCTGGCTTGGGCCGCCATGCAGAAATAGAAAGATCACAGCCTTGTCTTTAACGATCGGTGACGAAAGTGTCGCGGCATCCGCTTTCCCCTGCAAAAGGCTGGAAAGCTGCAATCCACCGAGCCCCAACCCGCCGACTTGCAGGAATTCTCGGCGACGGCGGCGTGAATCGAGATCCCAAAAGCCAATCATCGGGGAATCCTGTGGTCAACGGTGGGAATGCCTAGGGACCGAATCGTCCGAGACTCTGATTCAGTTTGACAATTCTGGGCAGCAGACGGAAGTTAATCTTCTGAAAGCTCGAGATCTGGGGCCTAAACTTCCCAAGGAACAGAAAGCAGCCGCGAACTGTCGCTACGCTGGTCTCAGCAACTGCATTGCAACCGACAAGCCGGAGGACATAAAAGCTGCGGCGCAGACATTCGGCACAACCGCACTTTACGTTTACGACTCGAACGCGGAACTGGCTTGCCATCTTGGAGCGATGACAACAACCGATGTGCTCGTGCTCGATCCAGCGCGGACCGTTGTGGAGCACGAAGCCGATCGACATCAAAGCGACGGGAACCATGCCGTATCAGTTCGTCAAGACTGAAACGACTCTGGATGAAGACAAGTGGGTTCAGGGATACGAAATCCTTCCGACTGACCGCAGCGTCGTGCATCACGTCATCGTCAACGTGCATGAAAAGGGAATCAAGCGGGCCCGCGATCGTGAACAAGGCATCGGCGGATACTGGGCCGCGTATGTTCCGGGAAATCCAGGGCAAATGTATCCGGACGGCTTTGCAAAGAAACTGCCGGCAGGTGCGACGGTGAGCTTCCAGATCCACTACACACCCAGTGGCGTGGCGACTCAGGAGCAACTGAAGATGGGATTAATCTTTGCTAAGTCTGAGCCAAAGTATGCAGTCATTACGATTCCGCTGGCCGATCCCGATCTCAACATTCCTCCGCACGCTGCGAACCACATGGAAACGATCACTCGGCCTGTTTCGACCGACATCAGCGTGATGGCGTACATGGCTCATATGCATGTCCGCGGCAGGTCGTTCAACTTTGAACTCACGACACCCGACGGAAAAACGGAGACACTACTGGATATTCCGCGTTATGATTTCAACTGGCAGTTGAGATACGATTACCTTGAACCCAAAGTGCTTCCAAAGGGAAGCCGAGTGAAAGTAACGGCAGTCTTCGATAACAGTGAAAACAATCCCGCCAATCCTGATCCGACGAAAACGGTCCATTGGGGTCAGCAAACGTACGAGGAAATGCTGATTGGTTATGTCGAGACGTTTGTACCGGTCGGCGAACCGCGACCAACAATGGATGCTCGCGTGGGCGGCGGTGCAGCTTTGTTTACGTTGCTCGATACCGACGGCGACCAAATGCTCAGCAAGGATGAAGCACGAAAAGCGACTGATCGCGTGCCTCGACTGAAGGATAATCCCGCAGTACTGGAGCTCCTGTTTAACCGGATGGATCAGGATGCCGACGGGAAACTGAACATGGCGGAATTCGAAAAACTGCGACAGGAACTTCGCGGTGGTCGGTAAGGAATGACGTGTTTCATCGGGGCTGAAACGCCGATTCAATCGAGTCAGCCACTTACACCGTTCTTGACGCACTGCGCAGG
>QWQG01000248.1 GCA_003670925.1 Planctomycetota bacterium | reverse complement strand
GTACCGGCACAAAGTCAGAAAGTGGTCATCGTCCTGAACGGGAAAGGACTTAAATCGACCCTGATACAGATGCCCCGACCCCGTCGATTTGCGATGAGCGTGCCAACGTTGCGTGTGAGTCAGTGTCAGCCAGCCAGTAAACCGAGACAACTCATCATCTTCCCGAGGCCACACCACCAGGTGCCAGTGATTTCCCATGAGACAATACGAAAGCAGCCGCGTGCCGGTTCGAGCCACGGCTTCCTCCAGCACCTGCTCAAATGCGGCGAAGTCTTCATCCTTCGTAAAGATCGGCATCCGCGCGTTCGCCCGGTTCAGTACATGATAAATCCAACCACCCGGAACTGATCGTTTTGGTCTTCCCATAACTCAACAATACCTAAATCTCCCACACTTGTCAATAAACGGTTCCTGACACCTTTTGTGCACTCCGGGGGCGTCGGCAATTCTGCAACATTCGGAGCTGCATCCGGATTTTCATCGCGTGCAGGCATCTATCGCCCTTTCAGAAACTCCAACACGTCGGCCATCTGCTCGACCGTGACATCACGTTCGACGCCCTCGGGCATCAGGGATTTGTTGGTCGTTTTGAGCTCTTCGATGTCGGTGCGAAGAATGATTTGTTCGCGGCCTTCAGGTTGACGCAGAGTAACGGAATCCATCGACTCGGCGACCAACAGGCCGTTGAACAGACGACCATCGACGGTGACCACGATGTATTCTGTGAACTGTGGATCGACTCGGCGATTCGGGTCGAGAATGTCATACAGTAACGCATCGCGCGCCCGTGCGCGGGTGTCGCTGATGTCTGGGCCGACGTTGTGGCCGAGGCCGCCAATGCGGTGACACTTGCTGCACGTTTTTTCGTACACGGCCGCGCCGCGCGCCACGTCGCCTTTCATGTCGAGTGCCTTTGCGTACTGATCTGCCACCTCTTTCCGATTGGCCGATACGGTGCCACCGAAGAGCTGAATCGCTGACGTGCGAATGACTTCATCGGGATGCTTGAGCAGGATCACTCGCTGATCGATGGATACAACTGACGATGAGATCACGCCTGCGGCCATTTGCTGCAGAAGCGATGTCACGCTTTCTTTTCGCAGCAACAGCAGGTCGAGCGCGGCGGAACGAGTCTGAGGCTTCAGTTGATCCCAATGCGACAGCACAATCTCCGACAACTCCGCCCGCCCGCTGCGGCGGGCAGCTTCGATGGCGGCCTGTTGGCAATCGGTGGATTCAGCGGGCTGAAGCAACGTTTGCAAGGCATCGGTGAGTGCCTGTGGAGGCAGATGCGACATCAGTCCCATGGCGGTGATGCGATCAGCATCGCTGTGTTTGAGATCGATGGCGGTTGCCGCTGCCAGTTGCACGACATTCGCTACGGATTGCATGGATTCCTTCAGGGGTTCAGGCGGCGACTGCAGCAACGCCGCGAGATTCTTCGGAACATCCGCGTTCAGACAACGTGGCAATCCGTCGGCCAGTCCGATTACCAGCGCCGTCTGCCACCACAGACCGGATTCTTGGCTGTCACCGATCAGCATGGCAGCCTTTTGAAGCTGTTCGATCTCACCCCGCGCGGCGACGTTCAGTGCGAGGCTCTTCAGAAATTCAGCCCGCCCGACAATATCGGTCGCTTCGCCACTCTGCAGCACAACGATGTCTGCGATGTCTGCCGCAAGATTCGGCGCGGCGATCAGCAGCGCGCGTTGCAGCCAGAGATCATCGAGACAACCCGGGACAGATTTCAGCACCGCTGATTTTGCTTCGGCAGTGGTTGCGTCGAGCGACAAAATTGCCTGCATCCGGACTTCGCCATCCGTATCATTACATAACATAGCCGCGACTTGTTGCAGTTCTGCAGCACCAGAGTCTTGCGCGCGGATCAGCTTTGCAACATCCCGGCGGACGGTAGCGTCGAGATCTTGGGAAGCGACAATCAGATCGGCAAGTGTCAGTAATTTCAGGCCATCAAGCGTCCAGAGTGCATGCAGCCGAGCGAAACCAGTGGATTGGACATTATCCAAGAGCGTCCGCAACTCAGATGCAGCCTCCACACGATGATTTTCTACGATCAGGCGTTGCCCGAGCATTCGCCGCCAGCCGTTGCCATCCTGTAGTAACTTGACAAGGTCGTCCGTGAAGACTGGAGGCGAAAACGGCATCACTGCTGCCGCATCTTCCCGGACGATCCGCCAGACGCGACCACGATCTTCGCCGGCACGCCAATCCATCTTGGCGGCGACGTCGTCAGGCACAAATTTAGGATGCTCCACCCACAGTCGATACATATCCGCGACATACAACGCTCCGTCAGGGCCAGTGGCTAGACTCGCTGGGCGGAACCATGTATCGGTGGACGCTAGAAAATCCGCATTCTCCCGAGCCCGGCGTGCAGTCACGGTGCCACCCTGTGGTTCGATCACGGATCGCGTGATCAGGTGCCCAACCGGTTCACAGACAAAAACGCTGCGATCGGATTCTTCACCGAACTGACCGCCGCGGTACGCCGTCACACCGCAGGCCGACGTATGTGTCCCCGCGTGCGACAGATAATTGCTTTTCATCGTGATCACCGGAAACACGCGCGTCTTTTCGCCGGACGGCCCCACATCGGTGTGTCCCACGGAAATACCTGCAAATGGATTGCGGCTCACAAGATCCAATGACAATATGTCGGTCATGATGGGGTTGCGATTGGAGCTGAAAAACCGATGCCCGAAGTTATCAATCGTATTCCCAAACTGCCCTGCGCCGGAGATTGCTTCAAACTGCATGGTTTCGGGATGGAATCGAAAATCGACGCGCGGGATTTCTATCGCTTCCTTCGATTCAAATCCCGGTCGCAGGCATTTCACCTTTCCGTGGCCGTACGTCAGATAAATCCAGTTGTCGAACCCCCAGCGCGGACAACCAATCTGCATTTGCGGATGAGCTGGCGTAAATCCATCGAACCAGATCTCGCGGACATCGGCCACGTTGTCACCATCCATGTCCCGCAGATACATAATTTGCGTCTCGGTGCACGCGAGAATGCCATCACGGAATGCCATCAGGCTGTGACAGAATTTTAGGTGAGGAGCAAATACCGTGCGTTTGTCCATACGGCCGTCGTGGTCAACATCTTCCAGCAGCACGACCTGCGACAACGGCAGGGCAGCGGGATCTTTCGGGCCGACCGGGTAATCGGTGTACTCAACGACAAACATGCGTCCCAAATGATCAAAGTCGATCGCCACGGGATCTGTGATGAGCGGTTCAGCCGCGGCAAGTTCAATTCGGTAACCGGGTTCTATCTGCAAGCAAGTCAGGGATTCTTCTGGCGACTTTGGTGGTTCCGTGGGCTGATCGATCCAATGCCGCCCGCCTTGCTGGCGTTCGATAGACTTGATCAGGTCACTCGGATCTGCCGGTGGTTGAAGCAAGCAGGTGCCGAGGACGCTCAATATGGCAACAATCATCGGAGGGCTCCGAAAGGACAACATTAACAATGGGGTGGGATGCGCGAGGCTCAAATGATACGTCGCGGCTGAAGCGGATTGTACACGGTTTCATGCACAGCCGAAAAGAATCTCGCGTGGCTGCTTCGCACGAATTCAGGGAGCCGCTCGATTTCGACGAATTCCGCTCCGGGCTAGCGGCAGAATGTTTTCGGCAATTCGTGGCCCTGCCGTCGATTCGCACGCGACGCGGTAGTGCCTTTCAACCAATCGTAAGGCTGAAATAATGTTGTGCATGGCGTGGCAGGGATCGCGTCTCGCGTTTTAGTTGCTGTTCGAAAACGCGACCCCCACTTTCCTCCAGAACGAATTTTGGGGTTCCGAATGTGGCGGATGCAGGCAGATGGTCCGACTTTAAGGCATATTTAACGTGTCTCCGCGCTTGAATCGAATGTGAGCGGTTGACAGAATTCAGGTCTCCTGCGGATGCGTTCTATGAACGTGAATGGTATTCTGGGGGGGATTGATGCAGATGCGAACGGATGGCCTTGTTGCTTTTGCGATGTTTGCCAGCCAGACGCGACTGAAACTCTGTACCGCTGTGGGTGAGAGTCTTATTTTTCCATTCTGAGAAGTCCGAGGGCCGCAATGAAGTTTCTTGAAGGACATACGGTCGGCATCGACCTAGGGACCACCTACAGCGCGATTGCAATGTTGGATCACGACGGGAATCCCATCGTACTGAACAACGCCGATGGTCGTCCGATTACGCCATCGGTAGTGTTGCTTGACGAAGACCGTGTCGTGGTCGGGCCAACGTTTGAACGCATTGCAGTTGCCGATCCTAAATCGATCGTGGAAGCGATTAAGCGTGAAATGGGCAACAAGAATTTCTTCGTAGTCTATCAAAATAAGAAACTGACACCGGAGTTTCTCTCGGCATTGATTTTGAAAAAGATGAAGCAGGACGCCGAAAAAGTGATCGGGCCGATCGCGAATGCAGTCATCACGGTGCCATACTATTTCAATGACGTGCGGCGCAAAGCAACGCAAGACGCAGGACGCATCGCTGGCCTGAATGTAATTGACATTATTAACGAGCCGACTGCAGCAACTCTGGCATACGCTTGGAGTCGTGGGGAACTGGGGCGAGCAGAACTCAAATCAGATGAACGTACGATTCTCGTGTATGACCTCGGGGGTGGTACGTTCGACGTGACCGTTGTGCGATACACACCGACGACGTTCCGTGTGCTTGCAACAGACGGAGACGTTATGCTCGGCGGGCTAGACTGGAGTAAGCGACTTTCTGACCACCTTGTGGAACAGTTCAAACGCAAGTTCAATGTCGATCCGACTGCTGACGCTGAAGCAATGCTCACGTTTCATCAGGAAGCTGAAGACGCTAAACGCGATCTGAGTACAAAAACTCAGGTGCCGATCAGTGTGTACTATAAAGGCAATACGTTGTCTGTTTCATTGTCACGAACCGACTATGAACGCATGACGGCCGACCTG
This sequence comes from Planctomycetota bacterium, assembly GCA_003670925.1. Taxonomy (GTDB): domain Bacteria; phylum Planctomycetota; class Planctomycetia; order Planctomycetales; family Planctomycetaceae; genus SXXK01. Next base: position 49,175 of record QWQG01000248.1, on the reverse strand, counting down.
TTGCAACGTACGAAAGACACCACCGAACTAGTACTTCAGCAGGCCGGCGTGACTCCGGAAATGTTGGACGAACTGGTGTTGGTTGGAGGTTCAACCTACATGCCAGTGGTCGAACAGATGTTGCGTGAAGTCTGCCGGAGAGAACCGTCACGTGCATTGGCACCTGAGCGCGCGGTGGCAGAAGGTGCCGCGATCCATGCGGCCATTTTACAGGCTCGGCATGGCATCAATACAGGCGGGATCGTGGATGCCGTGCAAAAACGGTTGAACGCAGTCAGAACAATCGATGTGAATTCGCATTCATTGGGAATCAAGATCAGCGATCCAAAAGACAAATCGCGTAAGATCAATCATATTATGATCCCCAAGAATTCGCCGGTCCCGAACAGCGTCAAGCAGCGTTTTGGGACAAACAGCGATGGGCAGACGCGGATTCACGTCGAAATCCTAGAAGGTGAAGCGCTCGATCCTCAAGGTTGCGAATTGATTGGCGACTTCCGCATCTTTAACCTGCCGCCAAGTTTGCCCAAGGGCTCTCCAATTGAGATCACCTATGCTTATGACGGTTCTGGACGCATCAACGCCACGGCCATTGAACTCACCGGCAACAATCAGGCCAATGCCGAAATTGTCCGTGATGGCGGAATGCAGGAAACCGACATCAAGGACGCATTGAAAACGTTGTCGAGCGAGTACGAAGTGGAATAATTCGCTATCACGCGAATGGAGGACAGACAGCAGCCGTCGGATTCACCTGAATCCGCCGGCTGTTTTATGTAGGAAGAGACACGCGTCACCGTCGTCAATCAATGCTGCACAACTTTTCGCAGGACGAGAAACCCAGCGACACCGATGATCAGGTTGGGAACCCACATCGCCCACCACGGGTCTAGGGTGCCCGTCTTGCAGAGATTCATCATCAGGAACATTACGGGATAGTAGATCACAAGAATCGGCATAAAGCAGATGATGAAGCTTGTAATAAACTGCCGTCGTGCCTGAAGCATAGCGAATGGTCCACCAAGAAATGCGAAGAACCAACAACTGGCGGACATGGAAAATCGGCTATGAATTTCAGCTTGGTACTGAAGTTTGTCTTTGACAACGCGTTTCTGTTGTTTATCCAACGAGGAAACTTGGTCACCGGCTAGTTGTTGAAAGTCCCCGGTGAATAAGATCATCGCGGCCTTCATGTTTTTCTCGGTAGCCAGTCGTTTCTGATCGATCTCAGCACGCATAATCTCCCGTCGAAGCGTGTCCATGGTCAAATTGCGTGATGCGACATTTTCGAGCTGCAATTCCAAGGGAAAGCGGAGTTCCGAGTTTTTCATTTCACCGGAAAAATCTGAATCTCCTCCGCCGCCGCTCACGTTTTTTAGATGCACGAGAATGTGCTTCGCTTCCAAGTCAAAATGGATCCTCGCCGCTTCAGCGCAGACCGTAATCTGCTGATGATTGCGACGATAGCGAATCGTGGCATCCAGCAGGGTGCGATTCTTCACATCGCGGACGGTGATCGTATATCCTTCATTTGGATTGCTGAAATAGTGTTGCGTCGATAGGACGTCAAAGAAAATTTCTTCCAACGCTTGTGTCACGATGCGTTCGATGTTTGAGACACCCCACGGAATGGCATAATTTAGCAGCCCGAAAGATCCGATTGCCAAGACGGTGCCCAACAGAAACGCCGGCAGGAGCAATTGCATAGCACTGATCCCGGCAGACTTAGCGGCGATGACCTCCAAATCGCCGGAAATTCGTCCATACACCACACACACGCTCAACAGCAGCGTCGCTGGAATTGTGAATGGCAACATGCTCGGAACCACAAAGGGCATGATTTGCAAAATTTGAGCCGGCCCCAATCCGCGTGCCGTCGCTTCCTGGAACATTCCGAGGAAAACTAGCATCACGGTGAGCGCGATCACGAGCAATAAAAAGACGCGGACAAGTTCGCCCAGAATGTAACGCTGCAAAAGTTTCATCGGCTGATCTCCATGAGTCCAGCACAATGCACCTCGGGCGACAAAAAGTTGCAACTTCCCTGGGCAAACATCATAAATCCCGCAAATCGACGGCAAATTTCGAGTCGAACAGCCGCCAAAAATATCGTTTGAGCGAACCGCAGGGTATTTCACTCCCGAAAATGCAGCAATGGCAGTCAGTTTTGTGCGGAAAGCCCGCCAAAAATGGCTTATCGCGAGCCTCATTGAGCAGCAACCAGACTGTGTGTTGTCCCACGCGGCGTTTATCGTCGCGATTTGCCCTCACTTGGTAGCGGACACAAAGCCGTCGTGTACCAGAGCGTAAGGTCACCGGCAATTTCGTGCATCAGCGCATCGGGACTATTGTGGCCAGGCGACGGATCCCAAGACTGTGCTTCACCGAACCAGAAGTGGCGTCTCTTGCGTTTTGGTTTTGGTTCGACGAGACCATAGTCGGCTGCGTTCCAAATAGCCGTTGTGGCAAAAATTGGTGCCTCGGATTCACCGTGGAGTACCTTTATTTCCAGCGTGGTACGCATCGGGTAATAGGGACGATACTCTAACACACGAATCACCAGAATTTGATCCACAGGGGGCCGGCCAGCCACATTGCCCAGCGGTAAAGGGGGCATCTCAGACGGCAGAACGTTTGTTGGTTCTTGGAAGCTGACAGAGATGACATCTGACGGTGATGCCCCATGAAATTCGTCGGTCGCCGCAGGCTGCGGGTCCATTGTGACTGGCTGAACCTGCATAGAACCGCGAGACAACTGGAGTTCACGAATGAGGACTGTTCCTAGTTCCGAGGCAAACGCCAGATGGATGGGACTGTCGATACTTTGCATTGCCAGTCCGACTTTCAGACTTGGCAATTCAGCAGTCCATACCACATCTGGCGGACAGCCCAATCGGGCTGGCAGAGGATTGGATGTGAATCGCGTCGCCACAGCAGGAACGCGTAGCGGTGCTGGTCGTTCCAGCAGAGACCATTGACATCCGCAGAGCAACAGCAGTGACGACGTAGCTGTGGCTAGCAGTGTGCAGGCAAGCGGCGTCGATTTCATCAGAGGCTCTCATCTACAGTCGGTAAATTCTGAGGCTGCTGCGACCGGACCTGTCCGGATTGAGTTGTCGGACGAGGAACTTGCCGCGGTGCTGTGTTTGGTACTGCAGCATCCGGAGCGACATCTTCGATAAAGTCTGATAGCGAATCAATTGTCTCCAGTTCGCGTTGCCTCTGTTTATAAAGTTGCTGTTCCAGATCATGCTCTCTTTGCAGACGATCACGATCAGTTGTTGTCTGCTGCAGCTTGAGTTCAAGGATTTGAAGTGTATGCGATTGTTGGAGTGTGTCCTGACTGGCCTTCATGGATTCCTGCGTCGTCTTCATCTGTGAGAGCTGTTCTGCCAGAATCTGTAACTGGGTTCGGCAATCTTTCAGGTCATGATGCTCTTCTACCACGTCCGGGATATGCATGGGCTCTGGCCGCATCTGGGACAAAGGAGTCTGCTCTGCGGTGCCCGGGGATTGCCTCATGGACTGTGGGTTAGCATCGACGTACTGAGCCTCTGGCGAACTGGTCGTCAGACTGTTCAAATTTGCCGTATTCTGGTCTTGAAATTCAAACTGCTTTGTTGCTGGAGGTGAGGGAGTAAAAGTTCCCGGTATGCCGTTCATCGTTGCTGCCTGAGGCCGAATGCCATGCTCAATCGGACGAGAGCCTTCGGGAGGCGACGGAGTTGCGGCATACGCCTGAGAGTCAACCCGCGCAGGATCAGAGGTCACCGCGTGGTGCCCTGCTGCGTGTGCGGCCGGCTTGTCTGCGAGGCCTTCACCACAGGCACACCCACATCCCGCGGTGGGTTCACCGCCTGTGGCCAGAGACAGGCCGGTCCATGCTTTACGCGTCATCGCGCAGCCGGACGAGAGGCACAGACTGAGACAGACAGCCATGCAGGTCAGCGTCACGGCAGTCGATTGCTTTCCAATCAAACGGCCTTGCCGAAACTGTTTTTGTGGGTGAAAGCCATACATGGCTTACGAACTCCGTAGTCTAGAATTGTGCATAAAAACCGAACAAATGGCTCAATTTGTGCCACCATACCCACACTCGACTGTAATCACTTCCCCACACTCGCAGCGTATGACAATCGAGGTCACGTTGCCCGTCGTAGGGTCGGTTTTTACAGAAACCCGCTCTGCCGTTGTCACACACTGCGTGTGATTTGCCAAACGAATGGGAGCATCGCTGAATCGAATTTGTTCACCGGAAAGAACTCTTCCTTTGGCACTGATCACGGCACTCATGCTTGTTCTCCACGCTGTCGTTTGACGATCGACTTCAGTTGTAGTTCTGCTGCTGAGACTAATCTGGACACGCGAGATTCCGACAGATTTAGCACTTCGCCAATTTCTTTCATCCGCATGTCCTCCAGATAGTACATCGTGACTGCGAGTCGCATTCGTTCAGGCAGTTGTTCGATGGCATCTGCCAATAATTTCTTTTCTTCAATGCGGCAAGAATCGGCATCCACACTGTCATCACGATTGCCGGCCACTGGGAGTTCGCCCAATTCGTCCGCCCAGTTTGTGGGCCGCGTCAAACGCATCGCAGCGATGCAGTCATCTACCTCTTCAACGGTCAGTCCCGTCTGAGCGGCCAGTTTCTCGGGGGTCAGCGGCGGCGGCATGTGAACGGAGGCTTTACGAATCAAAGTCCAGTTTTGAAGCATGGCCTGTGGTACAGGGCAATTGCGTCTCAGTTCATCGAGAATGGCTCCGCGAATTCGTTGATAGGCGAATGTTGTAAATGCGATGTCTCGCGCCGGATCAAATTGACCAGCAGCCTCAACCAATCCCAGAATTCCCGCAGACTCTAAATTGTCTTGGTCCACGGAGTCTGGCAAGCCACCTAACATTTTCCCCAGAATATGGCGCACATAATAAAGATGCTCCAAGATCAGACGATCCCGAAGATCCATTTTGCACACTTTATGATATGCTTTGACAGCGGAATGCATGCGAGTACTCATGTCGTTTGTTCGCGTTGCTAGTTTTTTCAATTACAACCGACGGACTTAAATTCAGAGTTTAAAATTCAGCTAGGATCTTCATCTGATTCTGTATCAGCCATTGACTGCAACACCAACACCAGTCCGCGCACGCAGACTGCGGAAATAAGCGATGCTGTGACTGAGCGGAGGACGATTTCCGCAGGAGCCACCTGACGGGCAATGCCAATCAGCATCACGGCGCTGCAGATTAGCAAACCGCAGGCACGTCCCCAGGGACGTTGATCAAGAATGATTTCGGAAGCGTTCATATTGGATCTAGTTCGGCCATTGGTGGCAGTGTTGTGCATGGTTCGTTACGCGGCGTCCCGAAACTGGCGGTTTTCGGGAGTTGTTTCAATTCCAATGATGTCGTCGAACTCCAGCATGACGACGGAATCTATCACCAAGTCATTCGGAATCTCCTGATAGGCAATCACCCCGATGTCAGGCGTTGTGCGGGCAATCAGTCGTCTTAATGGTCGGCGAATCTTTTGATCTACCAGCAGCGCCAGCGGCATCTGTTTCCGTTCCGACTCCTTCCATGCCTTATGAATTGCTTCGATCATCCGTGTCGCCGAACCGACTTCTAGAGCAACCTGATCCTTCTGAATTGATTGCCGCAGACGGACGTCCAGACGAGGCTCCATCGAGATCACACGGAGACGTCCGTCAGTTCCACGGAAGCGTTCACAGACGAGGCGGCCAAGATCGCGACGCACACAGTCCGTGAGGTCTTCACTGTTCTTCGAATCGGGAGCGTGGTTTACGATGGATTCCAGAATCAGCGCGATATCAGACAGCGGGATTCGATCTTCAGCCAGTTGAACGAAAACTTGATGTAATGATCCCATGCGAATTAGCTCCGGTTTTATTTCATCAATAATTGTCGGACAAAACTCGCGGGCGCGATCCAGCATCTGCTTAAGTGATTCGCGAGTCAGAAGTTCGTGCGCAAAACGATTCAGGATTTCCCCTAGATGAGTAATCATGACACTCAATGGATCCACAACTGTGCAGCCCTGAATTTCTGCTAATCGCACACTATCAGAATTGATCCAACGCGCAGATAAACCAAATGCCGGTTCGATCGCCGCTTCCCCAGTGATTGACACCTGCCGACCCTCGGGAAGTATTGCCAGGAATTGCTCCGTGCGTAATTCGCCGCCCGCCACGCGGCGGCCAGCGATCAGAATGCGGTACTCCTCTGGTTGCAACAACAGGTTGCTGTTGACGCGAATCGGTGGCACCCACAGTCCACTCGTACGCGAAAATTCACGACGTAACGCGGTGATGCGTTCGGAGAGTCCCTTCACTCTTTTACTTTGGATAAATGGCACCAGCCTCGCCCCCACTTCGACAACCGCGCGATCGGTGAGCAGGAACTCATCCAGATGACGGTCGTCATCTGGTTTCAGCGGTGGGGTTGGTTCGGAACCTTCGGGGGTCTCCGCTGGCTGCTCAACAGCTTTGCGGCGAGTGCTCAACAGCATCAGTCCGCCCGCGACACCGAGAAATGGGAGCTTCGGAAGCCCTGGCATGAGGGCAATCACCGACAGGATTCCAGCTCCAATGTAGATGGGGCGATTGGAACGAAAAAGTTGACCGCTGATTTCGTCGCCAAGGCTGTCTTCAGACGTTGTTTTTGTCACCAGCACACCAGCTGTGGTGGCAATCACGAGTGCTGGAATTTGCGAAACTAGTCCGTCGCCGACTGACAAAATAGAGTATGTGCGGACGGAATCAGCGAAAGACATGCCATGGGTTACTCCCATCAGGACGCCGCCAATCAGATTGACCCCGGTGATGATCAACCCGGCGATCGCATCGCCGCGGACGAACTTACTAGCTCCGTCCATTGCTCCATAAAATTCCGTCTCACGTGAGAGTTCCTCGCGGCGACGGCGGGCTTCCTTGTCGTTGATACTACCAGCGTTGAGTTCAGCATCAATCGCCATCTGCTTTCCGGGCATGGCGTCCAATGTGAATCTGGCGGCGACTTCCGCGATGCGTCCAGCACCCTTTGTGATCACCATGAATTGAATGATGACGAGGATCAGGAAAATGACCAATCCGACGACCAGTTGTCCGCCAACAACATAATTTCCGAATGCCGTGACGATTTGTCCAGCATTACCGTCGAGCAAAATCAGACGCGTGGTGGCCACGTTGAGTGACAGTCGATAGAGCGTGAGCAGCAGTAACAGCGACGGGAAGACTGTCAGTTCTAGAGCACGCCGTGCACTGAGTGTGACTAACAGGAGCAGGGTAGTCGCCGCAAGGTTTGATGCTAACAACACATCCAGCAACCATTCAGGAATGGGCACCAGCATTACGATCAAACCCAACAGCATGCCGAATGACAGCAGAGTCTCACTCTGCTGTATCCATGAGCCGATGACGGGTTTAGATGTGACGGGAGTCGTTGACATTTGGAATTTTAAATGGCAATTTTGAAATTGTTGGTTTGAAATGAGACGCAGGTTTTAGTCATCAATGAAAGCTCATACTCAGCACACGAGCAATGAGCTGCCAGCCATCAACAAGGATGAACAGGAGGATCTTGAACGGAGTCGATATGACCATCGGTGGCATCATCATCATTCCGAGGGACATGAGGATGACGGAAACAACGAGGTCAATGAGGATAAAAGGAATGTACAGACAGAACCCCATGATGAATGCTGTCTTAAGTTCGCTGATCACGTAGGCTGGGATCAGCACATGCATGGGCGTTTCAGCAGGTGTCGTAATCTGTTTGACATTGGCCATTCCCGCAAACAACGCGATGTCTGCTTTTCGCGTCTGGCGGATCATGAATTCGTGCAACGCCGAGGACCCGCGTAACCATGCTGTTTGCCCGTCGATTGTGCCCTCCAAATACGGATGCACGGCGTCGCCTTCGATGCTAGTCAATGTCGGCCCCATCACGAACAACGTCAGAAACAAGGACAGTCCGAGAATAACCTGCGTGGGCGGGATTTCTTGAGTTGACAATGCGCGACGCACGAAGGACAGCACGATCACAATTCGCGTGAAGGCCGTCATGGTGACGAGCGCAGCAGAAATCAGCGCCATTCCACCCAGAAACAAGGCAACCTTGACCTGCGGCGAAAGCGTTTGGAATCCCTCGGATTCAACGATTCTCTGAATTGTTTGTGCGGAATCCATTCCTGCACCTAAGTAAGGATCGGGTAATTTGTAAACAGTTTTTCAGCAATTCAGCATGGAACAGCCCCAGTCCAATCAGTGGCCATTCATGAGTCATTAAAATTCATCGGTCATTTTCCGCTTCCTGAATCAAGCTCTCTTCAAATGTTGAAGGAGCGAGTACTAACGCTCGGATACCGCCGGCGTCAGTAGCAACAAGGGCGCGATATCCATGCATTTCGATCAGTGACACAGTGCGACTGGGACCAAGCGACAAGGTTTCGAGTACCCTCGAGGTAGACGTTGTGGTTGGCAACAGGCCGCGTTCACGTTGCCAACGGCGGCCAGCCAGAATCACAAGACTACAGACGCAGAGTACGATAGAGATCCATGCTACAGCACGCATTACAACCTGCATCGGGTTGGACGTCATGGAGACGTTGAGTGTTGCGGCGATCGCCTGAGAAGATTCAGGATCGGGATCAGCAGTCGATGACGCAGTCGTAAGGTCAAGGAAGAGTTCTTGCTGGACGACAGGCGCGGCATCGATGACAGGTGCGGCATCGATCGCCCGGAGGGCTTGCAGTCCACGCACAACTTGTTCCTTTGTCGAAACAGTTTGTGGCTGCGGTCGTTGATTCACACCGTTTTGAGCTACGGCACTGCTCGAAGTCCCCAACACAAGTGCCATCCATAGGCCGGCCATCGATAGGCCGGCAACTAGCACGCCGCGACCTGCGCGCGAGTTCGAATCGCCATGTCTTTGTCTGTTGTTGTGATTAGGTTTCATATCTGGTCGCCATTTGTCATTCAATCGGCCGAGCGGCTAGCCCGGACATTCATCTTCCTACATCAGCCAATTCATCATCGCTTGTCGTCGGCATTCACTATTTCCGTAATCCTGACGGCGAACCGGTCGTCCACAACAACGACTTCACCGCTGGCAATCCGCACACCTTGGGCCATCACATCCACCGGTTCAGACACGGCTCTGTTTAATTCGACCACAGCACCCTCCCCCAGTTTAAGCAGCTCACCAATCGGCATCGTGACCCTGCCAATTTCAACCGAGATTTCAATACTTACTTCCGCAAATCGCTCCAGCGGCATTGCCGCATTAGCGCGGGAACGCGAAACCTGTGGAAACTCGACAGGATGTGCTTCAGGCACTTGAGATTCTCCTTGCGGCATAATCTCATTGAGTGCTGAGTTAGATGTTGCAGCGGCAGCGGTCGTGTCAGTTGTGGCCATGTTCAAGTCATACTTTCTAATCTTTGTGGGATGCCAATATGCGAAAACCCTGCCTCTGTCCAAGCCGACAGGCATGGCCTAGAAAATGGAGACGTCCTGAGATCTGCGCTTCAAGCGGATTGCCGATCGGCTGGTCAAGGATCAGCACATCACCAACAGTCAGTTGATGCATTTCACCAAGCGACAGCGACGCGCGTCCAAGACTGACCGACATGGTGACGGGCAGCGTTTCTGTCAAAGCCCGCATTTGGGGCGACGCAGATTGATGGGGAACGGAGGTCGCGGACGTGTCGTCAATTCCAATGGAGGCCAACCCAGCCTGAGGCATCAGAATGACGAATGCTTCTTCGCCAACAGGGGTTTGCACTACCACGATGCTGCGAATTAGGTTTTCACGAGGTTGAAATATGCGACTGCGGAGTGGTCGGACAAGGATGTCATTCAGTTCGACTGGCAATGTCTCAACTTCCGGCCAGCCCTGACTGAACGCCCGCGCGATCTCGCCAAACAGCAATTCGATCAGGGACAATTCGGCCGGTGTCAGGTCGCGGGGAGTTGGCCATTCTTCGCCCAACGTGCCAAGCATCTCACTCACAAGAGTCAGTACGATGCGACTGGAAAAGGCAACCATGCCGTCAAACCGGGTCGGACCAATCTTGAGCAACGCCGCGTAACCAGGATCAGGCAATGCCTGCTGAGCTTTTTGCGCGACCGATGAATCTGTGCGTGCAACGGCAAGTGTAATTCGATTTCCCAGCAGGGACTGCCAGAATTCCTGCAGGACAGTCGTGGCCGTGCCATTCCATTGCGCAAGCGCACGCGTGGCATTCCCCGTTAGACGACGAGGTGCCGTAAAGTCAATACTGGTAGCCGTTTCACTGCTGGTCATTGAACGTTAAATTCTTCGAAAAGCACGTCATGAATCTCGTCGTAACCATCGGGACAAAGCACAGCGTTGAATTGTTCACGAATCTCACGTCGCAGGCGATTTTGTCCGGCACCACCCCGAATGTCATCCAGATCAAGGTCCGAAATCTTGCTGAGCAACCAGTTTCTGAGGATGATCTTTTTGGCTTCAATCTGTTTCTTCAAATGATCTTCCTTCGATTTCGAAATCTGCAGCGAGATGGAGATCCTCAGATACCGTGACATCCGACCTTCATCCAAATTGACCACCACGGCTTGATCTTTACCCGGCTCGCCAAACGGCAGAATGATAGTTTCTTCCTGCGTTGGCATCGTAAAGGTTTTTGGATTCTTCGGAGCCGATTTCGCCGCGCCGCCGTTACCGTGAGATTCTGTTGTGGATTGTTGTCCGTCTGGTTCGCCGCTATTTCCCGCTCCGTGGGGTTGCTGTCCTGATAGGACAAATGGAACTGCGCTGCCGAGACTCGCGCTGAGTACCCCGACTGCAATCCATGGCACAATGCTCCCGCCCGTAGATTTCCCTGGGGAGTCACTCCCGGTTTCTTGTTTTGAATGATCCGACATGGGCACACTCGCAGGAATTTCAAATGGTGGAAGCTAAACAAAACGTCGCGTCTTGGTTCCATCGTCTATTGTGCAGGGAAGGGACAGTGGATTTACCGGTTAGGCAAAGTGTGACGATAGTCGCGAATGGTTGCGTGAGGAATCCTGCAAGGCGCAGCAGTAGAAAACTCGTGTTGACAGCAGATACATGCTCCGCTGAGTGAATCCACGCACGCTGATTCCGGTAATAACTGCCGGGGCCGTCCGTGGCGTGTTTTTGGTGGGAAAGGACGCAAGGCGGTGGACTGAGACCAGAATGGCATTAGCCACCCGGAAACTATCCCGTAAGATTCTTGAAAATCGAAGGTAACGCCTTGCTGCTCACAGGATGAGATTGGGGGGCACGCCGTGGGGCGATGGATGCCCGTGGATTGTTGACGTGTCGATCCTATTCTTTGAGGCAGACTAGCGTCAGCAAAAAGCGTTGACGGTGTGTCTAGCCTTCGATGTTACCGGACTTCTTCCGCCAGTTCTTTCACGGTCCTCACGATGTGTTCTTCCACGTCGGCCGACCATTTTGTGGGAAGGCCATAATAGATCATCGCGGATTCGCCCTCGTAACCACCTTCTTTAAGGACTCGGGCCGAAGGAATGTAGGCCATCACATCGTTGCAATAGCCACCGATCCAGTTGGTTGTTCCTGTCAGTTCGCTTTTCAAACGCAAGGCGTAATCGACCACAACTTCTCCACCTAGGGCTGTGATCTGAAGGTCTCCTAATCGCCACATCTGCACGGGATAAGGATACGCCGGCGATAATTTTTCCTCGCGAGCTAACGTTTCAAGCAGATGCGCAGCTCGCCGAGAAAGGTAGACGTTGTCTGACTTCAGATCGGCTTCGAGTTTCTCCTTTGACGGCAGTTCGTCAAACGCCAACTCGATCTCGCGATATGCCGTTTTTAACGACCCTTTCACAGGCGTCCACGTCCCAGCGAGTGCGCGATCAACGCTGTCAGCGATTTGTTTGCCATATTCAGCTGCAAATTCTACAGTCTTCCGCGGAAGCGGATTCTGATCGGCGCCGCATCCAGCCATGAACATGGCACTCGCGTCCGGATGTCGGTGTTCAATTTCTAATTGCGCGAATCCCGGCCAGTCTCCGCACCAATCCATTCCGCTTAGGACAGTTGCATGACAGGCGTACCCGAACAGCACGATTCGAAGTTGACCTTCAGGACTTCGCACAATCAACAACGGCACGTCGTGATCCACAGGCCCGACTAAATGACCGGCTTCGCGAAGCAGAGGTACGTCAGGCTCGCGGTTATTGCGACGGTTCACAGCAAATGTCGCCTGTCCCGAACCATACTGCACAACAGCTGGAGCCAAGTTTGCAAAAGCTTCCTGAGCGATCCGGACAATGGAATCGCTCAGGAATTTTGTGTACTCAGAAATCCGCATGAGGTTTTCGTCATCGAGCGCATACATCGAAATTAAATTTCGGCCGACTACCGGGCCGGAATGCGTATGCGATGTCGCAAGTGTGATTTCCGATCGTTGCAAACCATGATTCTGTGCTAGTCGTTCACAGATCGCCTGCGACGTGACGCGGTCAAGACCTACAAGATCCAATGTGACCAACAGCACATTGTGACCGTCCGGATCCCGCAAGACTAAGGCCTTAGCACAGAGGTCATGAATCTTTCCTTCGGCAGGTTTGTTGCGGGACGCGTACCCCGACATCCACATCGGTGACGGCGGCGTGATGACAGTTTTTGCGAAGCCAGCTAGCCAAGTCTCGTCTGCGTCGACCTGTCCACACACGAAATTTAGCCCACTCATACTGATGAGTATTATGACAATTACGCGCATCTCAGATCTCCATCGCTCTCGGTGATTGCGGGTTAAACCAGTAACGAAATACGGCAGTTGGTTCGACATCGGAATATCAGCAGCGGAGTATCGACACCCCAATGATCCCCGCAGCGTGCACGCACTTTACCACTTTCAAGTTTAGATCAGTTTCAACAAGACTTCCACCACGACCACAATTCCTGCACCGGCCAGCATCCACACAACGGAAGCGACACTGAAAATCTTTCGGTTGCGCCATTTGAGGATCTTAGCCAGCAACGGTTCCTTATAAGCCGACACCGGGTTCCCCAGCATTGCCGCACGCAGATCATCGATCAGCAGTGACATATTTTGGTAGCGATCCACCGGTTGCCGCTGTAACGCCTTGGAACAAATGGCATTCAGTTCAGCAGAGATGTGCTTCTTCGGTGCAACACGAATGGGTTGACGAACGGGATCTTCAAGCAGTTTGCGTTTGATTTCTTTGAAATTCTTCCCTGACATATAACTTTCGCCAGTCAGCACTTCAAACAAAATGATGCCCATACTGTAGATGTCCGAACGTCCGTCAACATCACCTGTTTCAACAGCCTGTTCTGGCGACATATAAAACGGAGTCCCTTGGACATCACCACGCCCCGTGAGTCGTCCCGACATCACTTGTTTGCCACTGCGGATCAGTTGGTCGACATCATCGTTGTCATCCATGTCCCAAACTTTGGCCAGCCCCCAGTCCAAAACCATCACTTCGCCGTAGTCACCGATCATAATATTGGCAGGTTTCATATCCCGATGCACAACACCATGGTCATGTGCAAACGCCAGACACTGGCCAGCGTGAATGAGCACATTCAGCAGCGTTTCCCGCGGATATTGATCCACTGTGGGCTGATGTTTGGCTGACTGTTGATCGAGGATATCGCTCAGATCTCGACCACCAAGTTTCTTCATTGTGAAGTAGGCGTTGCCGTCCGCATCCCGACTGAGTTCGTAAACAGGTATCGTGGCGGGATGCGGGATTTGAGCAGTCACGCGGGCTTCACGGAGAAAACGTTTCTGATACGTTTGCAGATTCTGAAACTGTGGTTGCAGCGTCTTCATCACAACGACGCGGCCGAGATTCTCATCCACGCAGGTGCGCAGGATGGCTTCACCACCTTGGGTCAATGGTTGAAAATCGCGGTACCGCATGAAGCCATTTTTCACGTGCTTTGGCAGGTCCCGATCGGTTTCAGATAATGCGATATTGTGACTCACAAAATTATTCCTTGCCTGACTCAGATCGCAGCACAAATCTTGGATAATCAAAATGCTTTGGAAAATTAGATCGCCCAGTTTGTAACATTGACGCCGTCAGTTGTGGAGAAACTGTAAAAACTCGAACAGTGCAATTCTAGCCACCGACGAGCCATCTCTTTCTCGAATTCGTCTCTGCACGCTCCTGCCGATCGCCAGATGCGCGCCTTTTCTTTAATTGAAGGGTGACGCCTCTATCCGGCCTCGCAAATGCAAGGGCCATTCAATTCTCCGCAGGGCGACGTCCAAGACGAGTAGAAATGCGGCAACCGCCAACATCCATGACCAAAGCGGTCGTGGACGCGTCGCCCAGGCCTTTGGGCGGTCGAAGATTCGTGCAGGTTCTGGATTGAACTGGCCACCGGAAATGCCGGCGATTTCTTTCAGCAATGCTTCATTTGGCGGCTGAATGCGGAGTTCGTCGCTGTATCCCACAATCAGCCCACGCGATTGGCGATAGGCGACGATGTCACCTTGCTTCAAGGCGACCTCAAGATGGTATGCGCCTGGCTCCAACGTGGTGAAATCGGTCGCGTAACGACCAGGTGCCGTTTGTTTTAGCCGCGATTTTTCACGCCTCAACTGCGGATTGATCACCGTGAGTTCCACTTCTGAGTGATTCAGAAACTGGCCGATTTCGTTCACCGCATCAACGGTGACTTCTGCCCGCCTGCCCTTCTGCGATACCGTCAACTGAATTCCACGCGTGTCGCTCTTCCGCATCGTCTGCCGCACAACCTGAGTCCAGAATTTTCCGTAGCCAGGCCATGTTAGCCATTCTGCTGCCCAGCGACTTTTCGCATCTGACGTAAAAGCGGCTGTCATCCCGAGGCCGTACCGCCACCACACTAAGAGCGGGTCACCTTTTTCGGTCGCCAAGATCACTTCACTCGTCGGCTTTGGCCGCGTCATGACGTAGCCCAAAAGGAACGGCGCCGCTTCCATATCAAGCTCCCGCAACGCATGCGTTGCGCGAACCACCTGCGGTACAAATGGCTCTTCGTCGATTGCCGACTTACTGGCGGTTACTGTTTCCTTGGCAAATATTTGCGGTACCTGCGATGCATCTTCTGCGAGGTAATAACGTCCCTTGCCGATGCGGGCGATGGATTCAAGCAGTTCTGTGGCCGCACCCCCCAAGGCCACTGTGGAGACTGTGATCTTTGCGGAGACCATCTGCTGTGCCATCGCTTCAAAATCGCCGGCGTTGGAAACGCCGTCTGTTAGCATGATCACATGCTTCAACTTCGCTGATGTTGCACTAAGAATTTCAAAAGACATTTCCATCGCCGGATACATGCTTGTTCCGCCGCCAGATTCAATTCGCGAAATTTCATCACTTATCTTGCCCTTGTTGCTGGCAGACTGCATTTCACTGATCACGTGCGTTTGATCATCAAACGCTAACACCGCGATCTGATCTCGATTGCCGAGCAGTTCCACCGCCGAGCGCGCAGCCGTCTTTGCCATTTCAAGCGGATCACCGTCCATGGAGCCTGAGCGGTCAATCACCAATACCATCCCCAACGACGGTTTCTCTTTTTCCTTTTCGAAGTCGCTGCGGACAGGGAGGATTTCTTCGAGCGGACTCTTGTAATAACCGCCAAGGCCGAATGACTGTTCCCCACCGAGCATGATAAAGCCGCCTCCGAAATCCTGAACCCAAGTCCGCGTGATTTCCATTTGTTGCTGAGTCAACGCGGTTGCCGGGACATTGGACAGCATCAACAGTTCATAGTTCTGAAGTCCGGCAAGGGTCGCCGGCAGACCCTGGGGCGGTCGCACATCGACCTGAATACCTTCGTCTTCCAAGGCGAAGGCGAGTTCCCGAATCAGATTTGGATCGCTCTCGATGATCAGGACTCGCGGTTTTCCAGTCGCATAGACGAGCCCCGAATCTGTGTTGTTGGCGAGCAGCGTATCACCCTGCAGTCCCGAAAGACGCACTTTAAAAGCCACCATCCGATCATGCTCGATCGACTGTTGAAAACGGAATTTATTTTCTCCCGTTTTGAGCGGACGGGTTTCGCTGAGTACTTTGTAATCGCCGCGAAATACTTCCACCAAACCTTCATCGTCGTGATTTGCATGAATCGTAACATCGACAAAGAACGGCTCCCCTTCGCGAACTTCAATTGGCACCTCAACGGCAGAAACCTGCACTTCCGGTTCCGACCGCGCTGGCAGCGGAATTGTGCTCACGGGGACTCGGCTCCGCGCCGCCGCCGCAAGAGCATTGCCGTCGGTCTGATTGCCATCCGTCAAGACGACAATCTGCGGCACATAACCCGGAGGCAGATAGCCTACTGCAGCTTCGATGGCAGCGGCTAAATTCGTGCCGTCGCGTGTGTCGTGTTGATCTGCCACCGCGTCCCTTGAAGGCGGAACACGCTCCCCGGGATACGTGGGCTGCGCCAGAATCGACGGGGTCGCACCATAGACCACCCGTTCTTCCTGCACCTTGCCGATCGTGGCGGCAAACGGAAGGTAGGCGACCCTGTGCGATCCCTTCTGATTCGCGGCAATTTCCAGAAACTCGGTCGCCCTGATTTCAGCACGCGCTCCAATGCTCAAACTTTGGTCGACGACGAATAGTACAAACTGCTCGTGCGTGCGGTGGAGCCACGTCAAACCTGAGAGTGCTAGCACCAAAAGCAGGCAGATGACCGAACGCGTCACGAGCGACATGATCCGCTGCCGCCTCGGAAAGTCGCTCAAACTGCGAACAAACCAAAACGCCAACGCCACCCCCATCGGGACGATCAGGGTTAGCCATGTTGGTTGCGTGAATTCAACTGGAAGCATTATGAAATCAGCCTCCTTTGATACAGAAACCACTCCAATATTGTCAGGCTGCAGGCCACGAGAACCAAATAATACCAGAACGGACGACGGAGCCACCCCGCAGCCGGAAAATGGGTCTGCCGTGATTCGACAAGTTCCTTAGCTGGCCGCAAGTCGGATTCCCGATTGCTGGCGAGATTCACAGCGACTTCAGCGAGAATGTTGGCAGGAATGTCCGCCGTTGTCTCTTTTCTGCCGTGCCTGACTGACCAGACTCCGACCTCATGCAGCGGGCCAATCGTGGCGGACTGTGATGAACCTACGGCCGTTAAAGGTATGTTCACGGAATCCGGCCCTGCAACAAAAAGCACCGTTGTTTCTCCGTGGGGCGAGTTGAGCACCACATCATCGGAGACACGGGTTGCCCTATTGATCGTGACTGTCGTCACGGCACCGGTTGGCAGCGATTGCTGAAGTTCTCCCGTAGATCCGGAAAACCATCCAAGCGAATTTGCCACCAGGATCGGGAACGCCGTGCGAAACGCAAGGTCGCTAGTCTCCAAATTGACGCTCAGCACCAGACATTTCCCCTCAGGTCGTTGCACTTCGGCATACACGGATTCCCCAGACAGCGTTTTTGCTAGGGCCTGCGGTGGTGTCCTAAAAAGCAACTGCTTTGCGTCTGGAATCAGCACATTGTCGAGACGAATGTGATTCATCAGGGGCGACGATTTGTTCTGCTCCGTCACGATCGGAGTTTCGATTGCAACGCCTTGCTCCCATTGATCGCAACTGCCCATCGGATCAATGACAAACACGTTTCCCGGCGGCAGAATACTCGGCACGTTGCCGTGCAACACAATGATCGAATCAACCGGCCATTGTGCTGGAAAATCTCTCCGAATTGATACTTCAGCGAGGGGATTGGCTTCAAACACCTTCTGCAAAAATAAATTTCCCGGTGATACAAGCAGCACGCGTTGCGTCTTCCGAGACGGCAACAAGGCCCACGCGTTATTGTCCGTGGACAGAAAATCCAGCGTGTCCAACTTTGTCGCATTTGTTTTCTCCGACACATCTTTCGTCTCAATGCCGTGAATCTGCGTCAGCACGCCTTCGAGTCGTCCGCCTTCCAGTGACGTTTTTTCGATGGCACGACTCCAAATTTCTTCTGGTTTCAGGATCAGTGGAATCACATCCACCGGGACATCGTTGAGTAGAAACTCGAGACGACATGCCACCTGATTTGCGGATGCATTGCGAACGGATGCCAAAATCTCATAACCCAACGGATCAATCAAACTTCGACGCACTTGCAATTGAGTAATGCCGACGTTTGCAGCGGCAGTGGCAAACAGATGATACTCAACCACCGAAGCCATGCGCTGCGTTTTGTGTGGTGCGACAGACGTTGGATCGAGAGAAGCGTTGCTCTCAAGCGCAGACGGCAACGGCAGATCTTGGCTGTCTATGGCACCGTCCGTCATAACAAAAATCTGACCGTGCGGATGCTGATCGAGCAACTGATGTCCCAACTCAATGGCTGCGACTAAGTGCGTTGGATTGTCAGAAAAAGAGAGCGTGTTAATCGCGTCGCGCAGCGTTGGTGCGTGGCCAGACATGCCGACGATCACTTCCGGTGTGCTCCCTGCAAGCACAATCGCAACTTCGTCGCGAAATCGCATGCCATCGATGATTTCTAAAGCGGCTGACTTCGCGGCAGCAAGTCGCGACGGCCCAATATCAGTTGCCCGCATGCTCGCCGAATTGTCAAACACTACGACCAACCGTCGAGATTCTAATAATTGCCACGAAAAATAGGGATCACTAAGCGCGAGCACGATCAACAGCAACAACAGCAATTGCAGCAGCAGCGAAACAAAATGCCGAAAATGCTGCCAGATCGAGCGAGGAGGTTTCTCGTCGTAGATTTGCTTCCAAAATAGATTTGTCGAGACCGGCACTCGCCGCAGCCTGACTTTCAGGACGTACAACCCCATGATCGGCACTGCGAGAGCGGCGAGCGTGAATGCGATTGGGAGTGCAAAGGACATCAGTTACAGATCATTGAGCGTGTGTCCATTCTGCGTATGGTACAGTTTTCTTCGCAGAATTGAGCTAACGTCGGGTTCGAAGATCGGGTGGTGAGATGGATGAACGGCGGAAGTTCACTTCTTCGATTTTTCGAGTTCCGATGGTGACTTTGGCCAGAGTTCCACCGCGGCAGTCCCGTAATTTCCTAGGTGAAAAAGACTCGCCCCCTTCACCTTAAAATCAAACGTCGCAAACGGCGCCGCAATCATCTGCTTTACAAACGGCGTGTTGCCAAGTCCTACCGTGACATGCGGATTAAAATTCTTCCCGCTCCGCTGAGGGACGTAGGTGTTCACATACTCCACGATCGACGGCGCCGTCACTGATCCATCCGGCGAGGGCACGAATGCCGCGTCCGTCCCTTTGACGGCAAAAGGTTCTACTGCCGCGATAATCTGCGCCTGTAGCTCGCGCAATTCGGCCGTGGGTTCCACCACAATCCCAGCCAGCCCTAGTTCGCCCACTGGCAACGAATAATAGCCGACGGCCCGGAGCTTCAATTTCGTAACATCGTGCGCCGCAAACACTTTCTCCAGAGACTTTTTCAGTTTTTCCAAGTCGGTTCGTCGCACGAACCGTTGGATCATCGAAACATGGGGCGTGTGCAACGTGTCCAGCGCGAACCCAGCCGGGTAGTCTTGCCGCAACGACAAATTTGCCGCTGCCGCTGCCGCGAGCATCGTCGCATCAGGATGGAGCAGCACATCAATCGCCACTACCGTTTCGGCTTGGTGACTCTTGTCTGGATCACCTAGAGGCAGTCCGCCCACTGCCCCCATGCCAAGAGCCGCCGCTAACATAAAAACCGTCATCGCCATTTCATCGCTCCCCGATCTTGATCAATGCTTCGTGGGCCAGTTTTTGTGTTGTGTTTTCCGGACGAAATTTTGCTATCGAGTTTTCTGGCTCACATTGTGCCCACATTTTGGCCAACATCATAAAATAAGCAAGTGTGCCATCGCGGGGTTGTCATCCAGCGGATGCGCAATTATTCCACCGCAATTTCCGGGCTGGTCGTGATGGGCGTGGCAAGAGAAGAAATCGTTGGCGCCGCACGCCGTGGGGAGCCAACGTGCGTGACTGTCGAATCACGCCGTTTTCTGATATCGACCTTCCTTCAATCGCCGGAGGCAGAACGCGTCGCTCGGGGGACATACATTAAGACACCAAGACCAGATTCTCAACGAACCTCCAACCTTCATGGCCATCAAGAAATCCGACCTCTACTCCTCCCTCTGGGCCTCGTGCGACGAACTGCGTGGCGGCATGGATGCCAGCCAGTACAAGGACTACGTCCTGTTCATGCTGTTCATCAAATATGTCTCCGACAAGTACGACGCCAACTCCCGCCTCGCCCGCAGCGACTTCCCCGACTTCCCCGACTTCAACGACTCGAACAAACTCGGTGACGGCGCGCAGAAGGTCGAGAAGCTCGGCAACCTCATCGCCATCTCCGAAAATCCTGCGCTCGATTTCTCGCAGAACCGCGCTGGGAACAGCGGGAAGTTTCCTTTTCAGGTGAAAGTGAAACTTGTGCTTCCCACAGTGACAGAAGTCCCCAAGAAAATCTTGGCGGAACTGGGAGTGAATCCTGCTGTGGGGAGATGCGACAATTGTGTTGATGAAGATTTGGCAGAGGATCTGATTGCGGGGATGCTTGCTCTTGCTCGTTAAGTGATGTGTGGCGAATCTGCTATCTCAGCCGCCGGATTCGCGCATCATCTTCATGATTAAGTCATCAAAACGCACGACTGAAGGCGCCTGCGTACAGCCCAGATTATAGGTGCAGCAGTACGCGCGGACTGCGGCTTGGTGATCTGTGAACAGCTGTTTGTATAATTTCAGATTGCGTTCAGTAATGGTCACCCTGCGCACAGATTCGGATTCGATATCGATAAGTTCTGCGTCACCCAACAATGCGGGGTCCGCTTCTTTGGGATCATGCAACTGGATAACATGCGCGTCGAAGCGACGGTGACGAAGTTGGTCGAGTCCCTTCTGAAAGCCGTGTTCATCAAAGAGATCACTGACGACGACAGCAAGTCCGGTCCGCGCACCTCGATGCAGCAATCCCTGAACGGCCTTTTCAAGGTTCGTCTCGTCGCCGGAGGTCGGCAGTTCTTCCAGAAACTTCATGAACGGAAGAATGCGGGCCTTGCCCCGCGTGATGGGTAATTCGGCACAAACGCCGTTGGCATACGCGATGACGGCGACGCGATCTAGATCGGCGAGGGCGATATACGCCAACGCGGCCACAAGTTGCCGCGCTAGATCAAACTTTGACGGCGTACCAAACGACATACTGCGTGAACAGTCGAGCATCAGATAGACGTGAAGATCTTGTTCTTCCTGAAATCGTTTGAGCAGCAAATCGCCGTGACGAGCGTAGATGTTCCAGTCCAGATATCTGAGATCGTCGCCGCTGTTGTATTCACGGTGATCCGAAAACTCAATCCCTGCCCCCATCTGCATCGTCCTCCGCTGTGCCAGCAGCTGTCCACGGAAGACGCGTTTGGAGATGATCGACAGATATTCTAGGCGTGTCAAAAAGTCAGCAGGAAACAGCATTGAGGGATCTTAGAATCGCAGGCTGGGCACGTATGCCAAGAGCCATGGCTGAGGGGAGATGTTTGAGTCTCGAGATTTCGTCCTAGAACTGACGTACGATACACGCGAAAGTTCGTGCCGCAACTTCCGGCAGGACAAATATCAGCATGGTGGTGTCATGGCTTTTCTGGCTCATCTCTTTCCGGCGTTCTTGCTTTGCCGAACGTCAGTGTCAGTTCCTGTTCTTCGTGGAGACGGCGGGAACGAATCTTGATCCGGTCCTTAACCAGATTCTTGGCCCCTGGCACGAGGATAATGATCTGAACGCGGTGTTGAATCACATCGATGCTGCTGGAAGCTGTAAGGATGACTTCCCTGCCGTTTGCCGCTGGAGCCCGGGCGGCGGATGGCATCGCTTTGTCGTAAGGCAACAACTGTTTGTAGCCATCTGTCCCGACGACTTCGCCCTTGAGATCACTCACGCGATACTTATTCACATCACCTGGCAATCGCACTTCGATCACAATCCGATAGGGCTTTAATGGTTCCGGTGTGGCGGGAATTGTGAAGGCGGTAAAACTCCCTTTAGTCACCGCAAAGCCTGCCGCGGGCATTTTCAGCAGAATCCCGCCACCAGCATCGGCATCACCTTGAGAATCCGCTGACGATGGATTTAGGCCTTCTTCGCTGGCCGACTTCAACCATGCGGCATCGGATTCTTGCAGGTGCTGAGCTAATTGTTCCTGACTGCTCTGCTGCTGTGCCATTTCGACATCAACACTTCCGACGACCTCAAATTGCGGCAAATCGTCGAGAATGTCTTCATCGCCGAGCGAAGCGGTCAGCGGCTCTTGTGGGGTCTGGATGAGTTCCATCCAGTCGACCCCGAAGAGCGGCAACAGAATCAGCGCGGTTCCCCACGCAAGCAAGTGAAACATGGCCGACGAAAAAAAACTCATCGACGCCAGCGTAGTTAACGCGACTGCGACGCGTCCCGACATGGTCTTTGGTGATTCTTCCCCTTGGAGTTCAGGTGGATCAACAAATACCGGAACAACGACAATGGTCTCATGCTCCGCGCGCAGCGGTAGCGGAGGTGGCAACACAAACTGTTTGCCAGCCTGCTGTGAATTCTGCTGTGCAGCAGATTCCGGCATGAAAATATCTTCGAGCCGCACGATTTTTAGGCTCGCCCATTGAGTAATTAGGATTCAGATCAATCACAACGTGCTCATACCCCGCGCGGGCACGAGGAGAGTGTAACCGGATTCGCAAGAATTCGGAGCTATGCCTTATTCCTGATCGAATTCTGCCAAATCCGGCAACCACAAAACATCGCAAGTCTAGCTATAAGTGTGACGTCTTGCGGCAAATTGTCACACGAAAAAAGCCCAACCATCGCTGGTTGGGCTTGAATTTGATTGAAACGGTTTCAAATTTTTACTGCACGGTCGGGCCAGCACAGCGAATCAGATGGTCTTTGTCGATATACAGGACTTCCACAGACTGATCTGTATGGCTAAACGGAACCGGCCAGTAGGCTCGAATCGTCTTGTCGTAGTACACCGTACACTTGTAGTGACAGTGATGTAGCCGGCAGGGGCCAACCAAAGGATAGACTTTGCATTCATCCAAGCGGTCTACCATTGGTTCGACGACGATCCGGACGTTATTGAATTGAGTTTCCTCGAGGAACGCGAATCCTCCTGCTGGTGAATTGGGCATCGCACGCATCACCTGATCTTCACTTGGAGGATCGACGCAGAAAACGTCGCCCTCAACGGGATCAAGCACGGGCGTGCGATCGTAGCGTTCCTGAGTCCACAGCTTGTCCTCAAGGAGTTGACTTTTGTAAGCCGAAACAGGAACGGGTGGCAACGTTTTCCAGAACATCATCCCGGTCCAGATGACGTTGATAAATCCGCCCGTCAGCAGACAACCGCTGTTCGTCATGGTTGACAGACAAATGACTGCTACCACTACGTTGCGTCGCAATTTACTGCCAAGCGTCTGCATGGGTTTTTCCCCGGTTTTCATCGTAGGCGAGTTCATGAATCAAATCCTGGCTTGCGGACTTGCTGCCGCTAATCTGCGACTGGCATACCCAAAGACTGCACGCCAAAACTAAGGCGTCTTTCTTGGTATCGAACGATCCTTTCCACTGACTTGTGAAAATGTTTCGATTTTACGGATCAAGTTGTAAGAATCGAACGTATCGATCCCGCAGGTCATGCAGTCCATTGCCGTTGCCGGGCGAAACGATTCCTTGAAACACGATTTCGGCAGAATCTGCAACTGTGCGAATTGCTTGGTGTGTCCGCGAAAGTCGCCTATTTGGTGCGAAGTTGGACTCCATGGCCTCAAAACTGTGGCGGCTCATCACGAGCAGTTTCAAACTCCGGGAATTACCGTTTCACAGATGCTCATGGCGAAATTTGATCTCTTCGCCGCGGACGCCGTCGACCACTTTACCGTCGACGAATACGGTCCGCCCCATCACCCACGTGCGAATGGGCCAGCCGGTGAGCGATTCTCCATGCCATGGCGACCAACCACATTTTGTCAGTTGGTTCTCATCCAGAATCGTCTGCGTTTGATTGAGATCGACAAGGACAAGATCCGCGTCATAGCCTTCGCGGATGTGGCCTTTTCCCTGAATATTCCAGATCCGTGCTGGGGCCGCCGATGTCCACGAAGCGATTTGGCTGAGCGTACAGCGTCCCCGATTTACTTCGTTTAAAAGGAGTGCCAGATAGTTTTCAACCGCTGGCAGGCCGCTGGGCGATTTTGGATACGGCTGCTGCTTTTCTTCCCGCGTATGTGGCGCGTGATCGGTAGCGACGACTTCCAGTGTCCCATCGAGCAATCCTCGCCAAACGGCTTCATTGTCGGCGGATGACTTAATGGATGGATTCATCTGAATGAGCGTGCCAAGTCTGGCGTAGTCATTGACGTTGAAGAACAAGTGATGGGGACAAGCTTCAGCAGTGATCAGATCACTCGTCCCGCGCAGAAACTCGACTTCTGCGGCGGTCGACACATGCAGAACATGGAACCGATGTCGGTGCCGTTCAGCCAATTCGACCGCGCGTTTCGTGGCGATCAATGCGGCCTGATGATCGCGGATCAGACTGTGATCAGCGACATCGCGGCCACCATTGAGACGTGCGGCATTTGCTTTGACCGTGGCTTCGTCTTCACAATGAGCACAAATCGGCAGTGTCGTTTCGGCGAAGATTCGCTCTAGAGCCGCTTGGTCATCAACTAACAGGTCCCCCGTGCTGGAACCTATGAAAATCTTAATGCCTGGCGTGCGCGTGGCGGTTTGAAGCTCGATCAGATTATGGGGCGTCGCTCCGATGTAGAAACCGAAATTTACATGGCACTTTTGGGCTGCCAGCACCAACTTTTCTTCCAGTGCCTGCAGCGTCGTCGTTGTCGGTTTCGTGTTTGGCATTTCCAGAAACGAAGTAACGCCACCCTTGGCACAGGCCCGCGTGGCAGAGTGGAGATCTTCCTTGTGTGTCAGCCCTGGTTCCCGAAAATGAACCTGATCGTCGATTAAGCCCGGCAGCAAATGCAGTCCGTCCGCGTCAATCACATCATCCGCCGTGGCAAAATCTGGTGCGCCGATCGAGGCGATGCGGCCACCCTCGATCAGGACGTTGATGCGTTCAACCGCGTCAGGCAACACCACCATGGCGTTTCGAATGAGCGTCTTCATGGTGCTGTTGAACCTTTCAACTGTTGCTGAGCCCAATCACCAAGTCCCTGCTGCACTTCCATCATTGCCTGATCGCCGGCAACGCGTGCTGCGGTGAGATTTCCATTGATTACATCAGACTGGCAGAAGAGATAGAACTTAATCTTCGGTTCGGTTCCCGAGGGGCGCCCCGCAATCTGAACTCTGACCGACTGCGACGCATCCGATTTATAGATCAGCAGATCGCCGCGCGGATGAGTGATCTCAGGCAGGGGACTACCGGCCGGGATAGAAATACATCGCCCTGTGCTGTAATCGCAGGCTTCCGTGAATCGGACGGATCCAAATTGGGCTGGCGGCGTCTGACGCAGTGTCTGCATTAAACCATCGATTTTTGCCTTGCCCGTCGGTCCTTCGCAGTAGATGGACTTCTGGCCTTCGCTGTGATAGCCGCAATCTTTGTACAGTTGATCGAGTTGCGTGAGGAGTGATTTTCCCTCCGCTGCAAGTTCCCCCGCCAACTCTAAAATGTACAACGCCGCAACACTCGCATCTTTGTCGCGACAGTATGCCCCCGCCAGGAAGCCAATCGATTCTTCTGTACCGAAGACAAAATGAGCGGTGCCCTGTTCTTCCATGGTCTGCGCGATATACTTAAACCCTACGAGCAGTTCGAAAAAACAGCGGGCACCGTGATGTGCCGCGACCGCTCTTGTCAACGGCGTGGTCACCAATGTTTCGACCACGTAATCCTGAGGTGAAAATCTCCCCGAGGCTTTTCGTTTGCGAAACAAAAAGTCGGTAATCAAGGCCCCCACTTGATTGCCACTCAGTGCCGTGAATCCGCCAGTCCGATTGCGGACCATTACGCCGAGTCGATCGGCATCCGGGTCGGACGCAAGAATTAGTTCCGCCGAGTTACCCGTTGCTGCTATCCAATCTACGACGGGACTGAAGACTTCAAGGTTCTCTGGGTTCGGGAAATGATTTGGCACGTTCGGGAAATTTCCATCCGCCGTGCGATGTGGCTCAAAGATCGAGACATTCTGAAATCCAGCCGCTGTAATCACCGCGTAAACGTTTGTTTCGCCGACACCATGCAGAGGTGTGTACACCGCACTGATGGATCGTGCCGGAGATTCAGAGAGCTTGACAACCTCCGCCACATAGTCGTTGTCGATGTCCGAACCCACAATTTGAATCGATCCGTCTGCAACGGCCAAAGCGAAGTCCACCGTGGGAATCACATCCGCTTTTTCGACTTCGCGCACAATGCCTTTGTCGTGCGGAGGAATCACTTGCGCGCCATTATCCCAATACGCCTTAAAGCCATTGTCGGCAGGAGGATTGTGCGAAGCGGATATCACCACACCAATGTTGCAGCCGAGTTTGCGGACAGCATAGGAAAGCTCGGGCGTTGAACGATGTCCGTCAAATAAAAACACTTTCAGGCCATGCGCAGCCATTGTGCAAGCGGTAATCCTTGCGAAGTGTGCTGAATTGTGGCGTGTATCATGCGCGATGACGGCGGAACCGCCCGTTTTGCATCCCGTCGTCCGCAGATAAACAACCATCCCGTGTGCGGATTCGGCGATCGTGCGATCGTTGATCGTGGCTGGCCCCATCTCGCCCATCGGGCCGCGACGACCACCAGTGCCGAATGGGATGGCTGTCCAGAACATCGCGTCCAGCTTTTGCCAGTTGCCCGCTCGAATGAGCTCAGTAATTCGTAGTTGATACTCGGAAACACATTCTCGAGTGAGCCAAGATCGCAGATTTGCGGGAGAATCCCCCGTTAAATGCCCATCTTTCGCAGCCTGATCGATCAGGGTCAGCATGTCGCTGTTCATTCGCAAAAGTTCCTGTGAATCAAAGAAATGGTTTGCGATGCCCGCTGTTTCAGCTTTTTTGCCAACAGCATCTGCAGTGGGTACCCGGATGATAAAAATCGCAAGATTACCAATCTGGCTCCCCGGTTTTTGCCACAGGCAAGCGGCCTCGAAAGGCGAATGCTCGCACGGTCCCCGGTCCTGAACTAGTCAGGCGGCTTAAAACCGCAACTTCCGGAACGGATTTCCCGCGAACAGAAGTGATGAAAAAGCGGCGGAGACGTTGGACTATCATTTGACATCGCACACCCGTTCGAGCAACATAACATGGCAAATTTAGCCTCGCAGGAGAAAGCGCATCTGAGTTTGCTCCGATCAGCCGAAATGTGTTGGCGCGGCAAGCTCCGCGAAAACAGCATTCGCAACTTCCCGAACCGGTTTGTGGAGGGCAATGGAACGCCACACTTCCGGCTGAACGACCCTGTCTACAATCGCTTGCATCCGCAAGTCACACCATTCTCATCGATTTCCTCCGTTGACTTCAGTGATATCAGTTTCTAAACATTTTGCGAACATTCCTGTTGTCGGCATTGTCGGGGGTGTTAGCGCGGGCAAGAGTTCGGTTGTGCGAAATATTTTAGACCTCCAATTGTGCGTATGTGATGCTGATCTCATGGGGCATGAATTGCTGCTAACAAACGACATTCGAAAGAAACTGAAGAGCCGATTTGGAGATGACATTTTCGATCACGCTGGATTCGTGTTGCGTCATCGCTTGGGGGAAAAAGTTTTTGGTGATTCACCGGAACAGACAAACAATCGAAACCGGTTGAATGAAATCCTGCATCCTGCTATTCGAAATGAGATTCTGCTTTCAATTAAACAGGCTCCGCAGGACGCGGACGCGATTATTCTTGATGCTGCCCTCCTGCTGGAAGCTGGCTGGGCGGACGAATGTGACGCGGTGATCTTTATTGATACTCCGCTTGAATTGCGGCAGCAGCGTGCTGCGGCAGACCGAGGCTGGTCTGCGGAAGATTTACAACGTCGCGAAGCATCGCAATGGAGTCTGTTGAAGAAGCGTCAGCACGCTCAGTTTGCCGTCGATAATTCTCGTTCAGTGGCAGTGGCGGCGGAGCAGATGAAATTCGTTTTGGGAGAAATCATTGAGCGACACGGTGCTTGCCCCACGTAAAATGTCAAATGAAATCAAAAGACCGCTGGCCACTCTGAAACAAATTCTTTGGTCGGATTGCACCCGCGTTCGGCTCGTGACAAATGCCTGTCTTGTTTTGCTGCTCAACCTTTCCTCAAATTCCTTTCTGGAGGCCCGACGCGGCCATGTCAACCCGTAATCCACGTCCTGATGATCCTCGCCCGACTGGAAGCGCACGTCTGCTCCGTCGATCCGATTCGCGCCATGAGGCAGGCGACAACGAAAAATCCGTCGAAGATACTTTCGCGCCTCCTGCGGGCAGCGAAATTAATATCGCTGAACTGCAGCGGATGTCCATGAAAGAGCTCATTGGCATTGCAGAGCAGGAGGCACTGACCGAATACCACGGTCTGAAAAAGCAGGATTTGATTTTCAAAATCCTCAAAGAGCGGACGCGTATTAACGGACTCATGTTCGGTGAAGGGACATTAGAAATCTTGCCCGATGGATTCGGATTTCTGCGTAGTCCGGACTATCACTATCTGCCATGTCCGGACGACATCTACGTCAGCCCAAGCCAGATTCGTCGTTTTGGGCTGCGGACGGGGGCGACAGTAGCTGGTCAGATTCGTCCACCCAAAGAAAACGAACGTTACTTTGCGTTGTTGCGTGTCGAGGCTATTAATGGGGAAGACCCGAATGAGTTGACTAATAAGGTGTTCTTTGACGACCTAACGCCGCTGCATCCGGAACGTCGCTTGCGGCTTGCCGACAATGCCGAATTTCTCAGCACGCGGATTGTCGATCTGATTGCACCGATCGGGCTTGGTCAGCGTGGTCTGATTGTGTCACCGCCGCGCGCTGGAAAGACGATTTTGCTGCAGCAGTTAGCGAAAGCAACCCAGCAGAATCATCCCGATGCTTATGTAATCGTGCTTTTGATTGACGAACGTCCGGAAGAAGTGACGGACATGGAGCGAAAGTTGAAGGGCCCCAATTGTGAAGTTGTCAGCAGTACTTTTGACGAACCGACATCTCGGCACATTCAAGTGGCCGAAATGGTGATTGAAAAAGCCAAGCGAATGGTGGAATACGGGCAGGATGTCATTATCTTCTTGGACAGCATCACCCGCCTTGCTCGCGCATGGAACACCGAAATCCCCAATTCCGGAAAGACACTTTCTGGCGGCATTGATGCGAATGCGTTACAGCACCCGAAGCGATTTTTCGGGGCAGCGCGCTGCGTGGAAGAGGGTGGCAGTCTGACCATCATTGCGACCGCATTGGTGGATACTGGAAGCCGGATGGATGAAGTCATTTTTGAAGAGTTCAAGGGGACTGGGAATACGGAGTTGCATTTGGATCGCCGCATGGTTGAAAAACGTATTTGGCCGGCAATCGACGTGAACCGTTCCGGAACTCGACGTGAAGAACTGCTGATGAATGAAGAAGAACTGAAACTTGTCTGGGTCTTGCGACGCGTCCTAAATGACATGAATCCGGTTGATGCGATTGAACTACTCGTGAACCGTTTGAAGCGTACAAAGTCGAACGAAGAATTTTTGCTTTCGATGAATCTTGGATAGTGAATTGGGTGGGAACTGCGGCGCGGAGCCTCGCCTTCCCACCGGAATCGAAGTTGCATTGTGGTGGCCCGGCGTTTGCGCTGCACGTGGGACGCACCCAACAACGGGCGTCACCCTGAAAATCCGCTTCTTTTACTGGAATGTCTATGCCGACCGAACTTCACGGACAACTCGCCGCTGGTGACGCATCGTTTGCAATTGTGGTGTCGCGATTCAATGATCTCATCACAAAACGCTTACTGGAAGGCGCAATTGAGACGATCGTGCGTCATGGTGGAAGTGCGGACAGAATCACGATTGCGTGGGTGCCAGGTTCTTTTGAAATCCCGCTCGCCGCATCCAAGTTGGCAAAGTCAGGTAAGTACGCTGCGGTGATTTGTCTGGGCGCTGTGATTCAGGGTTCAACAACGCATCACGAATACATCAACAGCCAAGTTGCGTCCGGCATCATGAGTCTTACTCGCGAAACGGGGATTCCGGTGACTTTCGGTGTGATCACTTGCGAATCAATGGATCAGGCTCTCGATCGGGCTGGCGGTAAAGTCGGCAACAAAGGCCAAGAAGCCACCTTGGCCGCAATCGAAATGCTGAACCTGCTGAAGCAGATGTGACTGCCGGGCGATGCACGCCCTATCGAGATCTGGCCCCACCTAGTTTCATGTTCCAAAATTTTCACCAACCCAACTTCTATTGATTCAAACTACTCATGGCCGGACGTTCTGAAGCTCGTCGTTTTGCGTTGCAAATGCTTTATCTGTTTGACCAGAATCCGGAGGCTGATCAGGATCGGATGCAGATGGAACTCCGCAAGCAATTCATCGACGCTGCGTTGCGGGAATTTACTTGGTCCCTGATCTCCGGAGTCATCGCAGCACGGGAAGAACTGGATGCAGGAATCTGCCGCACCGCGACGAATTGGCGGCTAGATCGAATGGCTCCGACAGATCGCAACGTGCTTCGGATGGGTCTTTACGAAATGACACGCATGGGCACACCCGTGGCTGTTGTCATTGACGAGTCGATTGAAATCGCCCGCGAGTTCGGGACAGAGCACTCGAGCAGCTTCGTCAACGGAATTCTGGATAAACTCATCCCCGCTTCCCCCGCGGTCGAATGAACCAGAGCACAATCCCTGCGATGGCCAAGAAGGGCAGCGCCAATTTGATTCGGCCCCAGAACAGAGCGCCGATTACGAGGAAGACTAATCTTCCCTGAGTCAATACGGCCCAAGCGGCAGGACGTGTTTTTGTGGGAAAGCAAAGCCAGAGTGATCCCAGTACAAATCCGATCCGCATCGCCGCTGCCCCCCAGACACAATCTTTTCCTTCGGTCGCAAATCCGACAACAGCCATGCCAACACAGATGAAGGCAGTCCATCCGACTCGGCGGCGGCGATCGAAGAGTGATAGATCAGGGGTATTCATCGGGGGATGCAAATGTGGAAATGGGCTGAACTTCTGAGAGGCTCAGGTCAAGTCTAGCAGAAGCGAGCCGTGGTTTTCTCTGATCCGGCAGAAGATGCGGGCAATAGCTTGTTTTTCGGACCAAAGCCTGACACACTTTCAAGGCCAAAAACGGATTGAAACAGTGCCTTAGTGCCGAGACAATGATCATGAATCGGGCGAAAAGTCTTGCCCCGCTGGAGTGTTCTTTGGAAAGGCTCTTGCTGGAATGTCCTTGGTAACACCACGAAACAGAATGACGGATACAGGTCTGTCCCAAATCATGTTGAATTTGCTTCGACCCCAGACTAGTGCAGCCTCCCGGGCAACAACCGCGGAAATCTTGGACGCTGTCGTCGATTGCTTGCGATTCGCGACGGATGGCTGGGCCGGAGTGTTCAGACCAAGGATCAATTTGGGAATGAATTGTGCGGCCGCATCCAAACGGGTCATTTGTCCACCACGCTGAACTGGTTGCCAATCTGTGTGTCAGCGAATTCTTGGTGGCGAACTCGATGCGCACTCGGCTCCGACCGGTTTGTCGGAAACAATTTTGAAGGCTTTTCGACTCGTTGAATCCGAGCCGGCAGCGAGGGTTCCCAGAAATTTCCCCTCGCGTTAGCTCTGGTCATCCGAAATACAACATAAGGCACGAATCCATGGAAGACATCCGCGGCAATCAGTATCCAGCTCCGTTTCGACCATCGTATGGGGCTCCGGAAGCGAGCGGGTTGTATGATCCTCGCAACGAGCACGACAATTGTGGGGTCGGCTTTGTCGCGCACATTAAGGGTGTCCGAAGTCGCCAGATCGTAGATGACGCCGACAAAATTCTGCGTCACATGGATCATCGAGGTGCCTGCGGGTGCGAATCCAATACTGGCGACGGTGCTGGAATGTTGACCTCATTGCCGCACAACTTTTTGGCACGAATTGCCAATCAAGAGATTCAAGTGCTGCTTCCGGAAGTCGGTCGTTACGGCGCAGGGATCGTCTTTCTGCCGCAGGATGCAGAGCAGCGCGCCACATGTAAAAAGACGGTGGAAGAATTTATAGCGCAACAGGGACAATCACTGCTCGGTTGGCGGCCACTCCCAGTTGACTACGACACCGCAGACATTGGCAAGGCGGCGCGAGCCTGTGCGCCCCAGATGGAGATGCTGTTTGTCGCCGGTGCAGCCGGACTGGACCAAGACGCCTTGGAACGTCAATTATTCATCATTCGGAAATTGTCCAGTCACAAACTGCGTAACAGTGAGATGTCGCAGGCATTACTGTTCTATGTTTGTTCATTGTCGACCAAGTTGATTATTTACAAGGGGATGCTCACATCGCATCAGGTGGTGCCGTTTTTTAAAGACCTGCAGGCGGCTGATTACGACACGCATTTAGCAATGGTGCACTCGCGATTTGCCACAAATACGTTCCCCAGCTGGGACCGCGCTCAGCCGCTCCGCTTCATGTCGCACAATGGTGAAATCAACACCGTGAAAGGTAATTCGAACTGGATGTTTGCGCGGCAGGGCATGATGAAGAGCGAACTGTTCGGGGACGAGATTGAAAAGCTGTTTCCAATTGTTGAGCCTCACACCTCCGATTCAGGCTGTTTCGACAACGCGCTAGAAATGCTGTATCACTCGGGACGCACGCTCCAAGAAGTGGTCATGATGATGGTGCCGGAAGCTTGGCAGAATCACGAAACAATGCCTGAGCAGAAGCGGGCGTTTTACGAATACTATTCGGCATTGCAGGAACCGTGGGACGGGCCAGCCTCGATCTCCTTCACTGACGGCCGCTTCATCGGTGCCACGCTGGATCGAAATGGGTTGCGTCCATGTCGGTACTACGTGACGAAGGATGATAAAGTCGTTATGGCCAGCGAAGTTGGCGTTTTGGACATTGAGCCATCCAACGTTGCCTACAAAGGACGGCTGCAGCCAGGCCGCATGTTTCTCGTGGACTTTGAACAGGGCCGGATTATCGATGACGAGGAACTCAAGGCCGACGTTGCGTCGCGACGCCCATATCAACAGTGGGTTCAGGAGCAGCAAATTCGATTAGAAGAGCTGCCAAAGAAGACGCCCCCCGAACGGCTCACGGGGCAAGACTTGCTAAATCGAATGCAGGCGTTTGGATACACATCCGAAACAATGAACTTCATGCTGCTGCCCCTGATTAAAGCCGACAAGGATCCTATCGGATCGATGGGCAACGATGCCGCATTGGCGTGTCTGAGTGATCAGCCACGCATGCTTTACGATTACTTTCATCAACTCTTCGCCCAAGTGACAAATCCGCCGATCGATTCGATCCGTGAAGAAGTCATTATGTCGCTGGAATGTTACATCGGTCCGGAAGGCAACCTCTTGGATACGAAACAGGAAAGCTGTCACCGGCTTGCCGTGCCGCATCCGATTCTCACAAACCATCAGATGGCCAATCTGAAGGGAATTAAGCATCGTGGTTGGAAGGCCGAGGTCATCGACATTACCTACCCTAAGTCGGAAGGGATTGGCGGGCTAAGAACGGCCTTAGATCGCATCTGCAAAGAGGCGCGGGATGCCATTCGTAACGGGTTTAGTCTGATCGTGCTCTCTGATCGCAAAATCAGTGCCGATCGGGTTCCTGTGAGTTCATTAATGGCGACAGGTGCTGTGCATCATCATTTGGTGCGGCACGAAGAACGAACACAGATTGGGCTGCTTGTCGAATCAGGCGAGGCGCGCGAAGTGCATCACTTCTGTCTCCTGATAGGATTCGGAGCTGACGCTGTCAATCCGTACCTCGCGTTATATGCCTTGCGACAGGCGCGACTTGATGGCAAATTGACGGATGATTGGGACGACGATCGGATCGTCGCCGCATATCGTTCCGGCGTGGCCAACGGGGTGTTAAAAGTCATGGCGAAGATGGGGATCTCCACGCTGCAAAGCTACAAGGGGGCACAGATTTTTGAGGCCCTTGGCTTAGCTGATACCGTTGTCGACCTGTGTTTTGCGGGGACGTCTAGCCGAATAAAAGGCGTGAACTTCGACGTGTTGGCTCAGGAAGCATTGATGCGGCATCACATTGGCTTCCCGGATAACCCCGACAGTATTTCGCACGAACTGCCGAATGCCGGTCTGTTTGCATGGCGTCGTCAGGGTGAAAAGCACGCTTGGAACCCGCACACAATCGGCCGTATTCAGCAGGCAGCCCGCACCGGGGATAAAACTGCATACAAGGACTTTTCAAAACTTGTCAACGCTGAGACAACCCGTGCGTGTCATCTGCGGGGACTGTTGAAGTTTCGGAAAGGCGTGCCTGTTCCATTGGCTGAAGTGGATTCCGTCGCTGAGATCGTCAAGCGATTCTGCACGGGCGCGATGAGCTACGGTTCAATCTCCGCCGAAGCCCATGAAACACTGGCGATTGCGATGAATCGCATGGGGGGCAAAAGCAACACAGGGGAAGGCGGCGAACGCTACGATCGTTTTGAACCAATGGAAAACGGTGATTCCCGACGTTCAGCCATCAAGCAGGTTGCTTCAGGGCGCTTCGGTGTGACCTCTTGGTATCTCACGAACGCTGACGAACTGCAAATCAAAATTGCGCAGGGGGCGAAGCCGGGAGAAGGCGGCGAATTGCCGGGTTATAAAGTTGATAAAACAATTGCATCGACTCGCCTGTCAACACCTGGCGTGGGTCTGATCAGTCCACCGCCACATCACGATATTTATTCGATCGAAGATCTGTCACAACTCATCTTTGACTTAAAAAATGCCAATCGTCGCGCACGAATCAGTGTCAAATTGGTGTCAGAAGTCGGCGTTGGTACGGTTGCGTCTGGAGTTGCCAAAGGGCATGCCGACAATATTCTGATTTCGGGCTTCGAGGGTGGCACGGGAGCATCGCCGTTAACCAGCATCAAGCATGCCGGTCTCCCTTGGGAACTCGGCATTGCCGAGACGCATCAGACCCTTGTGATGAACGACCTGCGCAGCCGCGTGCGACTGCAGACAGATGGACAACTCAAGACCGGCCGCGATGTCGTGGTCGCAGCGATGCTCGGAGCGGAGGAGTTCGGTTTCGCCACTGCGCCGCTGATCACGCTTGGCTGCATCATGATGCGAAAATGTCACTTGAATACGTGTCCAGTTGGTATTGCCACTCAAGATCCCGCGCTTCGGAAGAAGTTCCAAGGGAAGCCCGAGCATGTCGTGAATTATCTGTTCATGGTGGCTGAGGAAACTCGAGAGATTATGGCGGAACTGGGTTTCCGCACGATCAATGAAATGGTCGGGCGTGTGGATATGCTGGAACTGGATAGCACTGTGACTCACTGGAAGGCGCAGCAACTCGATCTGTCGCCAATTTTGACGCCGGCCAAGAAGCCTCATGCTGATGTGCAGACGTATTGTACGATCACTCAAGATCATGCTCTTGGTGCCGTGCGTGATATGGAATTGCTGCAAACATGTGAACCCGCATTGAAAGAGAAAAAGCAGGTTCGGATTGAGACGACAATTCAGAATACGGACCGCGCGTTCGGGACGATCCTGAGCAACGAGGTTAGCCGTGCGCATGGAGCCCACGGGTTGCCGTCGGACACGATTCATATCAAGGCACATGGTTCTGCCGGACAGAGTGTCGGTGCTTGGCTAGCACATGGTGTGACGATCGAAATTGAGGGCGACGCCAATGACTATGCCGGCAAGGGATTGTCTGGCGGTCGCTTGATCGTCTACCCACCCAAGCAAGCCGATTTTGTCGCGGAACAGAACATTATTATTGGCAACGTGGCGTTATACGGAGCAACCTCGGGCGAAGCCTACTTCCGTGGCATCGCGGCCGAACGCTTCTGCGTCAGAAATTCAGGAGCTACTGCCGTGATTGAAGGCTGCGGCGATCACGGGCTGGAATACATGACTGGTGGTCGAGCTGTCGTGCTGGGGCCCACAGGTCGCAACTTCGCAGCGGGAATGTCGGGAGGGGTAGCGTACGTCTACGATCCGGATGGAAAGTTTCTTGTGAACTGCAATCTGGAAATGGTGGAACTGGAAGAAATGACCGACGAAGCTGACGTTAACGAGCTGCGAACTCTGATCACGAACCATCATCAATACACCGGTTCGGCGATCGCCAAACTCGTGCTCGACCACTGGGAAAAATCACTCTCGCAATTCCATAAGATCATGCCGGTTGACTACAAACGCGCCTTAAAGGAGTTGGCTGCTGAGCAATTGGTGAAGGCGTAATGACCTACGACATGCTGATTGCCTGCGCAAGTAAGAAACCGGCCGAGGGGATTTGAGTCGCAAGGAACCCTCACGATTCGATGATTGAACATGGGGACGGTTGACGTTTATCCCCCGCGCAGTGCTTTCTTCGGCAACGCACAATTTGTCTCGGTTTCAATTCGCAAATTGTCTAAGTGACTTAAATTGACCGTGCCGCGCGGGATGCGATCAAGCCGGCGACGTAGCCGCCTTTGAAGCCTGCGTCGATATTGACGGCCACGACGTTGGATGCGCAGCAAGTGAGCATGGACAGCATGGCTGTGATGCCGTTTAGGGAAGCCCCGTAGCCGACGGATGTTGGGACGCCGATCACAGGACACGGGACGTAACCGCCGACGACCGATGGGAGTGCGGCTTCCATGCCTGCGACGCAGACAATGGCAGCTGCTTGCTGAAGTTTTGGAAGATGCCGCAGTAATCGCTGAGGCCCAGCGACGCCAGCGTCTGCAATAAATTCACAGTCAATTCGCATCCAGCGGAGCGTTTCCAGGGCTTCTTCAGCGACGTGTCGATCACTGCTCCCGGCGGTAATCACAATCACCGGTCCGCCTTTGGAGGGTGGATGTTCGCATGGTTGGTGCAGGCGAATTGTGCGGGCGACGTCGTTACGAATGATATGGTCAAACTCAGCCTGAATAATTTCCACCTGATCCGGGCGAATGCGTGTCACGAGACTGTCCTGTCCTGCCTGCCGTTGAGCCTGCAGAATTCTCACAATCATCTCTGTTGATTTGCCCTCGCCAAAAATGACTTCAGGAAATCCGCAGCGACTTTGGCGTTGCAGATCCACATCGACGCCATCGATTTGCGGTGCGTCAGTTCGTGTGGCGCCGGCAAGTTGCTGGATTGCCTGCTCCATGCGGTTTATGTCGGGGTAAAGTGCGGCGAGGGCGACGCGAAGGTCGGCGAGAGATGGGCCTGAATGGGACATGATTACTTAATGACCTGTTTCAATCCGGTGGCTTTGGCAGCTGGCTCTGGGTCTTCAAAAGGTAGAGCAAGCAGGAATTCAACCAGATCATCAAGCTGGGATGCGGTCAAATGACTTGTGACACCGTGTTCATCTTGCGGGTTGCACTGCGTCAGGACATCTTTCAGTGTCGCCGCTTTCCCGTGATGCAGATAAGGTGCGGAACGATAAAGTCCCAGCAGCGTCGGCGTGTCGTATTTCGGTTCCATGAGTTCCGAAGGGTCATCCTTGCCGGTCCCTACGTCATGTCGCATCAAGTCAGACACGGCACGCGGCTGAGAATCGGTCAACATCGGACCTGAATGGCAAGTCGCACATTTTGTACTGGCGGAGAAAAACAGCATTTGTCCGCGCTGAGCCGATTTACTGAGCCCGTTTTTGGCGAAGGGACTCAGGGAAGACTTATGGGAATTTGTATAAGCGGCCAAGGCATCGAGCGATTTGCTCTTGCCGCTGAAGGATTCACCCAGGGCATCAGGAAGCGGTCGTTTTACAAAACCTTGGCCCTGCATCAGCAGTCCTTGAATCGTGTGTTCAAAGTCTTGCACTTCGTCACGATCCGCCGACCAGTGCACGGGATGCGTCCACGACAGACCTGCCAGCGGCTGGGTATTTCTTAAGCCTTCAGGCTGCTGCCATGTGCGTCCGTCTGCATCGCCGTCTGGATGACAACTCGCGCAGGAAATCCAACTGCGGGCAGACATTGGTTGCAGAGCCGTATAGAAGAGTTGTTTACCCAGCAGCAATTCTTCACTCATTGGGTTTTTGGTGACAGCGGCGCGGGCGATTTCTACCCCGTTCGGCACCTGCAATACGACAATTTCAAAGTCCAACGCATTGTAGATGAGCAGGGCTTTGTCGTCCGGGGAAAATCGAATCGCCCGGGGGTTATTTCCAAGTCTCATGCCTTGTTCGTATTCCAGTTCGACATAGTCATCAGGCAGAATGCGGCAGAGATACAGGTCATTCGTGCCCGCGAAGACGACACCCAGACGTTTTCCGTCGGCAGACACATCACAGTCCCACGGATTCGCAGTCACTCGAGCGCCGAGCAGCGAATCCATCGGCACCCGCATGCGGGTGCCGGCCTTCTCGCCTGTCAGTCTCGCGACCGACACATACGGAAAGATAGAACCGTTGCCGTGGGAGGATGTGATCCGCGACCGAATATGCGTGAAGTATGCCTTCTGGTCGTTGGGCGCCAGAACGACCTGACGAGCCAGATTATCAGTTGAAGCCCCTTCCCATGTCTGCAGCACCTTGCCATCAACTGTGGAAATCTGCAAAACTTTCGAAGTCAGGTATTCGGTCACCATTAAAAAACGGCCATCGCGACTGATAGACACGCCGCGCGGCATTTGACCAACCTGCCACGTTGCAGTCACAGCGCCCGCTGCTGGATCGAGCTGAACCACGTTGCCTGGGAATTCCAGCGTCGCATACAGTTTGTGTCCATCCTGTGTGCTGACGACACCATACGGCTCGTCGAACACATCGATTCGTCGGTCGATCTTGCCACTGTCGGCATCGAGGATAGCGATTGCATCATCTCCATAGACGCAACAGGCGATTTTATGCGATGTTCCGATCCACGCGACGCCTTCTGGATGCAACCCGACGGCAATCTCATGCTGCACTTCTAGTTTCGGCCAACTTACAATCGACACTGTACCGCTGTCACGGTTGGAACAGGCCACGAATTGACCGTCGCTGCTGAAGTTCATCAGGCTAGCCGAGCGCGTCTGAGCTTGGACTGAAGCCGAAAAACCAAAGATCGACGCGGCGAGGATCAGGAAGATTTGAAGGCGTTGCATAATTTTGTGTTTCAGTGCTGCTGCTGTGCGGCGGGGCGGGCAAGATATCTGGTCTGGAAGCAAGTTGTCGCCAGATTGTCGCTTCCAAACCCCAACCGTGCAAGTTGCCCCTAGATTTCTGAATCTTTGTGGCTGGATTCTTCTAGGTCGAGTCGATTTCAAGCACCCTTGAAAACAAGGTCTTTTTCTGGGGAAAGTGAAATGGTACAATCCGGGAATGAGTCTTCCCAGTAAGCTATTTCACGGTCTGAAGACAGGCTTCATTCCTTCTGCCGCTCGGCGTTCCCGATGGCGTGCGATGGCACGCCATATCATGCGAATGGGCGATGCGCTGCAGGGACTGTCTGACGAAGAGTTACTAACGCGAGGCCGCAAAGTACGCTGGGAGGCACAGGCAGGCGTGGCGTTAGATAAGCTGTTGCCCGAAGCTTATGCGTTGATCCGTGAATCTGCGCGGCGTGTCCTTGGCATGCAGCACTTCGAAGTGCAGATTATGGGGGCCATTGCGCTTTTCGAAGGTCATATTGCCGAAATGCAGACCGGCGAAGGAAAGACACTCACTGCCACAATGCCCTCATTTCTGCGAGCCTTGCGAGGCCAGGGTTGTCATGTGGTCACGGTCAACGATTATCTCGCGAATCGTGACGCTGACACGATGGGCCCGGTGCATGTTAAGTTGGGAGTCACCGTCGGCAAGATTCTAGATTCGATGGAACCCGACGAACGACGCAAAAATTATGCCTGCGATATCACGTACGGGACCAGCAAGGAAATGGGATTCGACTTTCTCCGCGATCGCCTGCGGAAAGGCGCGATGTCGGACGAAGGTGGATCGCAGATACGGCGTTATATTCGGACGTTGCAGAGTGCCGAAGAACCAGTGCAACGCGGTCACTATTTTGCATTGATCGACGAAGCAGACAGTATTCTGATCGATGAAGCCAGAACGCCGCTCATTATTGGTCTAACGCAGCCCAATGAACCGGCAACAGTTAACCTGTTTCGCTGGAGCAACCGCGCGACCTTTCAATTGGAACCGAAACGAGACTATGTTTACGAACCGGAACGCCGGACGGCATGGCTCACCGATGCGGGTTGCCGAAAAGTGGTGCTGATGTCCAAACCATCGCTGTTGAGTTCGATGGATACCGAACGCATCTATGCCCAAGTGGAAAAAGCATTGACGGCTCGACACGCCTTTGAACTTGACCGCGACTACGTGATTGTGGAAAACAAAGTTGTGATCGTAGATGAGGGTACGGGACGCATCATGGACGGGCGTAAGTGGCAGGACGGACTGCATCAGGCGATCGAAGCCAAGGAATTAATTCCAATCACAGCAGCGACCGGTGAAGCCGCACGTGTGACCGTCCAGAGTTACTTCCGACAGTACTCCCATCTGGCCGGTATGACTGGGACCGCATTGCCCGCCCGGGGAGAGCTTAAAAAAACATATCGCCTAAAAGTCACAAAAATCCCAACCAACAAATTGTGTATCCGCAAGGGACTAACGACGCGAGTTTTCAAGACACAAGACGCGAAACGCGATGCCATTGTGGAACAGATTCAACGCTTGATTAAAGCGGGACGATCCATGTTGGTGGGCACACCGTCCGTAGAAGCATCAGAAGCTCTGGGATTATTGTTAAAAGATAAACGCATTCCCTTTCAAATCCTCAATGCCCGCTATCACGAACAGGAAGCACAAATCATTTCCAGAGCTGGGGAGGCGGGAAGTGTCACAATTGCGACCAACATGGCTGGCCGGGGAACAGACATTATTTTGGATGAAGACGTTCGCAAGGCTGGCGGACTGCATGTGATTGCTACGGAAATTCATAGTTCAAAACGCATCGATCGCCAATTAGTCGGCCGTTCCGCACGTCAGGGCGATCCTGGGTCTTACCAATTTTTCCTCAGTCTTGAAGATGAGCTGCTGCGATGTCGTGAACCCAAGGAACGCCTGCGAAAGCAGCGCATGGGGATTGCTAATCGGTATGGCGAACTCGGCCGGTCATGGAACCGATATTTTGTCAAAGTCCAGCGGTTTCTCGAGAAGACTCACCGCAAGCAGCGCAAGCATCTGCTGAAACAGGAACGCATGCGGCTGGATCAGTACGAAAACATGGGGCTTGATCCATACCTGGAACTCACAGAATCGTGAGCGCGTAGCAGCAAAGCCTTTTCCCTGTGGATCTGACAACCATTTCTGCCGACAATCGATTGGTTGTCATCCAGCGTAATCCTCGTTCTGGTTCAGGGGCTGGGCGAAACGAATTGCTTGTCTTAATCCGCGAACTTCGCGCAGCGGGTTATCATGTCCGCATGTTTGGATCTCGCGAGGCACTGGATGCTTTTCTGTTAATGCCAGCAAACGCCAAGAAACTGCGTTGCATTGTCGCGGCCGGCGGGGACGGGACAGTTGCGGATGTTGCCCAGCGTCATCCCGGTTGCCCGATCGCCGTGTTGCCCCTCGGGACAGAAAATCTCATCGCGAAGTATTTAGGTTTGTCAGGCTGTGGTCGCACGCTCGCAGCCGTGATTAAATCCGGTCGAATTCGAAGGTTGGATTCCGCGACAGCGAACGGACGCCGCTTCCTACTAATGTTGAGTGTTGGGGTTGATGGCGACATCGTCCATGCGGTTCATCAGGCGCGCACAGGAACCATCTACCGCATGGGCTATGTTGTGCCAACGCTGCGTGCATTCTTTTCGTCGCGTCCCCAACTTATTCGTGCATCAACACCTGACGCAAGTCAGACTGCGACCGGGACCCATATTATCGTCACAAATATTCCGCGATACGGTTTTGAACTTCCGTTTGCTCCCGAAGCAATTCCGGACGACGGATTTCTTAACGTTCGTGTTTATCATGGCGCGACCCGCTGGCAGATTTTCCGGCACGCCATTCGATTGAAGCTCGGGCTGCCGATTGATGCCGCGGAATTCAAAAAATTCACGGCGACTCGGGTCACGCTAGAAGCGGTGAATGATGCTGAAATTTTAGGTGTGCAGGCCGATGGTGATCCCTGTGCGGCACTGCCTGTCCACGTCGTCATCGAACCCGCAAGTCTGTGCGTGCTGGTGCGATAAGCCGGAATTGGCCAACGGCGACTAGTTCTGTGCTGAAGGTACTAGCGGGTCAAACTGCACCTTCCGACCAGTCCGCGCATAACAACTCCGCCTGTTGCAACACCGTCTTGACCGCCTCTTCCTGCAGGTCCGGCGGGTAGCCCCATTTGTTCAGGATGCGTTTCACGATCACCCGAATCTTTGCCCGGGCCCCGTCGCGGAGATTCCAATCAATCGTGACACTCTTGCGGACCATCTTGATCAACTCGGCCGCGATTACCTTCAGCTTCTCGTCCCCCATCGCCGTGACGGCCGATCCATTCGTGGCAAGAGCATCGTAGAACGCAATTTCGTCGTCTGTCAGCCCCAGTTCTTCGCCACGCTTCTGTGCGGCCTCCATTTCCTTTGCGAGGCGAATTAGCTCCTCAATCACTTCATGCGTCGCGATCGCCCGGTTGTGATACGCATTCAGAGTTTGCTTCAGCTTGTCCGAGAACAGTTGGGCCTGTACCAAGTTGCGTTTGGAGCGGACTTTAATCTCATCTTTCAGGAGCTTTTCCAGCAGCTCGGCGGCGACGTTTCTGTGCTTCAGACCGCGGACCTCGGCGAGAAACTGATCGGACAGGATGCTGATGTCCGGTTTCTTCAGCCCGGCCGCGGTGAACACATCAATGATCTGGCCATCGGCGACAATCGCTTGCGACACGAGCTGGCGGATGGCGGCCTCCAGATCCTCCGGTGATCTTTGGCCGCCCGTCGTTTGCTTGTTCAATGCTGCCTGAATAGCCTGCATGAATGCCACGTCGTCGCGAATGTCGGTCGCTTCGTCGCTGGCGGCACAGAGGGCAAACGCCCGTGACAAGTCCGTCACCACTTTGATGAAGCGTTGCTTGCCGTCTTCCTGTTCCAGGACATGTTCCTGAGCGGCCGGGATCAGCGATAACCGTTGCACACCAGTTCCCGTCGTCCACAGGCCCCCGTCGAAGCCATGCAGGATGTCGCAGGCGACTTCGTATTTCTCCAGCATGATCGCAATCGCCTGAGCCGTATCGATGCTGGGCGCACCCGTGCCGCCGCTCTCGGTGTACGTGGCCAGAGCGTCCCGCAACTGGTCGGCCAGACCAAGATAATCGACGACTAGCCCGCCCGGTTTGTCCCGGAATACCCGATTGACGCGGGCGATGGCCTGCATCAGCCCGTGGCCACGCATCGGTTTGTCAGCGTACATCGTGTGTAGACACGGCGCATCAAAACCCGTCAGCCACATGTCCCGCACAATCACGATCTTGAAGGGATCTTTGGCGT
This sequence comes from Planctomycetota bacterium, assembly GCA_003670925.1. Taxonomy (GTDB): domain Bacteria; phylum Planctomycetota; class Planctomycetia; order Planctomycetales; family Planctomycetaceae; genus SXXK01. Next base: position 5,538 of record QWQG01000248.1, on the reverse strand, counting down.
CCTTGAATCGGTTCGCTAGCTTGCGGCGCTTGTCCTTGTTGCGGATGTGAGATTGCCAGTCCGGTCCGTCGTCCGCGCTGCCCGTCATGATAATTTTCACGACCGTGTCCTTCGACTTCTCGGCTTCCGCATCGTCGTTTTCAGCACTGCCCCAATCCGGTCGCAAAGCAATGATTGCGTTGTGCAGGTCGACGCAGATGCGGCGGCTCATGCAGACCACGATGGCTTTTCCGTTCATCGCTTCCAGGCGTTTTTCAAAGTGCTGAATCAGATCTGCCGCAATCAGCTTGATACGTTTCGGGTCGCCGACCAGTGCTTCCAACGCCGCCCATTTCGATTTCAACTTCTCCCGGCTGGTCTGTTCCTCGCCCTCGGTGATTTCATCGAATTCCTGATCCAGCCGTGGCAGTGCCGCGATGTTCAGAGCGAGCTTGGCAATCCGGCTTTCATAGTAAATCGGAACCGTAGAACCATCGGCGACCGCTCGCTGAATGTCGTAGATCGAGATGTAATCCCCGAAGATGGCCCGTGTGTTGGCGTCGTTTTGTTCGATCGGCGTTCCCGTAAACCCAATGAACGACGCATTCGGCAACGCATCCCGCAGGTTGCGAGCCAGCCCGTCGATCAAGTCGTACTGACTTCGGTGAGCTTCATCAGCGATCACGATGATGTTCCGACGGTCGCTCAGCGAAAACATCCGTTCGCCCTTGTCCGGCATGAACTTCTGGATCGTCGTGAAGATCACTCCGCCGCTGGACACCTTCAGCAGTTCCCGCAGATGCTCACGATCCCTAGCCTGAACGGGCATCTGGTTCAGTTGCTCGTAACATCGCTGAAACTGGCCGAACAGCTGATCGTCCAGATCGTTGCGATCCGTCAGAACCACGATCGTCGGATTTCGCATGGCTGGTTCACGGACAACCCGAGCCGCATAAAACAGCATCGAGAAACTTTTCCCGGATCCCTGAGTATGCCAGACCACGCCCGCCCTGCGGTCGCCTGATTTACCGCCATGCATCCGGCCCGCCCAATACTGACCTTCCGGAAGTTCGGCTGTTTCGAGGTCAGCCGCCATGCCACTGGCCCGGACGGTTTCTTCGACCGCCGCATTCACCGCATGGAACTGGTGATACCCGGCAATGATCTTGTGCAGCCGGTCGCTGTCCGTGTCTTCTTCGAACACGATGAAGTGTTGCAGCAGATCCAGGAACCGTCGCTTCTCAAAGACCCCGCGAATCAGCACCTCCAGTTCCAAAGCGGTCCGCGGGGCTTCTCCTTCGCCGTCGATACTTCGCCAGACCTTGAACCATTCCTGATTCGCGGTGAGCGATCCGATGCGCGCCTGGAGGCCGTCCGACACAATCAGCAGTTCGTTGTATTGCAACAAGGACGGAATTTCCGCCTTGTACGTCTGCAACTGAGCATACGCCGACCAGATCGTCGCATCTTCATCGGCGGCATTTTTGAGTTCGATCAACGCCAGCGGCAGTCCGTTGACGAAGACCACCAGATCCGGGCGGCGGTTGTGATGCGTTTCGATGACCGTGAACTGATTGACGACAAACCAGTCATTACCGGCAGGGTCTAAAAAATCCAGCAGCCGCACGCGATCGCCAGCGATGGAGCCATCCGGCCGGCGGTATTCGACCTCGACCCCGTCCCGCAGCATTTTGTGAAACGCCCGGTTCGTGCGCGTGACCGACGGCGTGTCAGGCCGCAGGACCTTCCGCAGGGCCTCGTCCTGGGCTTCCTCGGGAATCAACGGGTTCAGTCGTTGAATCGCGTTTCGCAGCCGAGCCACCAGCACCACATCACCAAACGACGACCGTTCAGCGCCCGATTCCCCCGGCGCGATGTTCGGCCCGTGGCCCACAGCGTAGCCCAGTTCTCCGAACCAACTCCGGGCTGCATCTTCGACGATCGCTTCGTTGAGTGACATTGAGAGGCCTTCAGGATGCTGCACCGAGTAAGGAACGAATCAGATCTTCCGCCGTATCTTCATCCACACAATTGTCGAACCGTCCGATGGCCGCATCGATGCCCAGTTTCTTCAGAACCGACTTCGGCACATCGGTCACCTTGGGAATCACCAGTTTGACTTTGACCTGATACGGAAACTTCCCGCCCCAGACCTTCGGCACCAGGTTCTTGCCGCCATTGGACGTCGCCTGCCAAAGCCCCAGCAGACCGCCGATTTCGTAGTGATGCAGGAGCAAGTAGTCACCGGTTTTGATCTCCAGCGGCCACGGCTTGTTCGAGCCGAAAAGATTCTTTTCGACGCAGTCTAGGTAAGTTGAACTGCTGCATTCGAAGATGAAGGTTTGTGATGTCATTATCCGGTCGTCTCAATGTCGCTCGAATTAGCTGAATTGAGCGATTCCAGATGGAAGGCCAACACGCATAAAGAAGCGTGCGAATGCCTGAGAGTAGTGTTCAAGAAACGGAGACTCCAGTCTCCAGCGGTCACCAATTGCCGCAGCGTGATCCTCAAGATAGGCAATCGGCAGGCTGACGATATGGCCAAAGTCAACAACCATCGACTGCGTGTTGATTTCCGGGTATTCAGGCGAAGCGATCATGTGAAGAGCTTGCACTTGCCCCTTTCGAACTGCCTCCCAGTTCTTTGTCTTCTGAAAGTGAGGATTCTGTCCTGCAAACTCTTCAAGCGTATGAATTGGGCACAGCGCTCCAAACTGAACTTTCTTGTTCTCCAGGTCGCAACTCTGCGTGACAACGATCAATCGCGCAGTCAGTACAGAAACTTCCTGCGAGTCGTCTGATGACTGGCTGGCAGTTGGGGCGACAAATACTGGCAGTAGGCAATTCGGCAGCAGGTCCCCCTGAGCCAGATTTCTGCCACTCACGGACTGCCACCAAAGATCGCTCATTCTTCGACAGCCTCTTCCATATCGATGACGCGAGGCGTCATCGCTCCGGTCATTTTGAATCGGACTTTCATCGTCCCTGCTTTCGCGAACGGCAAATGCAAAATCGATTCAGTGTCTTCAATAGAATTAACGACGACGCTCGGACGATTCTGCCATTGTCGTATTGCAGCACCAAACTGTTCCAGCAGAATCCGGCTACTGTCGCCCTCAAATTCATAGTAAGGGCAGACATCCTGAAAGGTTGAAGAAGTGCGTGGTGGTAAGTCAGCAACAGCCATCAGTCAAACAACTCCCGAGCCGCATCGGTGATGCAAGCCTCAAAGATTTCATTCTTGCGATCATGAAGCACTTCGAAGCACTCCCAAAGGGCACACTCATCGCCCGGCAGTGCGTGATCACGAAACAAATCAATATCCAGAACTACAGACGTGCAATCAGATTGAAGCGATGGAACAATTGTCTGATTCAGGACTGCCGTAGATCCAATATCCGCCTGAGGCAACCGAATCTGCATAAAGAAACCTTCCATAAGTTGCGGAAGATCGGCTGAAACTTCCGGCGACGTCCGAAAGTAATGTTTCAACTCCACAGGTGATTCGGGGAGATCAATCCGATTTACGTATCGCACTGCAATTCGTGTGACCACGTCGCAGCCAACTGCGGTACGGTACTGATCCCACAATTCTCTGGCAAGATCACGGAACGGCTCCCAGCTTTCATACGGTGCCAACCGGCTTACGGTAAATCCTGTGAGTTGCCGCTGGCAAACGATTTTGGCATCAGATGAAATTGCCCGGAACCCCAACTGAATCTGATGAGCTGACGCTGATGCGGAAATGCCCGGCTTAACCTGCATTTTTCCAGTCGCTTCATAGATTGGATCAATACGTGGAAACCGGTCCTGAGTTGCTTCCGATAATCGACGCAACATGTCCAGGTCGATTTCCGTACGCGCGGCGATCCGGAGGTCGATAATTGCCTCGGTAATCGGAGCTTGGGAATAGATGCGTCGTTGGTCCATCTGGTTGAGTCTATGACAATTGAAACCGAACAGCCACTCAACAATTCAACTCGCCGACCTTGTAGTGATGCAGCAGGCAGTAATCACCGGCCTTGATCTCCAGCGGCCAGAGTTTGTTCGAACCGAAAAGATTCTTTTCCACACAGTCCAGATACGTGGAACTGCTGCATTCGAAGATGAAGGTTTGCGATGTCATTGAATGTCTCGTTTTCATCAAATCACATTTTTCCGTAACTCATTTCTGAAAATGAACTTACACCATTCGTCTTCCTCAACATTGCAGTCAATGTCCTGATTCTGTCTCAATTTGGACGAGAATCCGCCTTGACTTGTATTGTGATTGACCGCAAATCCGTCATCGTCAACACGCCGTCACGCATCAGGCCAACATGGCTAGCGGAAAAATCACAGGATTTGAATACGCAAGCGTTATTCAAATTGACTTCCACTCCGAATTAGTCGATAGTTCCATCAGTCTCATTCACCATGTGTGAAAAGAGCTTTCGAGGCCGCCCCACAAAGGGCGGCCTCAGCCATTTCGGGCCTGATGTGCTTTCCAGTCCCGTTCTAACTCGTTCTTCTTGTGCGGCTTTACCACAAATGCTGTCTTAAGAAGAAAGTATCCATTTCTCTCCCACAAGATGACCGCGTACTCGAACTCGTGTAGCCAAAGAGCCCAAGGCTTCTCACTCGTTCGTGGTGCTTGCCTGAAAACACGAATCGCCTCTCCGATCTCTGCGTTTTTAATAACTGATGAGATCCATTCTACTCGTCGGCACCGATCGGGATCTGGTGTGCGATCATCTTCGGAACGTCCTCCGCTGCCTTCCTGCATCATGTGCCAGAATGCAAAGTGCTTCCCATCAGTCTCTGGACGAAATTGGCAACTCACGTTCAGTCCCCGGAACCTGAGGTTTCCGAAAGCGACCGTCTTCAAATAACGCTGATAGACATGTTCGATGAACGTTCGCCACCGAGTCAGGAAATCGTCGCCAGGGAAATCCTCGATCATGGTGCAGTTTTGATTTTTGTGGCACGACAACCGCTCGAAAACGAAGGTCGTCGTCATCCAGAAACAGGTCCAGCCAATCCAGATAAAACTCAGCTTTCGCGGGCGAAATCTTTCCCCATTTCACTTCGAACTGAGGCGACAGTTTGTGACGTGCTTTGATTTCTCGGAGTCGTACGCAGATTTCACGACGTTTCTCAGCCGGACACCAGACAGTGCCGACGGTCATCACTTCCTGCCGATCATTCAGCAGATGACAACTCTCGTCGCAGTAGAAATTGAATGTGTTGCTCATTGCTAGGAACCGATGCGGTGTTGAAACAACGTTTTATTTGCGCTGCCATTGGAGTTGCAGGGATGCGGATCACGCAAAGGCGCGGAGACGCAAGGGTCGAGAGCGCACAAATTGCTTGGCGTCTTTGCATGAGTAAACGGCGACAACATCATGTGCTGGGCTCCACGGTGCGTTCCACCCCCGCCACGCTCAATTCCCCGCTGAGCAGCTTCGGCAGCAGCGTGTCCCGCAGGGTGGCGAGGGTGCGGGATTGGTGGAGGTTGGCGTGGACTTGCTGGAACAGCGGCGTCACTTGCTTATCGAAGGCGAGCAGGACTTCCTTCGG
>QWQG01000010.1 GCA_003670925.1 Planctomycetota bacterium | reverse complement strand
TGCGTGCCTACGAACATAACGGCGACCGACCTTTTGCATCCCTGATTGCCGATTCGATCACCATGGTGGATCCTGCCGAGATGACCGCCAGAGAATTGTTTCGCGAAATGGCTCGACGAAAACTGTTTCGCACTCCCGTCCGAGGTGAATCCGCACGGAAGGATCAGTTCTTCATGTCGATTGCCAACCCTGGATGCGCTGAGGCGAAGCGAAATGCGGATGGATCTCTTGATCGTGACTACAAGTACGGACGGCAGCCGGGTCAGTTTGCGATAGAAGACACCATCTGCGTGCCGATGGAAATCTCCCTGTTGCCTGTATCCAGCACCAATCTCATCCGATCGCGGCTCCCGGAAGTCTGGACGCGACTGAACGCGCCAGATTCACCGACACAATGACGCAGGTTGATCAGGAAGAAGCCGAGTGAGACGGGTGGCGTCGCGGATGGCGGATAACTGTTAAAGCAGTTCCTTGCTGCCTGTTCTTTACGTCTCGACCATGAAATGAACTGGGGGGACAACTGTAACTCTTGGCGCGGGCTTCGCCCGCAATCCAAAGTAGTCGTCACTCTCTGAGTGACGCAATGCGATTCATTTGGCCAGTTCAGACAAGCGTCACTGAGGCAGTCGCGTTCTGGTTGATCCGCCCTTATCCCAATCAATCGCAACGTTTACTGAGCAGAGGATGTGGATCGCGCAAGAGCCGTTAGAATTCCATCGTCACGGGCGCGGACTCAGGCAATCAGGTCAGTCATGAAGGCACGAGCGATCTTGTGGAGATTCCGCAGTGCCCGCCACTGCCGTTTTGCAGGTGAAGCGCATTCGCTATGCGGTCGATATCCTGCGGCACGTCGCGAAGACGAGGCCATGAATGCGAACGGCCACTTGGAGCTTCTCAAGCCGATATCGCTACCACTCAGGACTGCTGCCGATTCGACTCGGACGATGTGAAGATTCTGCGTGCAGAATTGATACTGATCGCTCGGTTGTGGCCGCGCGACTCGGCTGCTGCCTCCATCGACTTCGGGCGACCGACGCTCGAACGGAACCATTTCCGGAAATTCACCACGCAGTCAACCCACAGTTCCGTCGAGATCCCAAGCCGTTCAAACAACGGTGCAAGATTCGCAGGCATCGCGCCGCGTTTGTCACCGCAGATCTGACGACCAGTCCAGTCCAGCAATTGCAGGTAATCACCAAGCCCCATCGACAGACAACCCTTATTCGAGGCTCGCCTCTGTAGGTCCTGCCTGCCGGGCAGGACTGTGTTTGGTAGGTCCTGCCTGCCGGGCAGGACTTCGAGACGTGTCCCGACATTCCCTGCATCGTACATCCCTTTCTGCAAATCATCTTCCTTGCGATTCGCTGAACACTGAACACTGCCAACTGCCAACTGAACATTCTTCCCGCAGCTCAATTGGCACCAGCCAACCGGCACGAGGACCCTGTTGAGCACCATTATCCCTCGCACTTTCACCCTGTCCCTTCTCCCCCGCACCGGAGGAGAAGGTAGCCGTCACGCCGGATGAGGGGGCTTCTTCTGCCTGTCCCTTCTCCCCCGCATCGGGGGAGAAGGTGGCCGATAGGCCGGATGAGGGGGCTTCCTCGCCTTCGCCTGAACACTGAACTCTGCCAACTGCACACTCCCCAAAGGCGTCCACAATCCGATCCTGAGCACTCGTGAAATCACTCGACTCCGGACTCGTGGCGATCTTCGCGCGCACTGGATTCAAATCCACATACTGCAGACACGCCAGAATCGCAGCGTCATCAAGAAGAATTTGACTTTTGAAGCGTCCTTCCCAAAAACGCCCGGAACACTGATCTTGTCTATTCGCTTCCTTGGCAACTCGTTCCGACAGAAACCGCATAAACCAGGAAACACTCGACAGCCGAACTCGCTTCTCTTTGAGCCCCGTCTTGTCATTGCGAATTGAGTTGAGTTCAAACTTCGTGGGTTCCGCCGGACTGCCGTCCTTGACCTTGCGAGCAGGACACAACAGCCACCACTTTCGAGCCACGTCCTCATCCGACCATGTCTCCACCACATCATGCCGACTGCGTAAAATACAGTGGAAATGGTTACTCATGACGAACCCTTCATAATGCCTCCGGAAGTTTGTCGTTGTTCAAGGGCTCCTTGAGCCCTTTTGTTGTTTTGGGGTAGTCAGTTTCTCGGGTGTTTTTTGCAGCGGAATGCGTTTGTATTCGGCCAGTTTGCGAAGGCGGCTGAGTTCTTCGGCGTTCGCGTGGAATAACCATCTCTGACCGTTGCGATCCGCATTCACCCAACCACGACGACGCCATGTGCTGAGTGTCTCCCGTTTGATCCCGAGGTGCGATGCAAGCCTCGCCAGCGTCCATACGTTTGCGGATAACAGCGATGGCGATACGGTCACAGGATTCAGATCAACGCCTCCTGCCCGGATGCGTTTGCAGAGGAAACGGATGATCGGCGTTGTGAACTCGCTGCCCGAGGTTGATCGAAAGCCTTCGCCATTCAGCGCATCGGCAACAGCCTGATGGCAAGCGCCGGACTGCTTCATCGCAATGACTTTTGCGCGAATGGTCGAAGCAGACTCCAGTTGATCAAAACGCTGTACCGACTTGCGAATTTCGTGATGACTTTCGAACCCCCCCGCCCAGTGAATTGAGACGCGCACACGCTCGCAATTGTCGATCACTTCCACAGCGACATGGTCGATCAGTGCGCGGACGATGGTCTGCCGATCAATGCCGGTCGATGTCACTGCGCGCCACAGCGCGGGAATGTTCTCGGACAGATTGCGGATCCGGCATTCATCATCCGATGAGAGCTTCACAGGCTGTTGCTGCTGAAGTCGATGGAACGCTTCTTCGGCCTGACGCTGTTCCACCAGTGCTGCTTCCCAGCGACGTTCAAGTTCGCCCGCCACAAGACGATTCCCCGGATCAACCGCTTCGTATCTGCGACGTGTGAGGTCACTGTTGTACGTCGCGCGTTCGACCGATTGTTTGTGATGGCGTTCGATGGTGGCTCGATCGGCTTCGATGGTTCGAACGGCATTCAGGCTCAACTCAATCGACGCCGGGGCCAGAGCCAGAAGCACCTGCTGTTCAATCAGATCGTGAAGTGGTTTGGCATTCATCGCCTGGCATTGTTTCGATCCCAGATGATTGCGTGCGGCGTCGCATGTGAAACGTGCGTTGGACCGTTCAGCATACGAGACGCTCATCCGGCTACCGCAGCGAGCACACATCACGCGACCGGCGATCAGTGCAGCACCGCGAGCGGCTCCCGTGCCGTAGCGAGCACTGTTTTCCCTGAGAATTTGCTGGTTTTTCTCCCACTGCTCCCACGTGATGTAGGCCGGAAGTTTGTCGTGAATCAATACGTCCCAGTCATCGACAGACGCCCAGCGACGTCCTGTTCCAGGACGACCAGGAACTATCTTTCGCGGATTGGATTCACGTCGTCCATAGACATACGCACCTGCATAAATCGGGTGATGCAGAATGCCGCAGATCGTTGCCTGGTTCGGGGATCGCCATTGCAGAGTCTTCTTGTCCGGACCACGATGATCGCGCACTCCGATCTTCAAATCGTGCTTCAGAAGATATCGCATCATCGCCGACAATGATCCCAGTTCAGCGAACTTCGCGAAGATGATTCTAAGTACCTCGCGAGCCTGATCATCGGGTTCGAGTGCCAGTGAATTCTCTGTGCGAACATATCCGATCGGGGCGTGCGTAAAGAACTCACCGCGACGCGCCTTGTTCAGTTGGCCAGCTCTCAATCGTCCCTGCAACACGTGCAACTCCGCTTCGCTCATCGTGCCTTTCAGACCGAGCAACAGTCGGTCATTGTGATCACGCGGATCATAGATTCCATCCGCATCGCCGAGCAGTGTTCCGAACACGGCACACAGTTCGAGAAGCTGATGCCAGTCACGACACGATCTGGCAAGACGACTCATTTCGATGCCCAAAACAAGACCGACATGTTCCAGTGAGACCTCAGCCAGCAGCCGCTGAAATCCAATTCGGCCTTCGATGCTGCGACCACTGACTCCCAGGTCATCATCAATGACATCGACTCGATCGCGAGGCCAGCCAAGTGCCGTCGCACGATCAACCAATTGATACTGCATCTGTGTCGATTCGATATTCTCTTCGACCTGCCGCGTGCTCGACTGCCGCACGTAAACAATTGCCAGTCGCTCCAGATGCTGCGCATGAATCTTCGTGCTGAGTAACGTGGCTGGTCGAGGCCGGGTGTCGTGGCGTCCGGTGCTGCGGACCCGTGTGAGGGTGGATTCAGTCATGCTTCACCTCCCGTTCCGAAAGTGTCTGCTGAATCATTTTTGTCATCGTGCCGAGGACGGCGTTTCTTGCGTCGAGCGGAATTCTCTGCCAGAGTTCCGTCAGCCTGACCGCCGCCGTTACTGCCGGATTCGCCGCTGCTCCCGCTTGCCGCGTTGTGCGCGGGGGGGCTCAATTCCTGTGTCAAACATGTGTTTCCTCCCTGAGTTTTCGTGAACAATTGATACCATTCGGCCAAATTCCGCAAGGCCGATAAACTCAGTCTAATTTCACACGCTTCGCTTGAACAGTACGAATCAGAACAGGCATCCTGATTATGTCGTGATGAGTAACCATTTCCACTGTATTTTACGCAGTCGGCATGATGTGGTGGAGACCTGGTCGGATGAGGACGTGGCTCGGAAATGGTGGCTGTTGTGTCCGGCTCGCAAAAACATCGCGAAAAACCCTGAGTCAAGTGATTTCACGAGTGTTCAGGATCGCATCGTCGATTTGAAGACGACGGGGGAAGTCTCGACTCCGGATGCTCAGGACAACCGCATTGAACACGGTGAGCGTGCGGGTTGGCTGGCTCCGATTCCGCTGGAACCGAAACGGCGGGCTGTGCGAGCAAAGACGACCATTCGTCGAGCATCGAACAAGGGTTGTCTGTCGCTGGGACTTGGTGATTATCTGCAACTGCTGGACTGGACAGGTCGTCAGATCCGCAGCGACAAACGCGGCGCGATGCCAGCGAATCTGGAACCACTGTTCGAGCGTCTTGGGATCTCGACGGAACTGTGGGTTGACTGCGTGTTGTATTTCCGGAAATGGTTCCGTTCGAGCGTTGGTCGTCCGAAGTCCATGGAGGCCGCTGCCGAATCACGCGGCCACAACCGAGCGATCAGCAT
>QWQG01000064.1 GCA_003670925.1 Planctomycetota bacterium | reverse complement strand
GGGAGATCCAAACTGCGCTGCCAGAACTTCGGCAGCCGTAGCCTGCACAAAACTTCGCAACCAGAGTTGACGAAAGTACTCGAGATAGCCTGATGCTTCCATGGATTGCCGGGCGAGCGAAAAACTCAAGACCAGCGAAACTGTTGTGGCACGGCCCAACATGTTGACGGCCCGCATCAGATCCGTCACTTGATTTCGGCTGCCGTAACGCGAGGAATTTGCAGTCTTGAGCAACCGTACGACGATCGCCGGATCTTTCCGTACAATCGCAATTAACGCTTCATTGGAACTGTGCGGGTCGTGAAATAACTTCACGGCATCAATTGCAACCGTCGGCAGCGACGGCAAGCGTGCGTATTTTGAAAAATCAATTTCACTCATAGTAAACCTGCAGTTGTTCAGGACCGATGCAGCCCGCGATGAGTGGCCGTTCTCATTAAACTGTGCCCCAAATTCATCCAGCACAGCTGTTCGACTCATTCAGAGGGATCTTTTAACCGCCTCAGTCTGATCCGCATCGAACGATTTTCAGCAGACTTGCTGGCTGACTGGCATGTTGTACCAATGTTCTGCACGATTCTGTTCCATTCCTGCGGACTTTGCTGCACCGCACGAGAATGACGAATGTTTTGCGCGAAGCAACGGGTAATCCTGTAGCCAGATTCGGAAGAATTCAGAGATGGAGTTAATTCATGGTCAACTTCTGCTCAATCCGGCCATCCAAAACATCGCAAGCAAACCCGCGTGGAGGATCGATTCACGATTGGTTCCACAGGTCCTCATCCTGCAAAAGATCGGTTACCCGCCGCTTGAGTCGACCGTTTTCTTCAAGTAGTTCTGACGGTACATCTACTGCTTGTTCAACGTCGTTGACCATGATCGCATAGCGGGATAATTGATCGAGAGCATCTTGTAACACATCGCTGGCAGACGGCATTTTTGGCGGATTAATGTCGAACATGTTCGCCGAGCTTTCCAACTGCTGCTTCACCTGATCGATCAGCTGTTCCAGTGAAAACAGCTTGGGAAGCTTGAGTTCCCCAAAGGTTCCACGCAGTTCGACGATGGCGACGGCGACCGCGTCGTCACAAATCAGGCTGGCTGTAGCGTCGGCGACACGCGTAATCTGCACTAAAGGACTCGTTTTCGCATCTGCTTCAGAATCCGTAATGAACGGATCGCTGATACCTCGAATCGCATTGTGACATCTTTCTGGCAAACCCATCTGCTGGAGCAGTAATGACGACAGCGTGCAGTTTGTAAAGCCGAGAACTTCCTGTTCAATGCGCGTCAGCGGAGCGTTCTTCTCTGCCGCCGTTTTCAGGATCTGCACGTACTTCTCGGGTTCTGCGCGCAGTAACGCCAGTTTGCCCAAGCCCGCAAGCAAATTTGTGGTGTAGCAGTCACCTAGGAACGCGGGAGATCCAAACTGCGCTGCCAGAACTTCGGCAGCCGTAGCCTGCACAAAACTTCGCAACCAGAGTTGACGAAAGTACTCGAGATAGCCTGATGCTTCCATGGATTGCCGGGCGAGCGAAAAACTCAAGACCAGCGAAGCTGTTGTGGCACGGCCCAACATGTTGACGGCCCGCATCAGATCCGTCACTTGATTTCGGCTGCCGTAACGCGAAGAATTTGCAGTCTTGAGCAACCGTACGACGATCGCCGGATCTTTCCGTACAATCGCAATTAACGCTTGATTGGAACTGTGCGGGTCGTGAAATAACTTCACGATCTCAATCGCAACCATCGGCAGCGACGGCAAACGCAAGTATTTCGAAAAATCAATTACATGCATGAGGGATCAGTTTTATGGAATCACGCTGCCATATGCGAAGCGTAACTGTGGCTTTTGATTTGTGCTTTAAATTCATCCAGCACGAGAATTACGGCTCGTGCAGAGAAATCGATCCACTCTCCCAATAAGCTTAGTATCGAAGGATTTTCGGCTGACATGCTGCCTAATTGGCATGTTGCACGCCTCTCCGGAACTATTCCGTGCTGTTCCTGCGGACTTTGCTGCACCGCATGAGAATGACGAATGTTTTGCACCAAGGTAGGTAGGAGAATTTTGGAGTTCACTTCGCAACAGAGTTTCAGATGAATTGAGAACTCCCAGCCGTGACAATTGACTCGCTGAGTCGTATTTTACGCCTTCACAACGCCCGCTGGCGGTTCAACACAGATATTCAGATTTGTACCAAGGCTGCTTTTTCATGAACGTACCTCAGATTTCTCCGCCGCAACGTATCCTCATGGGGCCCGGTCCCAGTGATATTCATCCTAGTGTATTGGCTGCGTTGGCCGCACCAACCGTCGGGCATCTAGACCCGTACTTTCTGAAGGTGATGGACGAAGTGCAGTCGATGCTGCGCGAAGTGTTTCAGACGACGAACCAGATGACCATGGCCATCAGCGGCACCGGCAGCGCAGGCATGGAAACATGTGTCGTGAATTTGATTGAACCGGGCGATCGGATGATCGTGGGTGTGAACGGTGTCTTTGGCGGTCGGATGGCCGATGTGGCCGAGCGAGTTGGGGCCGAGGTCACGAAAATTGAACGTCCGTTCGGAGAAGTCTTCACTCCAGAAGAAGTCGCCGCAGTCGTCGCAAAAGTCCGACCCAAAGTCGTGGGTATCGTCCATGCCGAAACTTCGACCGGGGCGAGGCAACCGCTGGATGAGATTGCAAAAATTGTGCACGACGCCGGAGCTTTGTTCTTGGTGGATTGCGTAACTTCGCTGGCCGGCATTCCTGTCGAAATCGACAAACTAGGAATCGACGCCGCTTACAGCGGGTCTCAAAAATGTCTGGGTTGTCCGCCTGGACTGGCGCCCGTGACGTTTGGTCCAAAGGCTCTCGAAGTTATGGATCAACGGAAGAAAAAGGTTTCCAGCTGGTATCTAGATATCGGTTTGCTCCGCAACTACTGGGGCCAAAATCGAGCGTATCACCATACGGCGCCGATCAATATGAATTACGCTTTGCATCAGGCTCTGCGGCTGGTACTGCAGGAAGGTCTTGAAGCTCGATTTACGAGGCATCAGTTGCATCACACAGCTCTGAAGGCAGGACTAGAAGCGATGGGGATTCGTTACTCGGTCGCCGCTGAAACTTCACTGCCGATGCTGAATGCCGTGCTGATTCCTGAGGGTGCGGACGATGCCTCCGTCCGCAGTCAACTCCTTAACGAATTCGGAATTGAAATCGGCGGCGGCCTAGGACCGATGAAAGGCAAGACCTGGCGTATCGGCCTGATGGGTGAAGCGGCCAAGAAGTCGAACGTCCTGTTGTTTCTGGCCGCGTTGGAACAATGTCTGAATCGACAGGGAATCCGCCCTGCTCCCGGTGCTGCGATTGTCGCGGCGAATGCCGTGTATTGTTCAGTGTGAAATAGGGATCAACACGAGGTAATGTGGCAGACTGCGTTACCACCATGAGCGTTTTTTGACAGGCGGTTCTACGGGGGTTGGTCCGCTGAAACCAGATTGCAGGACAATGTTTTCTGGCAACAGAACGCAACTGAGCGCTCCGCCGACACCGCCAGTTGTATCGATCGCAATTGTGCCGTTGCCGAACTGAACCTTCGGCACGGGCACATGGCCGATCACAACCGGCACTGGGCAATCGGGCGGTGGCCCCATCAGAATGAAATCTTTGGAATAGAGCCACGGGGGATGACTGAGCGAATAGTCGCGTTCGCGGAGAATGCGAAGCTGAGTGTCAAAGGGCATGTTGCGATCCAAGCCTGCATGCACAAACAGATAATCCCGATGTTCGATTCTCCATGGCAGATCGGACAGCAGCCGAAGATGCTCTGCTGGCAACGCCGCTTTGAGTCCGTCCACATCATTGTGTGCAACACCGTACGATTCAAACGTGGTCTCAGAACTATAATGATGAGTCCAGCGGCCTCGAAAATCGACGTAGTCCGGAGCGTCAATCAGACCAAGTGTCCCAGCCATTGCCAGTTCATGATTTCCGCAAAGCCAAGTGACCTTTTCGTGCTGCTTCACAAGATCACAGAAAAGCTGCACAGTTCCAGCAGGATCCGGCCCACGGTCCACAAGGTCACCAATAAACACGATCCACCGTTTGTGAATATCTGGCAGTTTTGCCAGCTGCGCAATGATTTCTCGAAGTTGCGTAGTTTGACCATGCACATCGCCAATTACGGCCACGGGACCATCAATGCGTGTAGGTACAGATGCCATTTCACTTTAGATTTTGGGAGCGGAGACAGAGAAAGGCCGACCGGATTCCGAGAGTGCCCTCAAAATTCAGCGATCGCGCAGTGATCATAGCCAGCTCAACAGCAACATGCCACCCAACCAGTACAGCGACTGTCGCAGCGGGCGGAGTCGCGGATTTTGACGTCGATTCAAAATCAGCACTTGAAAATCAGTTCAGGGTTGACGCTTCCATGTCCCTTGCGAACGTGCCGTTCATTCAACTGTCCTTCACTTAGTCACCGGTGCCCGAAGAGTCTTGCACGTAAACCGAAAACTTTCGGAACGAGCTGGAGGAATATCTCACGCGTTCAATAACTCGTCCGGATTTCCATGATTTACCCTAACGCTTGGTTGAAACCCGGTCACCAACATAGATTCCCCATGGCAGACGAGTGCGGATTCACGCTTGCCGTTAATTCTTCCGTAAGACGTGTTACCACGATGTCTCTGTCTGAAATCACCCAGTCATCCTCTCGCGATACTCCTGCCGCTCGATCCAAGTCAATGTGACTGCGTGACTATGCAGACATCAACAACCACAGGCCTCCCGAGTACTGGGACAATGAGAATGCCGCGAATCCGCTGGGTTCTCCGGAACACGATGCGACCTCATCTTCGCGATGGCCTCCCTCCGCGAAATACGCACTAGTATACATATACGCACTCGTATACATATACCTTTTGATACATATACCTTTGGATACTTGTCACAGAAATACTGCCTTCAATCAGTAAAATAGTGTTTGCTCAGAATTGTTGAAAATGAACGATAAATTCCTCGCCTGCACCCTCGATCGTCTGTATCAATCTCCGGTTGGTGGCGGCCCTTTTAAAGACAGACAACATATTTTTTGAACAACGTCCCAAGAGCCCATCCGCCACCATCGATGCGCTGCTGTTCGAATATTGAACATGGGGCTGTGTTTGGGCTGTGGGAGCGTTTCATGCTGCGTTTACGAGCAGTGATGGGGATCGT
>QWQG01000004.1 GCA_003670925.1 Planctomycetota bacterium | reverse complement strand
TGAGGTGCTGACACTTTCAGGGACAACTCATTCTCTTATTTGGAGCGTTGAGTGAGTTGTTCGAATTGAGCCGGCGTCACGTAACCGAGCCCTGAGTGCTTGCGATCGAAGTTGTAGTAGCGAATGAACTCAGCGACTTCTTTGAGTGCATCTTCGATACATTTGTATTCGGTCATTTCGAGTTCGTTCTTGACAGTTCCGATGTGACTTTCCATGAATGCGTTGTCGTAACAGTTGTCGGCACGGCTCATGCTTTCGCGCATCCCTGAGCGCTGCATGACGGATCGATATTCATTACCAGCGTACTGGCCGCCGCGGTCGGTGTGATGAATCAAGCCGACTGCTGGCTGTCGTTCTTTGATCGCATTTCGAAGTGCATCAAGCACAAGCGACTCCGTCATGTTGTCCATCAAAGACCATCCGACAATTCGTCTGGAAGTCAAATCCATCAGCAGCGAGAGATAGCAAAAGATTCCACCTTCAAGAGGAATGTACGTGATGTCGCCAACCCAGATCTGATTGATCCGAGTTGGTGCCTCTGCTTCCATCAAAAGGTTCACCGCGTAACCCAATCTGTGCCTGCTGTTCGTGGTTTTCGGCACGAACGACTTCGGCTGAATGGCTCGCAAACCGAGTGTTTTCATTATCCCCGAGACCTTTCGCGGACTACACGTGTGCCCATTGTCATGCAACTCGCTGGCGATCCTTCGAGCTCCGTAACGTCGGCGATGTCTCTTAAAGATGATCCTTATCAACGGAGCGAATTCCGCATCTGCTTCTTCAAAGACCGTGGGCTCAGAACTTCGCCAGGCATAGAACGCGGTGCGATTCACGGCCATGAATTCACAGATTTCTGCAATCGATGCGATGCCTTCCTGGCGGATCGATTCAACAGCCGCATACACATCTGCTATTCGCTGCGGCCGAAAATGGCCAACGCTTTTTTTAAGACGTCACGCTCCCGCTCAACGCGACGCAGTTCCGTCTCCAGCTCACGCACACGCCCTTCCAGCGAACTGGCGACAGGGCCGCTCTGAGTCAACCGTTCCTGCTTCCAGCGATAAAGCAGATTGACGTTCGGAAGCCCCAGACGTGTCATCACCGACGGTGCGGTGTGACCATCCAAAAGCATCTGAACCGCTTCCTCCTTGAACTCGTCGGTGTAACGACGACGTGTGTCTTTTGACTTCAATGCAATCTTCTTCCGAGCCATCTTCCTTGTCCTTTTGGATGCTCAGAATAAGAGTTTTGCCTGTCCCTGAAAGTGTCAGCACCTCAGTCGCCCCATGCCCTCAGTAATGAAGGTGCGTTCATAGAATGCCTTCGCGTCGCCATATTCCGGCGTCGCCTTACCCGTGCGCACGGCTGTTAAGTCGGCGGCAAACTCGGATTGTTGGAAGGTGCCGTTCAACACGTCCGGGTGGGGCACGATCACTTCACGCCAAGGTTTCATAGAGTTACTCATTTGATTTCAAATCCCGCTATTGGTGCGACCAACGAGTTATTACCTATATTGGCCACCATTTTGCCGCTTCATCCGAGAACTGGAATAGCTCGCGGTGTAGTTGTCGAACTCGGAATCAAGAATTCATTTGCAACCTCGTCGACACATTCTTGAGTAAAGCGATCACCATACAAGCCCGCTGCGCAAGCAAGGGATTCCCAAAAACACCACGCTACCCAATTGGACGATTGGCACTCGCTTGCGCGTCGGGCTTGTATTGCGCGTCGGGCTTGTATGTCACGCGATATCATGGTGTTTTCTATCCTGCGCCTCGGACGCGTAGACAATGACTCTCTCGAGGTCGTCTACCGTATTCACAAATCGGCCACTGCCTCCCTCGGTCCAGAAATGCTTCCGGTTCGAAACAACGGTCTTTAGCTTGCGAGTACACCACGCTTGAAATTGCCCACGAACGGTTTTCGGATCGTACCCCGGCGCTGTAACGACTACATGAACATGATTCGTTCGAGGATTTACCACGTGCAAATGCCAACCACGAATCGAGCAATGTCGTCGCACCGTTTCTGCAACAAGTTCACGATGCTGATCCGACATTACGAATTCTATTTCGGACATCTCCTTACTGGCAGCTTTTTCCAACGCAGCGTTAGGCAATTGTATTTCGCCAACACCTTTGCGATTCCAGCCGCGTTCGTCCCCCGGTAGCCAAGTGCCATACGTGGTCCAAGTGATGAAATACGCAAGCGGTTCGCCAAGGTTAAATTCCACATCGGCCATCAACGCATCCGCCACAAAAAGCTACTATACAAGCCCGCCGCGCAAGCAAGTGATTCACAACCTGCACAGCTATTTCTGACTATTGTCAACCGCTTGTCACTCGCTTGTCAATCTTGTCAATCTTGTCAATCTTGTCAATCTTGTCAATCTTGTCAATCTTGTCAATCTTGTCAATCGCTTGCGCGTCGGGCTTGTATTGCTCATCAAAAAAGCTCGCCTTGCGTAAACTTTGGTTCATTCGCGATGCTGGCGGCGCTCTCGATGCCCGTCCAACTGGTGATGAGTTCGTTGTAGGCGCGGGCGTCTTCGGCTTGGCCGAGGCGTTCGCAGAGGGTGTAAAGGCGGTAGGCGAGCTGGCGCACGGCTTCGGCCTTGCCGCCGAGGGCGGCGAGGGCGGCGAGGAGGGCACCGGAGGCGGATTCGCCGCCTTGTTTCAGGGCGCGGATGAGTTGGTGGAGGGCTTCCCAGACCGGCGTGCGGGTGTCGGTGCGCGGGTCCCAATCGGTGGGATACTCGGCCCACTTGAACAGGCGCACTTTGCCGCTGCCGCTTTGCAACACCCCGGCTTCCTTCATGGCGTCCACGCTGGTGGATTTGGAGCGGGCCAGCACGTCGGCTTCGCCGAAGACGCTTTCCGTCCAGCCATGTTGCTCGAACCAGTGCAGGCAGAACTGGGTGTCGGCGTCAAAGTCGTCCTCGGCGAAGAAGCGGTTGATGAGCTGGAGGGCGGTGCGCACGCTCATGGGCGAGCCGTCGGCCTCCAGCACGGCGGCGTATTTGGAAAAGATCGCCATGCCCGGCCCGATGATGGCCTGCGAAAGGTCCACCGGGGCCACGGGCGAACGCTCGTCGCGGGAACCTTTGGTCATCTCGTCGAGCGCCTCGGGCAACACACCGTTCAACTCACGGATGAACTCGCGGCGGGAAATGGAGGGGGCGTCGGCGGGGCGCTTGCGGCAGACGAGGATAATGCTGGAGGCTAAGGAGTTAGCATCAATACCGACAGACCGTCCGTCGCGCTCAGTTCGCATTGGCCAAGTCCCTGTGAGCTGAAGGGATGCTCGATGAACTGCCTCTAGGAACGTTTCCCATCCGCTCGAAATGGTCCCGTCGGCCTCATTCGTCTCAGTCTCCTTTACGGCATAATAGATTGTAATGGGCATTTCTGGGTGGGCCAGAATCGTGATCTTCTCCATGGCCATGGTCATTCCGGCCAAGAAGAAATTTTCTGCCTTTTCTTTGCTCCCGTGGCGATATTGAGAAGCCACCAACTCTTCTGCCTTGGGCACTGAAATAGTTGCGAGCAAACTAGGGTATCTGGGCGATAGCTAGGTTGAGCACTAGTTGCAACCGTCTCCGCTTCCGGCGTAGGCGGCAAATAAACTCTGCCCCTAATGCCTTCTGCAACAATTGCCATTAGCCTGCTGCCAGACCTCTTTGCGTTTGCCTCATCGTCGATATAGGCGTAGCCGATGGGAGTCCCGGACATTACGCACCCAAACGAGCCGCGAGATAATTTGGACCCATTGATTGCACTTGATGGCGGGGATCCAAGCTTGACGGTGAAATGGTATCCTTTGCCATCCACAATCGGCTGCACATACACTTCTCTGCCGGGCTTGCTTGATAGGATGAAAGTTGAAACCAGCGGCACATCCACATGCGAAAACGCCGGATTGGGACTCTTGACCGTCCGCGCCCAGAGCCAAGCGATGACCGTGAGCTTCTGGCCGACGAGTGGTTTTAGGTCGGGCCGTTCCTTCGCCATCTCCGCCGTGATTTCCACCGGCGGATAGAGGTGGCCGATGCGCTTCTGCGCTTCCTCGCGCATCCAAGCGCCGTAGTAGCGCACGTCTTCCGCCAGACCGGCGGCACCCGGCCATTCCCGGTCGAATAGTAGCCCGCCGCGCAAGCGAGTGACTTCTTCCGGCGTTTCGGTTTCGGTTGTAGTTGTTTCCTTGCTTGCGCGTCGGGCTTGTATTGCGCTGTGGGGTTTTATTGGATGCTTTTTTTGGGAATCCGGATTGACCGGCGGCCTGCCCGCGAACTTGGGCGGGATCTCGATCATGGCCTTGTTGATGAGCACAGCCACGGGGTTGAGGTCACTGGCGTAAGCCTCCAGCCCCAGCCGCTGCGCCTCCAGTGGGATGGCTCCGCCCCCGGCAAAGGGATCGTGCAGGGCGGGCAGCTTGTTGGGATTGAACAACTCGGCAGCCTGCGGGTGGTCCTTGTTCAGCTCGCACACCTCCCGCCACGAGCGGCGAATCTCGGCGCGGGCACGCTCCAGCACTTCCTCGTTGGTGGTGTTCTCCCACAGCACGAGGTCTTCGATGATTTTGAACAGCCGCTTCCGCTCGATGGCGGCGTCCTTCTTGTTCTTCCCGTATTTGAACCCGCCGCCCTGCTGGTAGCCGGGATCATTGACCAGCTGCGCAAAGATGACCGCCCGAGCCGCCGCCAGTGGCCGTCGCGCCCACCAAAGGTGCAGTGTGGAAGGATGCCCATGCCGGATGGATTTCTCCCGCGCACAAGCCACATTGATCGCATCCAGCGGCAGAGCGACTTCGATGAGCTTGCGCGGTGATTTGATGGGGTAGTCGGACATGAAAATTATTCTCGCGTGGCGATTGAAAGCAATTTGGCAAGGTCGTGATTACTGGACGACTCTGACCAGTCCGGCTCTTTGGTGAAGGGGTTTCTCACGTAGTGTGGGCCGTCGATGATTTCATCTTCTCCAACCAAGACAATCGCGAGGACAAATTTGTCGGCTTGATTCAACGCATAAAGAATTTCGTTTCGCGTGACAGTGATGAAAGTCGCGCCATGGATGCGGCCTTTGACTTCGAGGTGGCGAGACACGGGCTGCGGGGACACCTCACCCCCAGCCCCTCTCCCCAGCGCGGAGAGGGTAGCCCGCGGCGGATAGGAGGTGATGTCCCAGCCGCATTTCTGCGCGGAGACATCTACTACGCGGCAGCCACGGGACTCTTCCGCGAGGCGGACGGCGGCCAGCGCGAGGGCGCGTTGCTCCTGATCGGCACGTATCCACGGCTGGTTCAACAGATTTTCCAGTTCCGAATTTACAAGCCCGACGCGCAAGCGAGTGGTTTCATCATTGGGTTGTTTAGTTGTACTTGCGTTTGCGTGGATAAATCCCTCGCTGGCGCGTCGGGCTTGTAATGATGCGACTTGTATTTTTTGGGGTTCATAGGGTTCTAGGTCGAGGTGCGGTGCCCAGCCGGCAAAGCTGGCTTTCCCGTCGGGAGTGACGTGGACGAACTGGAGCCGCTTCGAGATGACGGAGTTGTCGCCAGACTTGATCTCGTGGGTGATGAGGAAGAGGAGCGAGGCCTTGGTGCCATCGTCGGCAGGATCCACGAGGATCGCGCCCTGGCGCATGAGATTGCTGTGCTGCTCCAGGATGAGGTCGCTGACGGCAAGCATGAGCGGATGACCCGGGTGGATCATCTGGGCGAAAGCAGCGTTGGGCCGGTCAAGCGGGCGGACGGCTTCTTTGGTGAAGCAGACACGCTCGTAGCGTTTCAGCACGGGGGCCAGTTCGCGGCGATTGCGCCCGGTGATCTGGCGGTCACGCTCGCGGATAAGGGCGGGGACGTGGGTGATTTCGAAGCGGCCAGACTCGCGGGGATACATGGCCCCGTTGAGTCCTTCGAATGCCTTCACGAAAAACGAGCGGACGAAATAAGGCTGCAACCGGCGGGCTTCGGCGATTTCCATCTGCTCCTTCACGGCGAAAAGGCGCTCGGCGCTCATGGTTTCCTGCGCGAGCGCGTTGCGTTCGAGGAGGTCTTTGATGTGGGTGACGTCGAGAGCGTTGTCGATGCACTTGAGTCGTGCGGCGTGGCGCTCGGGCTGGTCGTTGTAGCGGATGGCGTCCAGCAGCAGATCCTTGAGGCTTCTTTCCTCGAAGACTTCGCCGAGAATGTCGAAGACGCGGCCTTTGAAAGCATCGTTGATATTTTCGAGCTTGGTGAGCAGGCGGTGATAAACCTCGCCCTCGCGGGTTTCCTTGGCCACGAGATTCCAAAGGTGACATACCTGCTGCTGGCCAATGCGGTGGAGGCGCCCGAAACGTTGTTCAAGGCGGTTCGGATTCCACGGCAGGTCATAATTGACCATGAGGTTGGCGTTCTGGAGGTTCACGCCTTCTCCGGCGGCATCGGTCGCGAGCAGGATGCGGACTTCAGGATCGGAGCGGAACATTTCCTGCCGCTTGCGGCGTTCATCACGATGCACGCTGCCGTGAATGGTGGTGATGGATTCGGGGGTGCCGAGGACGCCACCGATTCGGCGTTCCAGATAGTTTAGGGTGTCGCGGTGCTCTGTGAAGAGGATCATCTTGTGCTGGCGGCCATCGGCATCGCGCACGTGGGGATCATTCTGGAGGATCTTCGAGAGTTCATCCCACTTGCGGTCTAGGCCTGAATCCACCACGCCACGGGCGTGCCAGCGGGGTAAGAAAACGCTGATTCCCTGTGATTATCGAAGATTTGAACCCATGGCCACGATCGCCCGATGAACCCGATTTTACATCCGATTTTCGCCTTGCTGGCGTCTGTCACTCGCCAAGACTTGGCTCGACAAGTGGCCTACCTGAAGGAAGAGCACAAGATGCTGCGAGCAGCTGGGGCTACACCCGGATTCTCGGGGAACTCCGGAAGCGTGGAATCAAAAGCGTCTCCCGCCAAACGGTGAAAGTGATTCTGAAAGAACATGGTATTGATCCCGGTCCGCAACGTGGCAAAGGATCATGGGACGAATTTCTCAGAATTCATGTGGACACACTGTGGCAATGCAATTTCCTATCCAAGCCGATGTGGACAGCAAAGGGCTTGGTCGATGTGTACCTCCTGGTGTTTCTGCACCTGGGTTCACGCCGCGTGTGGATTTCACCGAGCACCGTTCAGCCGGATTCCGCATGGGTCAGTCTGCAGGCTCGGAACTTGCTGATGGTCGCAGAAGATATGGGCCTCACGCCTAAGTACGTGATGCGTGACAACGATGCGAAGTTCAGCGGACAATTCGACGAGGTATTCAAGACCAGCGGGGTTCAGATCAAACGCACGGTTCCGATGTCACCGAAGCTGCGGGCTGATGTCGAG
The DNA here is from genome assembly GCA_003670925.1 of Planctomycetota bacterium. GTDB lineage: Bacteria > Planctomycetota > Planctomycetia > Planctomycetales > Planctomycetaceae > SXXK01. The sequence goes on along the minus strand of QWQG01000004.1, from coordinate 10,606 downwards.
CGATTTATCGAGACGCTCAAGTTCGAATATCTGAACAAATTCATCATCGTCGCCGAAAAGCATCTGGATTACATCTGCCGAATCTGGAGCCGCCACTCCGACGAAGAACGACCGCACTCCTCCCGTGATCACGTGCCATCTACTTTCACGGCACCGCCATACGAAGCAACTTCAATCCGCATCAACGACATCGTCTACCCCGACTGTAATTCCCTGAGCCATTCGCCTCCGAAATCTCACATCGACTCGCTTGACGCGGCCCAAAACCATTAATCAGGAACTCATCGTCCCGCGTTACTGGCCACCTAAATCCCCTGATTTCCACCCCACTTTTGCAACTCAGACTTTTCTTACCGCGCGTCTAGGAACGGTGATCTGGATTCACGAACTGCGACCTTATGTTGTCCTAGCTAGTATTATGATGCGCTGTGTTCGAAGTGGTGCAGAATCTGCAACTGTTCGGGTAGATCAGGATTGCCGGTCTGCTCCTGTTTCTGCCGCCCGAGTCGATTTCGAGCTGGCTGGCGTTGTGGATCTGAAAGGCCACGAATGCCCTGTTGATCAGCACAATCGCAGCGTTTTACCGTCAATACGCTGGCTACGCGGGCAGGATTGCGTTGTGGAAAATGTCCTGGACGTCATCGCAATCGTGGAGCAATTGCATGAACTTTTCAAACAGCGGTACATCGTCCGGGCTGATTTCTTTGCTAGCCTGAGGATGGAACGTGATTTCCTGAACCTGCAGTTCTATTCCGGGAAACGCTTCCAGTAACGCTGTCTTGGCTTTGAAAAACTCACCGGCGGGTGCGAACAAAGTCACGTGGCCATTCTCACACTCGACATCATCGACATTGATGTCGGCATCCAGCATGGCTTCTAATACCTGATCGCCGTTGTCGCCCTTGAAGGACAGCACTGCTAGGTGGTCGAACAAATGCGCGACCGAACCCGCCGGTCCCAGTTTCGCGTTCGTCCTGTTGAAACAATTTCGAACCTCGGTGATGGTGCGGTTATTGTTATCGGTCAGGCAATCGACGATGACTGAGCAGCCGCCGGGAGCGAACCCTTCGTAGCGGACGGTGACAAAGTCTTCGCCGCCCACACCATTGGCTTTTTCGATCGCCTTTTCAATGACGTGACTGGGGACCTGATCGCGTTTCGCTCTTTCAATCAGGTTCCGGAGAGCCGGATTGTTTTCCGGGTCCGGTACGCCGTTCTTGGCGACGACATACAACTGCTTGCCGTATTTGGCATAAAGCTTGGACTTCTGACCAGCGGTCTTGAATATCGACGCTTTACGGTTTTCGAAACTTCTTCCCATTGCGGTTGTCACTTGCCTTGTTACAAATTGTGTCGCCGAATTCAGGGGAATTCTGGCACCCACAGAATTCTGACGAATTCCGCTACAACAGAACTGTGATTTAGAATAATACAACGCCTGCGCGAGACGCTGCGCACGACATCGTAGCAAATAGCGTCTCGACTGCCGCTGCCACGGCAAATATTTGCCTCGATTGGCATGTCGAAGACCAGACGCGGGGAGTTCAGGCGTTTCAGATTGCGTTTCGCCCAATGAATATCTTGGTCATGGGTGAATTGCGAGTGTCGCGCTGTCACCTATGGATGGGTCGGCGTATTGATGTGGCCGAAGTCAAGTGGTCAGAATCAAGGGACGATGACCGAGCGGGACAACCTTGAAGGCCGCCAGCGGGCGACTCGTCCGTCCGATCCAGCAGCCCATCCGGTGGCTGGCGACACGAATGACATCGTGTGAAATCCGACGTGGGAAACTCCGGACCACGATTCACCTCCGTCTGTGGACTGATCTGTCCCAGATGGCCCGGTGGTGATCAGAAGCGTGTTGCCGTCGTCGTGTAACATGGAAACGACAGCAGATCGAAAGCCGTCGGGGTGAGATGTCTTCGGGAGTCGCCACGAGCGGCCAGTATCATCACTGATCGCCACGTTGTCTGTGTTCTGCTCCGGCTTCAGATAGTCGCCACCGACAACAATCAACCGCGGAGACTCGGGGGTGATCTCGGTGATCGAAAAGATGCCGGCGGAATGACCGGCAAGGATCGGTACGGTCACGTACTGCCACTCCAACCCGGAATTCGTGGTGATCACAACCGCTGCGTGATGTGGTTCAGTTGATTTTACATCGGTACCACCCAGTCCAATAAACACGGTCTCTTCGTTTGGGCACAGGATATGTGTCCCGCTGGCGGCGAACGCAGCGACTCCGCCAGCAACTGAGGGCGAACTTGCAGACGGTAATTGTCGCCATGTCTTGCCCGCATCGGCAGTTGTGAGCAGGTGAATTTTTCCATTGATTGGGTCGCCCATCAGCCATCCGTGTTTTCCGGTCTGGTCGAAGGACATGCCGTCGAAAAATGCGACCGGGTTCGCATGCTCGTAAACCACGGTCCACGATGTTCCGCCATCCTCGGTTCGATACAAACGATCAACATCTCCGGCGCTCATGATGACCGCTGTCGATTCATCCCATGCCTGAAGATCTCTAAAATCTGAGGCCTCAGCGTCCGACGGCCCGACGGCCTGCCAGGATTGTCCACCATCGGTTGTTCGGATCACAGTGCCTCTTGCACCGCTGGCCCAACAGCAGGTTTCACTTACCGCACACAGGCCCCGCAGGCTGGTGGCGACGCCGGCATGTTGAAGTTCCCAGACATCCTCCTGCGCCATGGCGGCAGCTGGGCATGCGATGAATCCAATGGTCAGAAAAAGAGTTGGCAGTTTCATAGGTCAATGTTTCTCCGCTCGTGTCATGTGATTTATGGCCGCAGCCCCTTCCTGCGACGCCACATGCAGGACCGTCGGATAGTTTTCGATGATTCCCGTGGCACCCGTGCCGGCGATCCATGCCCCAGATTCACCAGCTTCAGTCGACAGCATCGCGTTGCCGCAGGCGGACAATAACGGATCATTAACGGTCTTGTAGAACGTCGATGACACAATTAAAAAATGAATTCGGATATGGTGCATGGTGTCCACAAAGATGGGGAATGTTTCAGGCATGGGTTCAGTGTTCGATGGAGGATAGAACCGGAACTAGCGACTCAATATCTTGGCGTTTTCTGGGGAAATGGAGTGTCACGCAGTTCCAGCTCAAAGCCGTGGGGACGCAATAGTCCGGAGACAGTCACAATAGCTCGAGGCGCAATAACGTCGACCGTAATCGCCTGATACGCGCCTCACGCCGACTGCCAAAACCAAAGAAGTTTGTAGCGAAAAAGCATGCGTCAAACAAACAGTCTGCGAAGTAAAACGCCTGCCCCTTGGGCTCTCAATTTCTGAAGTCCGGCGGATTTTGGAACAGTGTGCGGAAGGCCGTTTGGCGCGGCTGATAAGCAAGCTGTTTTACAGCACCGGGATGCGATTGTGGATATGTTTCGTCGCCACATCAAATAGGGTTCGACTTGAAGACGCAATTGAGGCGGTAAGGGGCGGAACATTTTGGAGACCAATGATTTGGGCTGATCCTGTAATAAGCGACGAATCTTTAGCAGATGGCGTTTTGTCGCCACGTTGGCTTTTTTACGACTCGATACACGGGTATCTGACGTGGACGACGAAGCCCGGGTCGGGTACGTTTGACAGTGAAGCACTTCATGAATGACATGACACCGGATAAAAGTGAACGTCAACGTTCGTTGCTCAATAAAAATGTAATCACGTCGGCGATATCCTGTTGAGACAGCGCGGTGGCGAGGCCATTGGGCATGGGAGAGACACTCGACGGCACAATTTCGGCAATGTCGGCGCGTGAAATGTGATGTGTCTTCTGAGCATCAACCGAGACGACGATTTCTTGACCAGTTTCACTTGTCACAATGCCACTCACGACGCGGCCGTCATTGAGTTCCACCGAGACTGATTCATAGCCCCGCACAATACTAATGCTAGGGAACATCATCGCTTCCAGTAGATCGCGGCGATTTCGCGCACGTCCGATGCTGGTGAGATCCGGCCCCAACCGTCCGCCGCCGTAGCCAAGTTTGTGACACGCATTGCAGGCCGCTTTCTTGCTCATAAAGACTTCATGTCCGCGGCGCAAGTCACCTTCCGGCAAAGTTGTCAGCATCGTTTCCAGCATCGCTGTTTGTTCTTCCAGACTGGCATTCAGGAGGCGTTGCAGCTTGTGGCCTTCGGTCTGTACTGATTCCGGATATTTCTTCAGGAGCTGCGTGATCAGGTCCGCGCGCAGGCCGCGCAAGCCCTTGGAATCCGTGAGTGTTGCCAGCAACTTCATCCCGAAGTCTGTGGAACCGTCATGTTCAAACGCCGGGAGTAGACGAGGCAGATCCATCGGGCCAACCTGTTTGGCTGCGGCCAAAAGTACGGGCAACTGCTCCGTTGTCAGTGCCGCGGAAGCCAGACAATTGCAGGCGGTCGTACGATCATGAAGAGCCTGTTCGTCATCAATCAGTGCCAGCAGAAGTTGAAATGTGCTTTCATCTAACGCGCGACCGAGACCGGCAGCGCTCAATGCCGCGAGCCGAATTTCGGCAGGCAAAGTTGTCCGTGCAGCAACGCGCGCCAACGTTTGCTGTAAGTCAGGATGACCTTCTTTTGGTTGTGGTAGACTGCGAACTGCGGCGACAATCGCGGCCACGCCGGAGTCATGCGCTAGTTCGAGTTGACGGTTGAGGGCATCAAGCCATCCTGCAGGCGATGCGGAAAGTGTGGTGCGTGCAATCGCAGTGAGACACAAATCCATCGCTGGATCGTGGTCTGCAGCCACATGTCGCAGCAGGAGCGTCTGGATTTCCGGCGCGTCAGCCAATGATGCAAGCAGATCAATCATTAGTTCCGCATCTTGAAGTGAAAACTGGTCTAAAGATGGGAGTCGCTGGTCAAAATATCCAGCGAGAGATTCACCCCAGTCGGCATGATGCCGGATGATCCAGACGGCCGTGGCGCGCAGGGCCGCATCGCCCGCATTCATGCGTGACAGCACGTCATCGGCCGTCAGACGGCCATCTTGCATTTGATCGAGTGCGACCAAAGCCGCACGTTGAATTTTTGGAGATGCCGATGTGAGACCCGGTCGAATTTGGGCGGGTGCCGCGATTTCAATCAGAGCATAGATGCAGGCGTGTTCGCGAATGCGTTCCGCGGGGTTGGCAGGAGCCCCAGAAGCATCTGGCCCCATGGATGTGAGGGAGTCGGCAATTTCTAGGATCACCGCCACACTCGTTGGTTCGCCAATTCGCCCAATAGCTTCCATTGCCGCGCGGGCCGGCCCAGCATCGTCGGCGCCTGCAATTTGCAGCAACTGAGGTAAAGCATTCTTGTCGCGCCACAGCCCGGCAGTGTGGGCTGCCGCCTGGCGTACGGTCACGTCTTCGTCTCTCAATGCAACGGCAACTGGCTCGCGAGCGGCATCCGCATCAATCCCAGCCAAGGCCCAGACAGCGCGACCACGAACGATGGAGGAAGCGTGTTGTGTCGTGATGGCTGCGAGGGGAGCCACGGCGTCCGCTCCGCAAGCTCTCAGCAGTGCGGTGGCTCGTCGCTGAACAAAAAGGCGATTGTCCGAGAGCAATGCTGCGAGCGACTTCAGATCGCTCGTGTTCCAGTCTAGCTGCAGTCCCAGCGGATCAATGACGGATTTTGCATCATGCCTGCGGACGCGATAAATGCCGCCTAGCACATCGGGTTTTGCAAGCTGCGATGTTGGGCAGCAGACTTTGTACCAGCCGCCGGTATCAACGATCAACAGGCTTCCGTCCGCATCCTCAAAGACGTCGGTCGGATGAAAATCGGGATGATCGCAGGCCAAGAAATCGGTATCGACCGTGTCAAATGTCGGGCCATTCGGGATCAGTTCGTGCCGCACGACTTTGTGCAGATTAAAATAACATGCGAACAAGTTGTCGGTCGCCGTACCAGCATACAGGGAATGACTTCCAGCGAGCAGGCCACACGGCGCTGCTGCGCCTTGGTGATTGAGGACCGGCATCACATCGCCGGTCATCGCATGCTCGTAAATGGAATCATGTTTTTTGCCGTACACGCCACCGTAGATCGCATGAATCAGACCATCGCGGTGACCGGCTTCAGGGTGTTGGAAAAACGTACAGCTGAGGAATCGTTCGCCGTTGGAATGGAATGCCACGTTCACTGGATTGTCCATGCCACCGGTGAGGACAACCTCCATTTCAGAACCATCCGGTCGCGCACGAAAAATATGAGACGAATGCGTCACAAACTGCGATTTATTGGCGAGGGCATGCTTCTGCTCCGCAAACGCACCTTTGCACCAATAGATGCGACCGTCGCGGCCAAGATACGGGCCATGTAGATCATTGCCGCAGCCGGTGAGCGTCGTACCGTCGAACCACACTTCGCGTTTGTCGGCTTGACCGTCGTCATCCGCATCTGTGAACTTCCAGATCTCAGGAGGAGCAGCCACGTACAACGAACCGGCGTGCCAAAGACACCCTTCGGGGAACATCAGTTTGTCGGCAAACAGGGTGCTATGATCGTAGATACCGTCGCCATCGACATCTTCCAAGCGGCGAATGCTGTGAGGCTTTGCAGCCAATTGTTGTTCGGCGCGTTCTGTCATTCCTCCAGAATCTGTGACATACAAGCGGCCTTTCTCGTCGCGAGCCACAGAAATTGGTCGTCCGACGAGCGCAGGATCTGCGGCGAGTTCCACTTCAAAGCCATCGGGAACCCGCAACGTCCGCACACCAATGACCGTCTCGCCAGCCTCAATGCACGGCGAAATCAGGATTCCACTGAATAGAAGCCCAAGAAACGGTTTCATGAGAATGCCTTTGAGAGATTCAAGGGTGGCCGTAGTCCGCAGAGGATAGCAAACCCACGTTCAATTTCGAATCGTCCGATGTCAGGGAAAAAGACGCCGGACAGTTTAAGCTGAACCAAAGCGCTGACATACTTCGGCAAAACCTGTGGATACGTGGCTTTTACAGTTTGGCCGGCGCAGGGAGACCATACTTCTGAAATATGATGCCGCGCCCATGTCCAGTCTTGAAATTGTTCTTCATCCGCACCCGGCACTCCGCTGGAAATCCAAAGACGTTGCGCGGATCGACGCCGGTCTCCGCGTCATGGTTGAGCAGATGTTCGAATTGATGTACGCCTCACGGGGAATCGGTCTGGCAGCAAATCAGGTGGGTCTGCCATATCGCCTGTTTGTAATCAATGCAGCCGGTGACAAAGACGAAAAGGACCAAGAACTGGTCTTTATCAATCCTCAAATCACCCGCAAGAATGGCAGTGAGACAGACGAAGAAGGCTGCCTGAGTCTGCCTGATGTTTTTGGTCCGGTCACCCGCGCGACAAAAATCATTGTCGATGCCTTTGATCTGAACGGTCAGCAATTTGAACTGACACTGGAAGACTTGCCAGCCCGGGTGGTGCAGCATGAATACGATCATGTGGAAGGCATCATGTTTACCGACCGCGTGGCCTCAGCGGCGCTGCACAAACTGCAGCCACAGATCGAAGATTATGAAGTACAATTCCGCAATCGTCAGAAAGAAGGACTCATCCCATCTGATGAACACCTCAAGGCGAACTTGCGGGAGTTAGAAAAAGCCCGAACGCTGTAGGCTTGTCAATCTTAATGATTCTTCTGACGCAGCCGCGCACTCATGCGATTCAGTAAATGCAATTCAGCGATCGATAAAGCGTCCCGACCCTGCGTGTGTAGCTTTTCCAAGACGCAGTCCAGTTCGTGGTGTTCACGCTGCTGAAGCTCGCGTTCACGCAAGTCGCGTTCTGATTCCTCGCGATTCTTCCAGCGATCAACCATGCTGCCGGACATTTCAGCCTCATCGACATCGAATTTATCCACATCCGCTGCAGCAAGTCCCGCATCCAAATGGTCGTACTCATTAAAGGCGCGCTCAGGTTCCAACGGTTGAAACCACTGCATCGCTTCTTGAACATGAAGCAACAGCAGACATGCCGACAGCGCCACCAGACCGCTAAGGTCAAACACAAATCCTGCCAGCAACCCTAAAATGCTCAACAGCAGTCCGGATCGCAAAAGTATGTCACGTGATTCAATTTCGGAACATCGCCGCGACAGAAAATCCTGCAGCACATATCCTGCCGCCAATGGCCGGACAGGAATCATGTTCACGCATCCGATCACCATATTCACAAGGAACACGATTCGTAACGCGAGAATCACCATGCTGTCCGAAGCTAATTCCTGCCAGCAGGTTGCCGGATTGAGCAACGTGAGGATCTCAGTGCGGCTGCCCAGTTGGGAAATTGCAACCACCGCTAGAACAAGATTGACGACGGGCCCAGCAAGACTGACGAGTGCATTTGTCCTGCGAGGTGCATCGCCGAACAAGCCACCTAAGGGCCAAAGGATTCGCTCGGGACAGAATAATTTCAGGCGATGGGTCAGCCACAGGTGAGTGATCTCGTGCAGGCAGACGCTAAGCAACAAAATGGCCGCAAATAACAAAGCGGTCGTCAATGTCTGGACGCGCCACACCACAGCGAGCACGACGATCAGCATGAGCGCACTCAACCGGAAGCGAGTGCCCAGAAATCGACCGAGCGGAACGGCAAGCGAAAAGAGACTGTCAGTGGCATTCATTTCCTAATTCTACAAAGGCGGAGCCACAAGAAAACGCTTGATGTTTCATTTTTGCAACGTCGCTCAACAATTTCCGGAGGCGGTTCAAGATCGCCGGTCCAAATTTTGATACAAACGCTGCTCAACGCGGGGCGATTTTGCTGAATCTGGGTTCTAAGGCGAGCGGCAGGAAGTTTCTTACCAGAGTTGTCGCTGAATTCGCAAGAATTCAGTTGTTCGAGCAAGAGGACTGAATTCTTGCGAATTCAGCTACGGTAGTTTCATTTCTGCCGCTCGCCTAAGTACTGATCAGCGGATGACTCAGGCGATTCAGATTGACAATCTATCAACATCACATTGACGACGCTTGTGCTGCGATGCCTCCTGCACCGAGCGCACCGGTTGTCCGCAACATTATCGACGAGAGCAATTTATCAATCGAGACTTAAGAAGATCATGCTCGAGGATTAAAGCCAATGAACCATCATCAATAAGGTTCTCGGCCAAGATCCGCTGCCGGATCGGTTGGGCGGATGAGTACGCAGCCGTCGCGGGAATTACTTGCTGCGGATTCCAGCGGTTTCGTGCGACGTTTCTTCCACATCGGCGTTGGGATTATCGTAGAGTCGCGGGTCAATTTTTGGGCGTTTCATTGCGTCGGCAGTGACTTGTTCAATGCGCAGCAATTGTTCGCCCAGCGTATTAATCCGGCGAGACACGTCGTCGTTGTTCTGTTCGATGCCCCCGGAGACGAGATTGATCACCCCGAGAAACAACAGCATCTGGGCGACGGTTGTGACTAGCCAGCCGGTTGGTGTGTATTCGGAATATCCGCCGAAGTGGCCATAGATCACCATTGCCGTTCCAATGGTGAGTCCTAACACTCCGAGATACGCGAGAAACTGGCCGGTGACGCTGGTCAAATTTGGACGGCGGGGAGGCGTAACTTCGAAATGCGGACCCCGCAAGGAGGCGTCGTGTGCATCGTCGATATAACGTTGTTTAGGACGCGTCTGTGTGCGGCCTCGGCGACCATCAGTCCCGGTTACGTCATCCAAGGATTCAGGTGGATCGATGCGCACGCGACGTCCAGATTTTGGCGAATTGGAAAGGATCTTCATTTCCAAGGCAACCGCCGAAGCGATTGCAGCGTGCTGCTGCATGGCAGCTACATCCAAAAGATCTTTCTGGCCACCAGGCTGGTCAACTCGAAGTTCTCTGTTCACGTTTTCAGATCCTGTTGAACTGGTGGTGGCTGGCCGCTCCAACTGAAACCGGCGATGCAAAAGCGGCCGGCGCATGGGGCTCCGTAGGATTGTTTTCGGCACTGCAGTGGGCGCAGGTTCGCTGGTGTTAGCCGTTTCTGCTGGTATTTGTGGACTCTGGAGCGAATTGGCGTAGCTCAGTCCCTCTAGCAGAAACGCCGGTGGTAACGATCGCGTAGGCTCTGTCGCATTCGCTGCTTCAGCGGCCGGAGGTCCGTCCGTTCCGATTTCTAGAGTTACGGGGGCAGTGTCGTCTTCAGGGATGCGCATCGGGTCCGCGTTTTGTGATTTGGCTAAATCGATGACCCGTTGCAATTCCTGCGTGATGCCCTTGCCCGTGACTCGTGAACTTGCCACCGTCCTCACGCTGAGGATGTCGATATGAGTTAACTCGGAAAGGTTAACCATGCGCATCGGCTGATGTGCAGCGGGAACCGGAGGAGCTGGGTGAGGTTCCGTTTGTGATATTTCAATCGCGGGTTCCAGAGTTTCCAAAGCCACTGCAGGCAACGCTGCCGAATCGAATAGGATATCGTGTGCATCGTTTAATGGGATCTCAGGAGCCTCTGTTTCCTGCTGCGTAACCACAGCACTTGCGTCAGAATCCAACGGGCTGACCAACTGCGACCCAGCATCGATGTCCTCGTCCGGATCAGCCAACGCGATACGAGCCCGTGCTTCTTCGAGTGCTTGAGGCGCAACAGGTTCAGCGCGTCGATCGATCGGTTGGGATTCGATGAAGCTGCCG
>QWQG01000258.1 GCA_003670925.1 Planctomycetota bacterium | reverse complement strand
TGCACACACGAGTTGTCGGTTCCCTTCCGAATCGCATCGCGTCAGATCCCGTTCGAATTCGTCAGATCTTGATGAACCTTGTCGGAAATGCAGTCAAGTTTACGGAACAGGGACATATCTGTGTGACCGTTGAGGCAATTCCCAAAACAACCGATGGAATCGAACGACTGGTGTTTGAAGTTTCGGATACTGGCATGGGAATGACACCTGAGCAATGCAAATTGCTGTTCAGACCGTTTACTCAGGCTGATGCTTCCACGACGCGGCAGTTCGGAGGGACTGGCCTTGGTCTCGCGATCTGTCTGCGCATGGCTCGAATCCTTGGTGGTGAAATTACGGCAACGAGTCAACTAGGCGTCGGCAGTACTTTCAGGGTGACCATTAGACAAGGATCGCTGCAGAACGTGCAAACGCATGAACCTCTTTCCCTACCGCAACACAAGTGGAGCCGGGGTGCGTTGCCGCAGACCCCGAAACGGTTGCATGGCAGAATTCTGCTGGCCGAGGACAACCCGGTGAATAGACGGTTGTTTGAGTCGATTCTGCGGCGCGCCGGTGCCGATGTCGATGTTGCTGAAAACGGTCAGGTCGCCATTGAACAAGCCGTCGCGGCCATGATGCCGGACTCCTCATCGAACACGACACCGCTAGGCTATGAACTGATTCTGATGGATATGCAAATGCCTATCCTAGATGGTTACAGTGCCACGAAACATCTGAGAGCCATTCGGTATCATGGGCCTATTGTTGCTCTGACTGCGCATGCGCTGAGGGAAGACCGCGAAAAATGCCTTGCGATCGGGTGTAGTGATGTCATCACGAAACCCATTGAACGCGACTTGCTAATTCACACCTGCCACGCATGGATCGAGCATGGACGATCGGAACGCAGCCGAATGAACGACATGTACACGTTGCTGCGGTCGCACACGGCATCAAATCCTCAGGGGATTGACACGAAGACGCTCTTGGATTCGATTAACGGTGATCTGGATTTGCTCGATGAACTCATTGATCTCTTTATAAGAAACGCCAATGATCTGAAATGTGAGATGCAGCAGGCGATCGAAGCCAAAGACTGCGCAGCAATTGAAACCGTTGCCCATTCCCTGAAAGGGGCTGTCGGGACGTTTGCTGCAAAAAACGCCCTTCAGGCTGCGATGATAGTTGAGAGTCTTGCCATGAATGAAGACGTGGACGGTGCGATCGAGGCCTGTGATCATCTTAAATCACAAATGGACGATCTCATTCTTGATCTCGCCAAGCTTCGATGCGATCGGGTGAAATTCACAGTCGCTGCGGATTTTTCCTGAGCTTCGCTGGCTGTGGTTGGTCGTTGTTGATTAAGTCCTGCGCTCCTGACCGTCGCTAATCAATCGGCCGCTATTTCTCAGGGCGCCGATTTTACACCATACGACTGCCCCGTGTGTCGCACTGAGATCCTCCCCAGCGTTGTTCCAGTACCTGACTGGCAAGAGAGTTGCGATCGGTTCGGATTTCGACGCAGGTCCCAGCGATTTGGCACGCTCTTGCCTTGGTTTTCAGGTCAAGCCAGTCCGGAAAAAAGGATGCCGTCGTGCGCCGGGATGGCGTGCCCGAACAACGCTCATCGTTGCGGTGCTGGCAGCTGAGGCCGCACGCCCTCGTTGGGAACAGCACGGCGGAAACCTCGGTGGCATCTCGATAGGCTGCGTGTTGGATAAATGCGTTCAATCCTGCCGCTTGCATGTCCCGCGCGAGTAAAGCCTCGGCATACGCTAGGGCTGTGAAGTCACCACCTTGACACGCAGCAACACCGTGGCTGATTGTGCGTGCGGTGAGATCCATAATGCTTCGGATTTTTCGGGGAACTGTGCACGCCGCCTTAGTCGATAGATTCCTACGCCGAGAGCCGCCAGCAATAACATGATACCGGACGAAGGCTCAGGAACCGCAGTCATCGTGTTTGCGTCGAACGAAGATGTATCCAGCGAAAGATTAGCGAAGACCGGGTTCTGGAATGCCGTAAAGCCGTCATTGATCAGCGACACCGTAAATTGATCACCGAGATTCGCCAGCGTCGCATCTAGATTCAGCCGAAACAGCAGGAAAGTACCGCTCGAAATGCTCAAAGGCATACCGCTACCTGATACCGTGCCATCCCCGGCGATGTAAGTGTCATTATTGTTAACCAGCGTCGAGACCGATCCCAGCGGAATACCCCCGCCTTCACCGAGACTGTCGCCACTGAAAACATACGCAGGGTTCCCAAGCTGCGATTCCGCCTGCACGGTGGCAAACTGGACGCCATTTGAAACCGCTCCACCAACCGGCGCAATCTGAAAGTGTCCCGAAAACGAATCCAGCAGATCAGGCGTTCCACCCGCAGCGTCACTGGAAATCAGAACGTCTAAAATCCCCGTGCCACCCTGAGTTATAGAATTACCACCGTAACGGATAATTAACGCCGCTGATGCCGGACCGGAAAAAATTGCACAAACCGCAATACAGGCCGTTGCCACCACGCCCTGTTGCAAACGATACGGAAAAAGTCCTGCCATTGTTGATCACCTTTGGATTGTTGGATGCTGGGTCTAAAAATGAAAACGCTTTGACAAATACACGACATCAGTCATTCAGAAGCAAACTCTCCTTTAGCTTCCTTCCGAGACCTCGAAGTACAAGAGTCCGGTCGTTGGCGTTGACGAAACCATCACCGTTGACATCGCGTTCCGGGTTCGCCGTGCCGAACGCGGAAAGCGTCAGACTGCTGTCAGTCGTGTCCACTTTTCTGTCGCCATTCACGTCGCCCAGCAAGCGGTAGAAGTAGTTCTTTGTTTCGAATGAACCATTTCCGTCCATGTCCACAGCCAGTTCATAGTAGCCGTCTCCCGCGTTCGTATTCCGATTACCTCCGATCCCCTGAACCCCAAAATCGAAACGAATCCTGTTCCCGACGACTGCCGGTGTTGGAAAGCTCTTCAGCGAACCATTCTGACCGTTCAGATCGAACTGGGTGAGCTGCAGGCGGCTATTGTTGATCAGATCCATCAGTCCGCTGGACTGATCAAACAACACATCTAGGGCTCGCAAATACGAGCGTTGCGTTTGGCCGTTTTGAACATCAATCCCGCCGAGTCTTGTGACGTTCGTCCTCGTGATTGTTCCGGGAGAGCCGATCTCCTTCCCGTCGTTCAACGCGATGAAGCCACCGTTGACGCCAAAGGCGCTCAGTAGCGAGATGGCCGCATTGTCGAGGCCCGCCGCATTGTCGAAGGTCGGGAACGTAGGGCCAGTGGGCGATGCGGCGAAGAATACATTGGCCTGTCGCACGTTGCTGTTGTCGTACAGGTTCACGGCATCACTCGTCGTACTCAGGCCAACGCCCGAGCCTGCGTAGCTGCCGATCTGGAGACCCGCCGGCGGATTCGCACCGAACCATGTGGACAGGAAGGTGGCAGTCTTGCCGGGGAGATCATTGGTCTCGATGAAAATCACTGACTCGCCAGCGGCGATAATGGTGACTCCATTCAGGGCCACTGCCGCAAAGGGTGATTCTGAATTGTCATCCATCTTCCAGCCCGTGATGTCCACCGCCGTGGCACCGAGATTCGTCACCTCGAACCAGTCGGCGGCAACGGGGCTATTGGCCACCGTGCTGGACCAGGGCGCTACCTCGGAGATGATGAGTTTCCCCGTGGTTCCCGGCGAGCCCGTCTCTTTAACAGTTGTCGTGGAGAGGAACGCACTATTGACCCCGACGGCACTCAACGTTGAAATCGTTGGAAGTGGGAGTGCCGTGCTGCCGAGGCCCGCATGATTGTCGAACGTGACACCCGTGGTGGCTGTGCCGAAGCTGACGCCAGTGATCCTGTTGCCGCCTGCATCAAAGAGATTCACGGCATCGCCCCCGGTGCTCAGACTCACGCCGGAACCGCCGTATGCTCCGATCAGGAAGCCAGCCGGCGGCGTCGGAGATCCAAACCAGGCAGTCGAAAAGCTGGCGATCTTCGCTGCATCGGTCGAACCGTCGGCAAGGCCCTCGAAGAAGATCGCCGATTTCCCGGCCGGGATGCTCGTTACGCCACGGAGCGCAACTTTTGCGGAGCCGTTCGAGTTATCGTCCATTTGCCAGCCGGTGATGGTCACGGCAGTCGTGCCGTTATTCGTCACCTCGAACCAGTCTGAGGAATAGGAAGTGTTGCCGCTGCCGGAGGGATGCACTTCGGAAATGAAGACCGAAGGGATGACGGGGGTTTCATTCACAACATCGGTCACCGACAAGGTATAGCCCGTCGTCGCGTCCGGAGTGCCGCCCACCGTTGTGTCATCGACATTTACGGTGACGCTATAGCTGGTCGTGGTTTCGTAATCGAGAACTGTTCCGGCTTTGATGTATAAGCCGCTGCCCGTGATCTCAAAGAAGCTGGCGTCCGTTCCCGTCACCGTCAAATTGTTGGTGCCCAGTCCATCATCGGTGACGACGATATCCGCCACTTTGATCGCAGCGATGGTAGGAGTGTTCTCCACGATTGAAGTGAGCGCATTGTTCAGCGCGACAGCGATGGGGGCTTGATTCGGAACGGTCGACGGCGCGTAAACCCAAAGCTGCGGGTGATCGATGTCACCGCCGCCATTCTCGTTGACGACATAGAGGATGCCGTCGCGGTCCATCGTGAGACCCTCATGCTGCTGGTCAGGAGCGGAAAGCGGGCTGCCTAAGTCGGCGACAATCTGCAACGAACTGGAAATGTTCCCGGAGCGGTCGATGCTGACGATCCTGGCCGAGGCTTGGCTGAGCACCAGCAGACGGCTGGAAGTGGCTACGTTTACGGTCGGCAGATTCGATAAAGCGAACACATCAGCGAAGTCGGCAAGTCCGGCCAATGCGGGATTGAACAGGTCGATCGAGTTAACCGTGCTGGACGAACCATTCGTTGCAGTGCCTGCCGGGAAATTGACGCCGGTCTGAAAGATGCCTAGGGGCGAGATTTCTTTGACCAAAATGTATCCACTCGTCTGCGGATCATAGGAGAGGCCTTCGAGTCCCGTGTTATCGACGAACGTACCGAGCTTCACGGTCTGCGCGCTGCCGCGGGAAAGCGTGGTGCCTGCGGCGTATGTGAACAAGACGAGTTGACGATCACGCTCTTCGGTCATGACGAACTGGCCACTGCCGACGTACGTAATACCTTCCGTGTCGTAGAAGTCCGTGCCTTGAGGACTGCTGCCAAGGGCCAGCGTCATCGTGTTGATCAAGGCCCCGGTCTTCGAGACTTGAGTGACCGACTTACCGCCGTCGCCGACGATGAACAGCGAGTCCGTGTCCCAGTTATAGGTTACTCCCGACGCTTCCTGGGCCAATAAATTGTTAGCCGGGGCAGCCGTCCGTGTCGGTTCGGGCAGATCGTATCGGCCAATCCGAACATAGGTGGACAGGTCCACGTTGATTCCTCGTCGACCAGGAGAGCCGGTCTCGACGAGACTCGACGCGAGGAATGCACCGTTGACCCCCGCCACACTCAATGTCGAGATGGCGGTGCTGTTCAGCCCCGCCGTGTTGTCAAAGGTCGTGCCTGTTGTGGCCGCATTGAACGTGACGTTTGCTTGCAAGACACCAACGGAATTGTACAGATTCACAGCATCGCCCGAGGAGCCTAAGCCCACGCTCGTTCCGCCATAGGCCCCGATCAGGAAGCCAGCCGGCGGAGTCGCACTCCCAAACCAGGCAGTCGAAAAGCTGGCGATCTTTGCTGCATCGGTCGAACCGTCGGCAAGGCCCTCGAAGAAGATCGCCGATTTCCCGGCGGGAATGCTCGTCAAGCCGCGGATTGCAACCGAATTGTCAAAGAGGTTGGAGCCGTCGTCCATCTTCCAGCCAGTAATGTCCAACGCGGTGTTACCAGTATTCGTCACCTCAAACCAATCGGCGGCATAGACGCTGCTGCTGCCAGTCGGATGTACTTCGGAGATGAACACGGCTGCCAGCAGCTCACGTCGCTCCAATGGCTCAATGATCATCGCACTTGGACCGCGTCGGACCCGGCGATTCTGCCTTTCATTACGTCCGCTGAAGAGAGAGACGAGCTTTTGAATGAGTGAGCGATGAGACAAAGGGAACCCCTCCAATGAAAGAATAGAAGCACGAGCAGAGTCAATCAGCCATCGCGCTTCGTCGAGAATCAGTTCGATCGAGGGGCAGTCGAACGGATGCATGTTAATGACATATGAATAAAATATGAAACTTTCGAGTAGGAAAGACATCACGAAATGCGGGTCCGCTTGTTTCCACGTCCACGCATGAAACCCTGCAACATCATGTTGTTGTGCCACGGCGATTGACAAATCCTGATGCCAGAACTCGCCGCCGTTCGCTCCGTCGGTTTTGTCGAATGAGGTCAGTCGAATGAGGTCAGTCGAATGAGGTCAGTCGAATGAGGTCAGTCGAATGAGGTCAGTCGAATGAGGAATGCATAGGAATCGAGAATCGTCTAATCGATCTGCCGCACGACCGGTTTCCGCAGACCACCATTTTTCCAGAACGGCAAAGCCCAGCTTCGCGGGGCAACGTCCAAAGTTCCCGCTTCTTCCTCAAAGCACGTTAGACTCGAATCAATTCACTGATTGGATCGCCGAAGGGTAGAATCGGCATGGGGCGACCCCCGTAATCGAGGAATGAATCGGAGGGGTTGATTCCCAAGTGCCGATACACAGTGGCCCAGAGATCGTTTGGCGTGAGCGGTCGATCCGCGGGATGCTCGCCTTTGGAATTGGTCGAGCCAACAATTTGACCCGTGCGAATGCCGCCGCCGGCCATGATCAGCGACATGGCCTGTGGCCAGTGATCGCGACCAGGCTGCATGACTTTCGTCTGTGAGCCGATCGTATTTTCGATTCGCGGCGTGCGCCCGAATTCGCCAGTCACTACGATCAAGGTCTTCTGATCAAGCCCGCGCTGATAGACGTCTTCGATCAATGCGGTCACGGCCTGATCGTAGATCGGCAAGCGAACCTTCAAGTCATCCCAGATGTGGCAGTTCACGGCATGCGAGTCCCAGTTATAGGTTCCTTGCTGCAGTGCCGGAACACTCGATTGATAAGGATTCTCCATCACAACCGTGACAAAACTGACGCCCGCTTCTACTAATCGCCGAGCCATCAACGCGCGCTGGCCCCAGCAATGACGACCGTATCGATCCCGTAACTCATCCGTCTCGCGCGTTAAATCGAATGCTTTCTTTGCGGCATCACCCATTAACATGTTGACCGCCCGTTGCTGGTAGCGATCGATGGATTCCATGATTTTTGAGGCGTCAATTTTCCGTTCGAGACGGTCCAGACTGCCGAGCAATTTCATGCGATTATCCACGCGGTCAGCAATTGCGGCGTTCAGTTCGATGTTCGGTATCGCAAAGTTCGGCTGCGAGGGATCGCCTTCGACATTGAACGGCAGATAAGCCTGACTCAAATAGGCCGGGCCCTGTGCAAAGACGTCATTGACGCGGCCGCCGGGATTCAACGAGATGTAATTGGGTAAACCGTTATTAATCGACTCCCGACACTTTGCCACAATTGACCCGGTCGCAGGGGCGTCGTTCACTGTATTCACAGGCGTTGCAGGAATTCGCCCGGTCATCATTCGCTTGTGACCACCGCCATGATCCGCAAAAGTGTGTGAGATGGAGCGTACCACAGCGTACTTGTCTGCGATCGCCGCATGGCGCGGCATCAGCTCGCAAACATCTAGGCCCGGAACATTGGTGGGAATTGGACGAAACGCTCCACGATAGTCGGACGAAGCCTCAGGCTTCATGTCATACATATCCATGTGCGGAGGACCGCCTGGCAACCAGACGAAGATGACGGATGTCTGCCGATCGACGAACCGACCGGCTTCCTCTGCGCGGGCTTGCATGCGGAAAAAATCCGGCAGCGTCAAACCACCAACCCCCAGAACTCCAGCCGTCAACGCTTCACGCCGACCGACTGGTCCCGAGCAAGCATGTGTCTTGGATTTCATGACCCGACTCCGAGTGATATTACGGTTCAAAGGTCGCTCATTCGTTTAACCGCTTGGCCAACGCCCGGTGTTTCGTATTTCAAATACAAAATTTGAAATAGAACAATCAGAACAATCGTGGCTTGCTGGGTACGCGGTTAAACAGGACGACGGCCCATTGGGGGACCTAGTTGATGACAAATTCTCCACTATTCAGGGAGCTTCCAAGTGTAACTCAACCATTGTTGGTTAATCCACCGTTATTATCGGCTGGAGCATATCTTCAGGACGAATCTCCCGCGATTATTTGCCACAAAGTGTCCGGGAGCGGCAGCCTTGACGAGGTGCGTAAGTCCGCCACGCCAATTCTCAGCACGTCAGCATTCCCATCCGCTGGTCTAGGCCCAGCATCAGGTTCATGTTCTGAATGGCCACGCCGCTGGCGCCTTTGATCAGGTTGTCGAGGGTGGCGAAGATGACGAGCTGGTCGCGGTTGAAGCGGACTGTGATGTCGCAAAAGTTAGTGAAGGAGACGTCTTTCGTCGTCGGGATATGGTCTACGACTCTAATGAACGGCTGGCCGGCGTAGAAGCGGCGGTAGACTTCGAGCAGTTGCGCCTGCGTCTGTTGTCCCTTCACGCGAGGATAAATCGAACAGAAGATTCCGCGGTCCATGGGCATGAGATGTGGAGTGAAGGCGACTTGGACACTGTTGCCACCGATGTCCGTCAACACTTGCTCGATCTCCGGAGTGTGGCGATGCATGCCGATACTGTAGGCTGTGACAGATTCATTGCACTCGGAATACAAATTCGACAGCTTCGGTGTGCGGCCAGCTCCACTGATGCCACTCTTGGCATCGATGATGATACCGGTTGGTTCAATCAGCTTTGCTGCTAGCAGCGGTGCCAAGGCCAAAATGGAAGTGCTGGTGTAGCAGCCAGGGTTGGCCACGAGGTCGGCGGATGGAATCCTGTCGGCGTAGATTTCCGGCAGGCCGTAAACCGTGGTGCTCAGCCGCGTCGGATCCGTATGCACGTGCTCATACCATGTTTCGTAAACACCAGGATCTTTCAGGCGATAGTCAGCGCTGAGATCGACGACGCGGCAGCCAGCGTCCAGCAACTGAGGCACGGCTTCCATGCTGGCGGTGTGAGGCAGGCAGCAGAACGCGATGTCGCATAGCTTTCCGGCTTGTTCCGGCGTGAGTGCCGTGCAACGCAGGTCGAAAAGCCCTGTGAGCGAAGGATGAATTTCGCGGATGTGCGGATTGGTGTCCTGACGAGTTGTCGCGGCCACTACTTCCGCTTGCGGATGACGAGCCAAGATTTTCAATAGCTCCAGGGCCGTGTAACCAGTCGCGCCAAGAATCGCAATGCGTGCCATGAGAATCGCCGTGGGAAGTAAGCTACTAGAATTCACCCCAAGTATAGAATGCCCGGCCAACGGCTCAAGAAACCATCGTTTCGTGCAACATGCTTTCCGTCAATTCGGATTTTGCCCGCGAATCAAGCGCATGGAGATCGGAATTGAACTTCAAGTTTCGCGGTCATTTGCGCCATTCGCGGGCAAACGTGTTTATCAGACACAGTGGCCACGCCGTGTTTCCTGCGGATTTGGAGTTATGGAGAATTTCGCCGTTCGCTTTTCAAATCCAAAAAGGGGCGTCATTATACGCGCTCAATGAAAGTCACACCAACATTCAACTCTTCTGGATCTGGCAATTCAATCATGGCAAATGTTGCTTCACTCGCATCCGCCGCGCTGACAGCTGGCAATGGTATTCTTCGACTGGCACCCACTTGGGTTCCGCGTTCGTTTCTGCAGCCAGGTCGTCGTCTTAAGCTGCATCCGGACGATTATTATGCCTTGGGAATGCATCGCGGCGGGATCGATGAACGCTGGTTCGGGTCCACCACGGAAGCAGCCAACGACAATCGCAACGCCGACGAGGGTCTGTCATACGTGGTTCACGACGGGAAACGGTTCCTGTTGCGCGATGCCGTGGCCGAGCTGAAGAGCGAAATCATCGGTGACCACATCTGGAATGCGTTCAAAAAATGGCCGGTGTATTCGAAGTTCTTCGACAACATGGGCCCGATCCCTCATCACATGCACCAGAACGCGGAACAGGCGGCAAAAGTCGGCCAAGAAGGAAAGCCCGAGAGCTACTACTTCCCACCCCAGATGAACGCGATCGGGAACAATTTTCCATATACATTCATGGGGCTGGAACCAGGCACCACCAAGCAGGATGTCATTGACTGTCTTGACCGCTGGAACAAGGGCGAAAATGGGCTGCTGGATTTGTCGAAAGCCTACCGACTCAAGCCGGGCACTGGCTGGCTGATTCCACCGTGCGTGTTGCACGCGCCCGGTTCGCTGGTGACCTTTGAGCCGCAATGGGGCAGCGACGTATTTGCGATGTATCAAAACCTAGTCGAAGGCCGCGCGGTTCCTCGAGCGCTGCTGACCAAGGATTTTCCACCTGAGTTCCACGATGACAATCAGTACATTGTCGATGCGTTGGATTGGGAAAAGAACGTGGATCCAAACTTCGTGGCTAGCAACTACCTAGAACCAATCGTCAGTGAAGAAGGGCAGGGCTGGGTCGATAAATGGATCGTCTATGGTAAGGTCGATGGCAAGCAGTTGTTCACCGCTAAGGAGCTCACTCTTGAGCCAGGCGCAAAATGCAATGTGAAAGACGGAGGCGCGTACGGTCTGATCACTGTTCAGGGTTACGGGCGCATCGGCAAATTGACGCTGCAGTCGCCAAGCATGATCCGATTCGGTGCGATGACGGAAGACGAAGTGTTTGTCACTGCGAAAGCTGCAGTGGAGGGTATTGAATTCGAAAATACGGGAACCGAGCCGCTTGTGACACTGCGATACTTCGGGCCTGATGCTCAGCCGAAGGCACCGAATGCGGGTGATCATAAGAGACAGACATGATCAATCAATAAGCCTCAACGACCAAGTTGTCAATGACCAATGAATCCTGATCATGGTGGTTTGGTCATTGGTCCTTCTGCTCAGCAAACGTTGATAAAATAGTTTTTCTGAGAAGATTCCTGTCCGTCAGCCGCAGGGCTAGCGCCCCATGGCTAATGGGGTTGCGGGCAAAGCCCGCGGCAAGATTCATTGGTCATTTTTCATTAGTCATTCCTGAAAGGACGATCATGCCTCATTCTGCTCCCAAACTTCACAACGCCATGTGGCCTGGACTTGTTGGCAAAGGCGCCGGCGAAGGCCAAGAGCCGCCGATTAGTCTGGAAAAAATGCTCCAGTTGACGGCTGCCGCAAATGTGAACGGGCAGAAGTTCGACGGCATCGATTATTTTCTGTTCCTGCCACATACCAATCCGGAGGCTAGCGATGCAGAATTGATTCAGATTGCCGATCAGATTGCGAGTTACGGTTTCACGGTAGGATCTCTTGTCGCACCGGTCTGGCCGGGCACAGTTGGTGATTCAGCCATGGGCGACGAGGTGTCTCGTGGAAAGTTTCTCAGTGCGGTCAAGATGGCGTGTCGCATTGCCGGGATCTTTGAAAGGCATGGCGTCCGAAAGTATGGCGTGATCCGAATTGACTCCGCTGAATTCGGTGTTGCCAAGTGGCGTGAAGATGCAAAAGCCAACACGACAAAGATTGCCGCCACGTTCCGTGAAGCTGCCAAGATCGCCGCCGATCATGGTCAGCGACTCGCCGCCGAAGGCGAAATTTGCTGGGCAGGAATGCACAGTTGGAAAGATATGCTCAATCTGCTGGAGGAAGTCGCGATGCCCGAATCGCTTGGCTTCCAAGCGGATCTTGCGCACACATATTTGTATCTGCTGGGCTACAACGCTCCTGAATGTGCCCTCGTGCAGGAAGGGCACACGGACGAGGAATTCTACGCCGGCTACAAAACGATGACCGACAAACTGCGACCATGGACGATCGACTTCCATGTAGCACAGAATGATGGCCATGTTCACGGAGCAGGATCACATGATAAGACGGGCAAGCATTGTCCGGCCGACGATCCGAACGGAAAACTAGATATCGTAAAATGCGCCGGCTACTGGCTGCAAGATGCAACAGATCGCGGCATCAACCACATCTGCTGGGACGGCTGCATGTTCCCGAACGCGATGCTCGAAAATCCGGCGACGTGGAATACCATTCTTGATACGATGATCAAAGTTCGGAATGCACACGGCTGGTCATAAAGCCCCAATGTCTGAATCCCAATGACCAATGAGTCCGAAAATCATTGGTCATTTTTTATGAGTCATTGGTCATTCATTTCAATCACCTTTTTACTGAATCAAGAACCCACCATGAAACCCCTCAATATCGGTCTCGTCGGTTATGGCTTTATGGGCCGGACGCATACGAACGGCTACAAACGAGTCAACGACTTCTTTCCTGAATTAAAACATCGCCCGGTGCTCAAAGCCATCTGTGGTCGCAACGAAGAACAAACGCGGGCATTCGCTGAGCAATGGCAGTACGAATCCATCGAAACCGATTGGCGAAAACTGATTGCGCGGCCAGATATTGATGCGATCGACATCTGCACGCCAAACAATTCGCATGCGGAAATTGCGATCGCGGCTGCCCAAGCGGGGAAGATGGTCTTGTGCGAAAAGCCTCTCGCGATGAATCCGGTCGAGGGCCAGCAGATGGTGGATGCCATCGAAAAGGCCCAAGTTGCTAATACGGTATGGTACAATTACCGTCGAGTGCCCGCTGTGTCACTTGCCAAGCAATTGATCGACGAAGGACGTCTCGGGAGAATCTTCCATTATCGAGCCAACTTTCTGCAGGACTGGACGATTAACGCCGACCTGCCTCAAGGCGGAGCCGGATTATGGCGGCTTGATGCCGCCTCGGCAGGTTCCGGTGTGACAGGTGATCTGCTGGCGCATTGCATTGACACGGCAGTCTGGCTGAACGGTTCCATCAATAGCGTCACGGCGATGACAGAAACTTTCGTCAAAGAACGAAAGCATAACCTGACCGGAAAGGTCGAAAAGGTCAGCATCGATGACGCCTGTGCGTTCCTGTGCCGCTTTGGAAATGGTTCACTGGGCCTGTTTGAATCAACGCGTTATGCGCGTGGTCACAAAGCGTTGTACACCTTCGAAATCAATGGCGAAAAAGCCTCGATCAAGTGGGATCTGCACGACCTGCATCGACTGGAATACTTCGATTATTCCGACAACTCGCTGATCCGGGGTTGGCACCAAGTTCATTGTACGGACGGTGATATGCCGTATATGGGGAAGTGGTGGGTTCCCGGCCTGCAAATTGGTTACGAACACACCTTTGTGCATCAAGTTGCTGACTTTATCGCCAGTGTCGAATCCGGCAAGTCGTGTAGTCCGACATTTCGTGAGGCACTGGAAACCCAGAAGATCTGCGAAGCCGTCTTGGACAGCGCGAAATGCGGGCAGTGGAAGGAAATTGCATAGCCTGACGCAAGTTGTCTGACTATACTACCCGAATCAAGATGAACGGCGGTTGAAGGGATGCCCTTTCAGCCGCCGTTCTGTTTGTTTTCCCTGCAACACGTTTTGATCGCAGATGTCTCAGATTTTACCGCTCCGAACATCGTGCGGAAGATTGGTGTCTTGACGTGTTTTTCTCGAATTCATTTAATCAATGACGGCTCCATGTTCAATGGGAGCCGCATTTATGTTCTGGCCTGAGGTCTTGCTATGGAACGCCAACCAATATCCCGCGAAGGTTACGAAAAAATCCGTGAAGAAATTCGCGTGATGGAAGTTGTCGATATGCCGGCGATCGCCGAACGTATCAAGACTGCGCGGGAGGAAGGCGATCTAAAAGAGAACGCTGAATATCACGCTGCGCGGGAGACGCAGGGATACACGCAGGCAAAGATCAACCAGTTGAAAACTAAGCTGTCACACTGCCACATTGTCGAAAAAACCGATGGCCCAAAAGATACTGTCGGCTTCGGTTCAACAGTCAAAGTAAAAGATCTGTCGGACGATATGGAAGAGGCCTATGAGCTTGTTGGCCCCGGCGAGGAAGACTACGACGGCGATGTGATGAAAATCCTCACCACCAGTCCCATCGCGTCCGCCCTGATCGGCAAGAAAGTCGGCGACAAAGTCGAAGTCGAAATCCCCCGCGGCAAGTTGCGGATGGAAATCCTAGGGATTGAGTAGGGCAGGCCAGCGGGAACAAGAGTGTTTGCCCGCGACCACTTCGGAAGACAGACAGTTACAGCAACTCAACGTCCGCTTCATCAACGATGACTGAGGCTCCCTGTTGCATGAAGTTCACAAGAACTGTCAGGCGATGTTGAGAAAGCGCCTTTGTGATCGTACCTTTGAGTCCTTTCATGGCACCGTTCTTAACCATTGCCATGCGTCCTACCAGCGGTTTCGGTTCAGGCCGAACTTCTGATCCAGCGACGACCAACTGCCGAATGCAACGCAGGTCTTGCACCAGTTCTTCGTATTCAGTGACCGGCAGACATCGCGAAATACAGCCAGTTGACACCGCATCATGCCGCGCGACCTCATCGCCGCGCACGAACACATAGCCTGTGAACAGGGGCACATAACTCGTGCGGATTCTTCCCTGCGGAGACCGTTTTCGCTGCTGAATCATTGGCCCGTAGTGTGCGATGTTCAGTGGCCGCAATTTCCGCATCAGCTCCTTCTCCTGTCTTGCCAAGGTATACATGGCAAACCACGAGTCGTCAGGGCTTTCGGCTGGCTGATCAAGCAGCGATTCTGGATAGATGTCAGGCTCTTTGGCAAGGATAGGCATGGGGGCAACGCCGTCAGTTTTTAGTATGCGGTTGGCTGAAGAACATCCAAGACACGAGTTAACAGTGATTCAAAAAATGAAAACCGTTCACGCCAAGACGGCCCGAATACCGTGGGTCATCGGCAGTTGGCAAAAGTGACTGAAATTGAATGCGTTCTGTCAGCCCGGTTCCGGATGCGTGAAGTGAGATTGACACGAATCGAAGTTGACACAGGCTGAGTTGAGTTTTTTGATTATTACGGTCAATCGCATTCTGACAAATTTTACAGCGGGAAACGTGAAGTTCAATTTCGATCCCTGTTCGCGTAATTCGCGGGCAAAACCCTGAGGAGTAAGTTCTTAGGGTTGGGCCCAAGCATCACAACTGGCGTGGAGCCGGACTCGCAAGAATTCGGAGATGTGCATTCTCGCGCGGAGGATCAAGGAATTTGAAGACGATGTTGTCGCTACAATTCGACTCGGGTTACGGTCAATTTCAACCACGTGAAGGGCTCGTTCGATTCTTCCGTGACGCACGGTAGCCGTACTCAACGGCAAACCAGTCCGCAAATTGTTCGCGCTTCCGAAAGCTGGTGTTGCGGCTGTCGTTGATGTGGCCGATCTCGTGAATCAGAACGTTGTTGAGATAGAAGTCGCGAATTGTCGACTCCGTCCAGATCAACCTCCATAGATTTCCGTCTTGCTGCCAACGGCCGCCATACATTTCGGTTTCGATTCGTTGGGCCGGTCGGGGAGCACGCACGTAAAGCTCCTCCAATGTCTCCTCAATTGGATAAAGATAGACGGCAGTGCCCCATTGCAGACCATAGCAGGGAAACAAACGTCGTTTTCTTGTCATCCGACTAAACTGCACGATGTCCAGCTTCTCCTGAAATTCAGCGGGCAGTTGCAGCACGCGTTCACGCACATCGCCCGCTGACACTGGGTGCATGTATCCACGTCCGGCGGACTGCGTCACAATCTTCAAAGCGTGAGGTTCATCGCCGCTGACCGGATCATGCCAGCCTTCCGGAGCATCAAAAGCGCGTCCATGAGCCAGACCGTCTCCGCGATGCTGATGCGCGGACGCAGGTCGCGCACTGGCCCGGAGTGAGGCCACACGACCGTGCCGCGCAGCAGGGAGATTGGAACGGGTTGTACTTCGGCGAGATGAATTGTGATGCGGCATGGTAGGACCCGTAAATCAGCAGATGTGGGGACTTCGGTGCTGGAAATCGCAGAAGATGTTGAACGCCGACTGCCTAATTTCAAACTTTCACGTTGTGTCGCAGAGTAGCGGACGGGCATCCGTCCGAAGGGAGGATTTGTTGCCAGTCGAACAACTCAACGACTCACTTTTGTCAATGAGTACGCACGATCCTAGCGGCCTGAAACACGGAGTCCAGCTGAACACCGTAAGTGGCTCATATGGAATGCTTTACGCAAAATCACTGCTGGCTGCGATGTGCGAACGACGGTTCTCCGCGATCGTAAACCGTTGCTGTCAATTGGCTTGGAGTCGGCGTCACCCGCAAGTCCGAATATGAGGGCATGTACAGTACTCGGGAGCCCAAAATGGAAACTTCCCGAGTGACCGCGGAATCTGCTGGAAATTGTGACCAATCCATGCCGGGTTGGCTGACGTTCATTGGGAGCGAAATGACGATTGCGCCGCGTGTATGAGGTGAAACGCCTGAAATCAACTGCGGAATCTGCCGAAGTTGATCGTTTCCTGCGACCTGAGTTGCAACCTAAACGTTTGTTTTCAAGGAAGTGATGTAAAGCGGGGCGGGGGTGAAACCATAGACTTTGCGGCCTGCGGGAGAAGTCCCGCTAGCTTAGCGACGGGTGTTCCGTGCGCAATCTCCCTCCGTCGGCTGGAAACAGAAATTGTGCCTGGACCAATCCTTCGACAACTCTTCCTTGCATTGTTCTGCCTGCTGTTCGCCAGCGGATGTGGGGCCGCGATTCAACGCAATGGAACGGATCAGTTATTGCTGTCTGATTCTGTGGATCGGGCGATCGATCAATTGGATCTTTCTCCGCTGGCAGGGCGGACGGTGTATCTAGACACCACGTACATGCAGACGTTTAAGGGGGCGAATGTCTTCATCAATTCAGACTACATCATTAGTGCCTTGCGGCAGAAACTGACGACCACGGGGTGTCTCATCCAAGTCACGCGTTTAGAAGCCGATTACGTGATTGAGGGACGCGTGGGTGCGTTGGGGACAGATTCAATGGAAGTCACATACGGGATTCCCTCCAGCAATGGTCTTGGAACAGCCGCCAGCGCATTGGGTGGTGTCCCTGCGGTCCCCGTGATTCCGGAGATTTCTGTTGGCAAACGCAACGGAGTGAAGGGGATTTCAAAAATTGTCGTGTTTGCGTATCACCGTGAGACAAGCATTCCTGTCTGGCAGTCCGGCAGCGCCGTCGCACGCAGCGATGCCCGGGATTCTTGGTTCCTAGGCATCGGACCGCTCACACGCGGCAGTGTCTACAACGGCACGATGCTGGCCGGAAATCGGATCAATTTGCCGTTTGAAAAGAAGATCAAGACACAGGGAGTGCAGCCTCTCACAATGGCAGACAAACACAGCTACGTGCATCCCGCAGTCCTCGAACAACAATTGACGGACGCGCAGGCAATCGTAACGCCCAACATTGAACAGGCTTCGCACCAAACAGGCGGAATGCCGACCACTACATCCCCCGTCAAACCAACACCCGTCATACCCACACCTGCCACTCCCACACCTGCCACTCCCACACCTGCCACTCCCACACCCGTCACTCCCACACCCGTCACTCCCACACCCGTCACTCCCACACCCGTCACTCCCACACCCGTCACTCCCACGCCCGTCACTCCCACACCTGTCACCGCCAGCTCCGCTGCACCTACGCGCGTCTTAAAGCCGTGAGGAATTGAACCGACCTTACTACGATGTGGTAGCAGCGTTTGTCGTTTCATCTTTCCGCTTCTAATCCGGGTGGGGGGGGCAGCCTTCTTCTTCACAGCAAACGCGGTGGTCACGGACCTGTGATACCCCGCCGCTCGTGCGCTGAGGAACCCTTTTTTATGGATTCAGGTCTGTTTTGCGGTCTGGCGGTGATCTTTAGGCTGAACTTGAACGGCCATTCAAATAAGGATCCGCAGCGGAACCCAGTATTTTTCAATGAAAAGTCGTCACGAGTCCTTGAAAAGAAAATGCGGTCTCTGGCTACGCGTGGTTTGAAAGGAGTTCGAGGG
>QWQG01000005.1 GCA_003670925.1 Planctomycetota bacterium | reverse complement strand
GAATCCAGCGCATCGGTATTCAACCAACTGACCGAATCCACAACTCTGCAACGCCGCGCCCTCGAACTCCTTTCAACCCACGCGTAGCCAGAGACCGCATTTTCTTTTCAAGGATTCGTGACGACTTTTCATTGAAAAACACTGGGTTCCGCTGCGGATCCTTATTTGAATGGCGGTTCAAGTTCAGTTTAAAACAAGTGAATTTCCATAAGTCCAATAAAAAAGCCACGTTACGATTTCTCGTAACGTGGCTAAAATGGAGGCGGGGGGGACGGTCCCTTCACTTTTCACGCGTGACGCAAGGTATTACATAATAAAGACTTACGACAAAATGTCGGAACTGATCTTGAGCGGCTCTCAGTACAAACTAGACAATTTTTCTGCTGAAAATAGACAAAACAGACCCACAATTCGCATCAGGACAAAATATCGAGTGCCTCGCATCAGGGTTGGAGGTCAATGGAATCACAAAAAACTCAAAAACATTGGGGTTTTGTTGTTTTCGGGTGCGCCGTAGCACCAACGGTAGCACCAGTGGTAGCACCAATCCCAAATCACACCCTCCTCACAACTACGAACCGTGCGAGCCATAAACATTTGTCGTTTGAATCGATACGGAAGGACTTGCCGCCGTGTGGTCCACGAAGGCTCATCTGGCGATTGAAAGAAGATTGATCGAATCTTCAAGTGAATTGCTCAAAGACCGATGCTGCGGACGTGCTAAAGATCGCAAGAATAATGCCTTCGGAGAATCCATATCGCATCGCCGTTGTCGTCGTAATGGTGCTCACGTTGGCTGTTACAGCTTACCACCGGCTTCAAGCAGCAGCTTCCGGTGAGAAGATCTCACGCAAGGACGAAGGTTATCTGTTCGCCATCATTCTTCGACTGTCTGGTCTGTGTCTCATGGTCGCCACAATTGCTTATGTGGCTTTTCCTGCGTCCGTTCAATGGGCGACAATTCCGCTGCTAATCTGGTTTCGATGGTTGGGTATTGTCACCGGAATTATTTGCTCAGGACTGATGTACTGGACTCTGAACAGCCTTGGCAAGAACCTGACGGACACCGTGGTCATAAGAGCCGAAGCAACTCTGGTAACACAAGGCCCTTACCGTTGGGTGCGACATCCGTTTTATGTGACAACGGCATTGCTAATGGCGTCCGTGACAGTGCTGGCGGCGAACTTGCTGATCGGTGCAGGAAGTCTGCTCGTCTTGGGCCTGCTGGCGGTTAGAACACCGAAAGAAGAACGAATGCTGATTGAGCGTTTCGGTCAGCAGTATAGAGATTACATGGCAAAGACCGGAAGATTCTTTCCACGCTTCAGACGATGACACCAAGTGCAGATCAATGTCTCGTGATACCTTGAACCGTTTGAAACGACTACAATCGCTCCCCATGCTTAAAGAACTCAAGATCGCATCCATCAAAGTCGGAACCCGCCATCGCAAGGACATGGGCGATCTAAAATCATTGGCTCACAGCATTCGTGAAGAAGGGTTGCTCCAACCCATCGGCGTGACTGAGAAGCTGGAACTGGTCTTCGGTGAACGGCGGCTCCGGGCGCACAAAGACATCCTCAAAAAGAAAACGATCCTGGCCCGGATCGTGGATGTCACCAGCATCATTCAGGGCGAATACACAGAGAACGAAGTCCGCAAGGATTTCACACCGTCCGAGCGAGTCGCCATCGCCAAAGCCATAGAGCGGCAGATCGGCAATCGCCGTGGGCAACGCACTGACAAGCAACCTGTGCAAAAATTGCACAAGTTGGCCCTGGGCAAAAGACCCGTGATAAGGCCGCTGAAAAATCCGGCTTCGGCAACCACAAAACCTATCGCCAAGCTGCCAAAGTTGTTCAGAACGGCACTGCCCGACTGATCCATGCAATGGATTCTGGCAGGGTCAGTATCTCTGCGGCTTCAATCCTGGCTGATGCTGACGATGATGAACAGGAAGCCGTACTTGAGCTTGATGAGAAGGCCATCTTGCAAGCTGCCAAGGAAATCAGGGTAAGACAAGCTGAGAAACGTGCCGAGCATCAGGACTCAAAGACGCCAAAGCCCCAGGCTCGTCCAAGGAAAGAGCGGCTTCGGGCCACGAAACTGATTCACGGTGATTGTCGTCGTGAGTTAAAGAAGCTGCCAGACAGGAGCGTGGACCTGATCCTTACCGATCCACCATATCCGGAGATCAACAGAGAATACGGTCGGATCACGGAAGAAGAATGGCACGACATGATGAAAACGGTCGTGACTGAGGGGCGGCGAATTTTGAACCCTACCGGCTCGATGGTCGTGATCCTCCAACCGAATTTCGATAAGGTCGGCAAGATGCGTTTGTGGCTGTGGGAGTTCATGGTCTGGGCCGGGCGGGAATGGAATCTGGTGCAGGATGTGTATTGGTGGTCCTATGACTGTCTGCCTCTGAGCGGGACAAAACGTAATCAGGGGTTGCTGCGATCATCGGTCAAAACCTGCGTGTGGCTGGGACCAGCGAATTGCTATCGCAATCAGGAGAACGTTCTGTGGCTCCCAGCGGACGTGAATTTTGGCGAGAGCCGAGAAAACCGAGCCATGCGACGAGGGCCGTCTGGACGCACTTACATCCAAAGCGATATGACGAAAACTGTCGAAGAACGTGGCGGCTCAACACCATTCAATTTGCTCCCTGTTGCGAATGGCGGTTCAGCGGCAGAGGAAAACTCGCATCCAGCCAAGACACCCTACGACGTTGCCGCATGGTGGGTGAAATATCTGCTGCCGCAAGGCGGCGTGTTGCTTGATTGTTTTGCTGGATCGGGGACCATGCTTGCCGCTGGCCTGGATTTTGGGGCGTCCAGGGTGATCGGAATTGAGCAACAAAAGAAGTACCTCAAGATTGCTGAAAAGCGGATCGTGGAGGGATAGTCATGAAGGCCGATGACGACAAGGCTGGAACAACACGAGGAAATGATAGAATGGCGAGGGACTTTTGTTATTGAAGCCTTCGATGCAAAGAAGACGGCGAAGGAAATGAGGAAGGTGAAGTGATGTCGCAAGAACCACGCAAAATGTCCGAGATCATGACGGAAATGGCGGAGCAGTTGCTTCGGAATTCTGGCGGTGTGCCATCGGCGGAAGCAGCCCACGTTACACTGATGTTCGCCAATATCGCCTGGAATGAAACGGTTGGCCTCGTTCATGCTCGAAAAGGTTACCGCCCAGCGTGGGAAAGTATCGAAGCCGAAAATCCCGAAATGTGGAGCGAGTTCAAGTCGAACGACGTGGACGCCATGATTGACGAACTTGTTCAGTTCAAGAAGAAGCACTACCCGAACGATCAGAGACGGATACTGACCTGCGGCATCCCGGAAGGCAAAGTTCGTGTCGAATGGCTGAACCCTGTTGCTCCTGGGGTTGATTCGCAATGGGAGATGACGCTGTACGGGCTGGTAAGAACGGGCGCACAGGAGAAGGCGATCCAGTTTTTGAAGGAGACTCGTCGCATGTCCCGCAATGATGCGGCAAAAAAGGTGCTGGCGGTCGCCACCGAGTTGCGGATCGGGTAGCGTCACGATCATCGCCAGAGAGTCAAGAAAGGAGTCGGAAATGGCAAAACGCAAACCATCCCAGGAAGATGCCAAGAATCAAGCCGTCGGTCTTGTAGATGCTTTCTGCAAAGAGCATCTGAACGAAGAATATGCCGAACTCTGCCGCCGCTTGACTGAGAAGCTGGCCCGCAAGCGACCGTCACCTTTATTCAGCGGCAGACCGAATACTTGGGCCTGTGGCATCGTCCGCACCATTGGCTGGGTCAACTTCCTGGATGATCGCAGCCAGAAGCCCCACATGAAACTGACGGCCATCGACAAGGCGTTTGGTGTCGGCGAAAGCACCGGCCAGGGGAAGTCGATGCTGATCCGCAAGATGTTCAAGATCAGGCCGATGGCCCCGGAATGGTCGCTTCGTAGTCGGATGGATCAAAACCCAATGGCCTGGATGATCCAGGTAAACGGTTTCCTTGTCGATGCTCGTATCTTGAAGCGGGAGATTCAGGAAGAGGCGTTGCGGAAGGGGCTGATCCCGTACATTCCTGAAAGACCGCAACCGTTGATGGAAGACGACGACGAAAAGGAGTAAGAAGATGGCAAAATCAAAATCCGCCTTCACTGGCTGCTGGCACATTGTCTCGATGTCGGGCTGGGAAGACGAAGCCTTGAACAGAGAAGTCCAGGCATTCATCGAGTTCGATGAGGAGGGCTTGGGCAAATTCCAGTTCGGAAATGTGCGAGCCGTCACGGATCACTACCGCACCAAGAAGCGAGATCGAATGCGTATAGCTCAATTCTGCTGGGACGGAAAGGACGGTACGCCCCTGGATGGTGTTGGGTGGGTAATTCTTGAAGGCGGTAAGATGACCGGAACGATCTGCATTCACTTGGGCGACGAGTTGGAATTCGTGGCGAAGAAGGCCAAAGCACCGGAAGGCGTCAAGCGAAGCTGGCTTGACTGATGGACTGATGGATTGATGGACTGACGTAACTGATCTCAACTACACACACTCTCGAAAACGAAACTGACGCATGGCAACTTTCATCACGAACATCAAGTTCTCACAGCAGGGCATCAAGGACATCGACCACACAACCAAGCGTGCGACGATCTTCAAGGCCGAGGCGAAGAAGCTGGGTGCGAAGGTCAACTAAATCTACTGGACTCTGGGCGACCACGACGGGCTGTTGATCTTGGAAGCCCCGGATGATAAAACGGCGACCGCCGCCATTCTGCATCTGGGAGCGATGGGCAACGTCCACACGACGACTGTGCGGGCCTTTACCGCAGCAGAAATGGACAAGATCGTGGCCAAGGTACATGGGGGTTGAATGACGCCATGCCCATTGTCGGTTGCTACGCTGAGTGCCTATGCCCGGATTTGATGGAGCTTGCACGGTGAACGAGTCAGTCAAGATTGACCATCCAAAACTTGTGAAGCTCCTACAGTTGGCTTACTCAGCTGAGAAAGCAGCGGCGTTTGCGTACATTGGCCATGCCGGTTCGGTCAGGAATCCAGACGAGAAAGTTGCGATCAAGCAAATTGAAATGGATGAGTGGCAACATAGAGAAACCGTTCTGTCCATCATGGGGCAATACCACATTCCTACGTCACGGTACTACGAAATCAAATACCACATCATCGGCAGAATCATCTCGTGTAGCTGTTATGTGATTGGGTGGTTCATGCCGTATTACTTCGCAGGGCGACTGGAAAG
>QWQG01000006.1 GCA_003670925.1 Planctomycetota bacterium | reverse complement strand
AGTCCGTCGAGTAGCACCATGCGACGGACTGGAAGTCCGTCGTACCGGTAAATTCATTTCTGCCGCTCGCCGTGAAACACTTTCTGAGCAGTACGATGGCGTTCAACAGCGCAAGTCTGAAGGCTGACAACATGACAATTCTCCGCAGACCCTGGATTCACTTCCTTCTGGCACCGCTGCTGACGATGACGGTCTTGATGTCGTCAGCCGATGCGGATGATTGGAAAGCTCATGAAGTTCGGCAACTGGTCGAACAGGCTGACGGCGTTCGCCTGCCAGCGACGCTGCAGATCGTCACCGAGGATTGGAATCGCGTTGTTGCCGTGCCGTACATCGTTTACATGCCGGAGAAAGACCGGTTGTTGATGCTCGTGAGTTGCGACTACCCCCATCGCCCGATGGTGTTGACGAGCGACGACCATGGCGCAAGTTGGAGTCAGCCTCAGCCCGTTCTGCCCGACGAACCGGCCCATGCTCGGCATCTGCTGGGAGTGTCGCTGACCTATCTGGGAGACGGACAACTCTTGTGTGGCGTTGAAGGAAAGCTGCGCTGCCGCAGTGTCGACTATGGTCAGACATGGACTTCCGAACCGATCCCTCCGAATTCTCATGGCGGCGGATGGAATCAATGGGATCCCTACCTCGTGGATCGCGATGCAGCAACCGGTAAAGTCACCCAGCTCATGGAAACGGGCTACCGAGGTTCCACGGACGGCGGTCAGGAAGCTTTCCTTCGCTCGAGTCTGGATCTGGGGAAATCCTGGAACGATGCCACGCGCGTGCCGCAATGGGCCGAAGTCAGCGAAGTGGCGCTGGCACGTGCGGCCAATGGTCACATCGTGGCGGCCTGCCGAACCGATATTCCGCCGAGCAAGCAGGGTGAGACGCTCGATCATTTTGAAGGGCTTGGCGTTTCGATCTCCACCGACGAAGGCAGTACTTGGTCCGAAGTGCAAAAGCTCTTTGACTGGGGCCGGCACCATCCTTCGCTGGTCGTCATGCCGACGGGCGAAATCGTGATGACCTATGTGGTCCGCAAAGGATACATCGACACGGAGGACGGATTCCCTCAATTCGGGATCGAGGCCATCGTCAGTCGCGATCACGGACAGACCTGGGATCTCGATCACCGCTATCTGTTACATCCCTGGGTCGGCAATCGCAAAGGCTCCAATCAGAGTGCGCCGGGCCCGCAAGCCTGGTGGGCGAGCAGCCAGGCGACCTCCGCCGTCCTGTTGCCGGACGGGAATCTGCTGACGGCATTCGGGACCGGCTATCGCTCGCAGCCGAATGCACAGGGCATGTCGTCGCCGAGAGATGTCGGGCTCATCCAATGGCAATTGAGCAAAGAGCCCGTCGGCAACAGCAGTCAGATCCGCGATGCCGCCCCCGATTCCGATCTTCGCAATTGGCTCGATCCACTCACGGGTTCGCCGATCAGTACTCTGGAGAAAAAATAGTTCCCCTCAAGGCGCACGAAGATTCAACACCGCATCGAATCCATGATCATGCGTTCGTTAATCGTTTGATGTTTCGCTGTTGAGTTGCGTCGTTTGAATTCGTCGCATTTGATTGCGTTGGATGAGCGGACCGGCAATCGCACCGACGATCGAGCCCAATAAGAACTGCTTGATTGTTTCAGACCAAAATATCTTGTCATTCATTCCCAGAAGAATTCCGCCACCAGTCATGATTGCGAACGAAAGCCCCATCACAAATGCCCAACTAATGAATGCTGGCAGCCTCAGCTTTGAAAGAACTATTGCACCAAATACACCAATAAACGCTGACATCCCAACTAACATCAAGCCGTTCTTGACTGCCCAGTCGAACCCCTGCGCGGCGTCGCCGCCTTCTCCGAACGCACCATCGCAATAGCCCATCACCGCACCCACAATGAAAATCGACAATCCGAGACCGCAAAAAACGGCGGCACTTACGATCCACGGTCGCTTTGTTGTTTCTTTCATACTGCACCCATAGACGAGGTAGAACGATGTCGGTGACGGGATTCGAAGTCATTGATTAGCGATGATAGTCACTGGAGAGGCCGCGTACAACGTGTGGCAACAGGAATGATGTTCGTGTCGCGGACGTGGATTCAAAGTGACAACTCTCACGCGATTGGGGCACGATGTCGCTGGAAGTGTCTTGACTCAGTGAGTACCACTGCATTACTTCATCAATCGTTCACAGTACCCCCACCACCATTGGCATTCAAGACGCAACTATTCCGGGCATCGTAGAATGAGTGAACCTGAGATTGATGACGATCAACCGGAACCACAGGGATGCATGGCTTGGGTCCTGAATCTCTTCGGAATCAAGATCCGGCCTGAGGATGTCGAGCCAACTCAAGAGCTGCCATATCGACTCACACAGAAATTTCTGTCCCCGGCGGAGTTGTCGCTCTACAAAGTAGTGAAGCAAGTTGTTCCCGCCGAGTTTGTCATTATGGCGAAGCCCAGGATTCTCGATGTGCTCTATGTTCCCAAACGAACCAAGGGCAAATGGACGTTTGAAAACAAGATTCGGAGCAAGCACTTCGATTTCGTGATCTGCGATGCGCAGACAATGACACCTCGGCTGGTAATCGAACTGGATGATAAGTCCCACCAGCGAACTGATCGGCAGGAACGTGACACCTTTGTTGATAACGCGACGGCCGCGGCGGGCCTACACATGATGCATGTGGCTGTTCGGGCGTCCTATGTCCCGAGTGAATTGCGAACGCTGATTCTGGAGCGTTTGACAGTTTCAGCTGAGAAACCACTAAGGCAGGCAGTAAGAGAAGTTCTACCCAGTTTTAGATTTGGTTGTGAGGCTCCACTTGGGGAGTTTCTCTGACCTGAGGAGTCGTTCGGCGAACGGTCGGAATTCGATTTCTGTCAGTTTGACACCACGTTCGTAGACATCATCCAGCAGATGAATAAGTGGACGGACGCCTTTCCATGTCATTGTCGCTGCCCACGACAGAGCTGTTTCGATGGTGCTCAGCAGAGCGCCGTTCCAATGCTGCTCAAGGATGCCCCAGCACCGTTCGATCAGATTGTATTTGCTGTGGTACGGTGGATAGTAAACGAGTTCAACCTCGAGACCCGTGCGATCACTGAACTCCACCATGCGTTTCATGAACTGAGTTCGGCTGCTGGCAATCTCAGGGCCGTTGTCCAGATCGATCTGCAGACGCCCAATCTTCGCATTTGCTCCGCTGCGTTTCGACCACCACAGATCCAGACAGTCGGCCATAAAATCGCTCGTGCCACGTGACGTGCCGAACACAATGGAAAGCTGATTCGTATCAACTTCCAGAATCCCGGCTGGAACAAGAACGGCTTCTGGAGACATGTCGTGATCAAGAGCTTTTACAGGCTCCGCCGACCGAACAGAACCACCGCGAGAGAAGTCGCCGATCTTCACTTTGGCCTTGGTATCAAGGGAAATCCTCAAACATTCCGGATCGGCCGAGGATCGCTCGTGAGCCGATCGCACATTGTCGAAGATCGCGTCTGTTTCAGGAATGTTTTCTCAGGGCGTGTCTTTTGAACACGCCGCAAACTATATCCCAGTCGGTTGAGAATATTGACCACCGTTCTCAGAGCCGGAACGTTTCGCCCTGTGTCTTTCAATTTGTCCTGAAGTGCCGCATGGACAGCCGGACCTGTGGCTCGCGTGAATGCCAGCGTCGACTGAAATTTTGGATCCGCCTGAGTTTTCGGTTCGACAAGGTCACGAATATCGATTTCCAGTTGCTGATCGATGACTTCAGATTTGATCCGACCGCGTGCTTTGAAGTTATCGATACAACGGATACCCGTTCGACGTTCGTTCAGCCCGGTGTTGACGGCATCCCGGCCCCAACCGAAAGTCCGCTCCGCGACGCGCGCGTTTCCACCGCAGTACTTCTCCGCCATCTCTGCCTGAAACTGCCGCCGCTTAAATCCCGTCAATCGCTTCGCCGCTGAACACAGCGATTCTATCGTTTCACGACAAATTGATGATTGCATGAATCTCTTCCCTGAGATTGTTCGTCTATCCAATCACACACTATCTCACATTCACTCGTTTCAAGGGAGATCATTTCTTGCACGCTGCCTAATGGCCGCGAAAACAGATCCCAGCGGAACGCCGATATGCCCCAAGTGCGGCGAGACAATGGTGGAACGGGTTGCCGGCAGAGGTGCAAACAGGGGCGGCAAGTTCTGGGGATGTCCGAACTATCCTGATTGCCGCGAGACCGCCCAGTGAGTGGAGTCAACAGTCTGACAGCTTTCACTGCGAAAGAACTGAACCGCCCGGTGCGGACCCGCATGCCGGGTGGTGTGGGAGGGACCTGAGAGCTGCGACAAGGTGTAGTTCGTGTGACCTGACTTTTCAATCGCCTGTTTTAGTGCTGCTGAAAGGTCCGTTTTCGCTGTCGATGTCGAGCTGGGCATAGTCAAAAATCCTGAGAGCGTTGTCGTATTCGGCGGCAAGGTCGTCGCACTTATCTTCCATCAGCATGTCGCTGAGCTGGTCCCGTTGCTGCGGAGCAAGGCGTCGTGGTGAACCAACGCCCGCTCGTCGTTTGCAGCAAGCCAGAATTCCTCCTGCAAATCGTGCCGCGATCCATTGACAAGAAATGACCGGCCCAGGCTGTCAATGTCCGCACCACAGTCTTCTGGGATGAATCCGAGGGTCTTGAGCCAGTAAAGTCGTTCGAACGCCGGTCGGTGCCATCCGCCTTCACGACCATCGCCCGATTCGTGCTGACATTGGCGTGCCTCCCCCCGGGGTAAGTTCGTCCGGTGTTCGTTGTAGCCCACCAGAGGGAGCGACATCGGCGGCTCATCGGCCCCGCTCGCGCTTCCGACAAACGCCAATGCCGACATCGCCGCGTGCTCCGCGAAGAAAGTCGCGTCGTGATGCCGGGAGATCAAAGTGGGACAGGCATCCTGCCTGTCGGCATTGACAGTCGGACCGGTTGCATCTCTGACAGGCTGGAAGCCTATCCCACAACCTCGCATCACGCTGAATCATCACAGAGCCCTTTCGTCTTCTTGTTTGGAGTCATGTCCACGGAGTAGTACTGCGTAACATCCAGGCCTAACGATTGCCGGTTGCTGAATGCGTAGAAATGCGATAAACTCGCCACTGACCGATCAATTTTTAGCCTGAACTTGAACGGCCATTCAAATAAGGATCCGCAGCGGAACCCAGTATTTTTCAATGAAAAGTCGTCACGAGTCCTTGAAAAGAAAATGCGGTCTCTGGCTACGCGT
>QWQG01000173.1 GCA_003670925.1 Planctomycetota bacterium | reverse complement strand
GTCAGCTCACCAATCGCCTTAAACTTGCCGTACCAGTTGACGGATTGCGTCGCATCGGTCCAGTTTGTGACGCCATGTGATTCTGAAATATCTGCCGACTCAGGATCGGGCTGCATGTAAGCCGTGAATGCCGGGATCCGCAACTCGGCGGCGGCAAGCATGTGCGACGATTGCAGCAGTGTCAGGACAGTGAACGCAGCAAGGATCTGGCATCGAAGTTTCATCGTCAATCAATTCTTATCTGGGATGGACGCATGTCCGTGGTGAGGCGATAAATTCCGGAATAGGATCAGCAAATTGCGCATGTTAGGACACCAGATGCCGTCCGCTTTCTGGCAAAAAGATGAGCGTCAGAAAACTCAAGCTGAAGGTGTTGATGTTCTTACAGTTCATTTTTACACACCGATTCGTAATGCTGTATTTGAAGCCGGTCAGCGTGGCTCAAACAGCACATCAGATCCGATGCCGAATTTTGCAGGCAGCGGGATGTTCGACCATACGGGATCGTCACCGATGCGAAACTGCCAGCGACCGTTGAGCGAAAAACTCTGTTCGCGGTTGGTTATGCTTTGCGGCATTGGCAGCTGATTATCCTGGGTATCGAACTCCGTCCGAATCACGAGCAGGTTGATATCATCTGCGACGATCGCTTCTTGCGGGACTCGCAAAAAGGATGAGACATCTGAAGCGGCATGCACAAGAGGAGTCCCGTTCATCCACGCAGTCAGTCCGTTGGACTGTTTGGATACCCCCAAGCTGGTAACATTGTCTGCAATCCAACTGCTTGGAAAGCGAATTGTGCATCGCAACCACACGACACCGCCATGCTGCATGATCTTACCTTCGGTGGCTGCTTTCCATGTTTTGTCTAGAAGTGCGGTCGTCCATTGATGCTGATACGTTGCGGCAGTAACAGCGGCGGCCGGAATTGTCGTCACGTCGCGTTCGGTGCGTACGTCAGACTTTGAGACGAATGGTCGACCGCCCAGAATCTGATCGCTGGTAATCGTGGGGCACACATAACGTTCGACGTGCGAGACAATCAGGTCATTGCCCGTGAAATGGTGCACAAACGGCCAACGTTTGGGGTTGTACATGCAATCCGTCAGATCACGCATGAGCACGACGTTCTTTGCGCTGCGGACCATCTGTCGCAACCCGAAAGGACGTCCAAGGACGCACATATTCGTATGCACGCCGACAAGGATCACATTTTTGATGCCTCGCGATTGCAGGATGTTCCAGACTTCGTCACCCTTGTCACTGATGTAGTCCTGATCGGCATCAATCTCAATCAGTGACGACTGCGTTTTCCATGGCATGCCCGGATTACGGCCAAGCGCTGTCAGTTCGGCTGCCCACGTGGCGTGTTCCGCCGGATCATCATCTTCGCCGCCATCCGATTGATCAATCGGGTATTCGGCTAGTTCTTCGGTCGGAATCTGAGAACACCAGTCTGCCGCATATTTTGGTGTCAACTTGTCCGGTAGGATCGAGATCGCGCGGTGCCGTGCCGGATGCGATTCGTATGCAGGCATGCAATCGCTGGGCGCATGAATTACGATCGCACCGAAGTGACGCACTTGTTTCAGCACATCGTTCATGCGGGGAGCAAATTCTTCCAGTCGACGGACGGCGTTGAGGCAGTGATGTTTGTCCCACACATCACAGACAATCACGGCGGTCTCCGCAGCGACCCAAGTCTGCTGCTCAGTTGTTCTCTCCCATCCTTCGTCAGCCTTAGTCTGACGCTGCGATCGAAGTTCCAGTTTCAAATCGTCGCCTTGCAATTGTCCAACACTAGCGGGAAAGGGGATTACCATAAGGATGATAGCCGGCAACAGGAGTGAAAAATAATTCATCATCGGGACTTTCAGGCGATTGGGCACGGTCAGACACCACATCCGAATCATCAGTCTCGACGATCTTTGCGATGTTTGCAATTCGATTCGAGAACTCTTCAGAGGCGTTTCACCCACGCAAGCCCGTCCAAACACACATCTCCGAATTCTTGCGGATCCGGCTACATTCCCATGATGCCCACGCAAAGTATATACTCCGGGCGTGAGGTGAACGGCGGAGTGGACTTTCAATTTGGTCGTTTACTCTGGACCTCGGAGTTGGTTCCGCTGCGCGGGGTTGCGGCAATCATGTAACCTCGAAAAACCCAAAAATTTGAGTGCCCCCCTTTGATCCGCGTTGCCTACGTCATTCCAACTCTCGACCAGTCTGGTGCGGAACGGCAACTCACCCTGCTGGCAACCAGTTTGCCACGCGAGACATATGCCGTGCGGGTGTTTGCCTTGCAGCGTGGCGGTCCGTATTTGAAGTCATTGACCGACGCCGGGATTGAAGTGCGCGTGCTGGGAAAACGATTTCGTCTGGATCCATTGACGTGGTATCGGCTGCGGCGAGAATTGCGGTCTTTTCAGCCCGACATTGTGCAGTCATTTTTATTCGCAGCAAACTCCTACGTGCGGCTGCCCGGCGTCACACCGCCAACGGCGAAAATCGTCGTATCCGAACGTTGTGTCGATAGCTGGAAAAGGGGCTGGCAATTGAGTCTTGATCGACGACAAATTTCGCGCACACATGCCCTGACCGCGAATTCCAACAGCGTCGCTGACTTCTACGCAAGTGTCGGTGTGCCCCGTCATCTGAT
Organism: Planctomycetota bacterium; assembly: GCA_003670925.1. Lineage (GTDB taxonomy): Bacteria > Planctomycetota > Planctomycetia > Planctomycetales > Planctomycetaceae > SXXK01. The sequence continues at coordinate 15,473 of QWQG01000173.1, read as the reverse complement.
CACCGTTATTCCGAACGCACTCCCCCTGACCGAATCGCTGTTTTCCCGGCAACAAGCGCGAGACATTCTGGGGCTGACGCATGAGCATAAAGTGGTCGGTTTTGTCGGACGTCTGGCACCGCAGAAGCGGCTACACGACTTGATCTGGGCTTTCCAATTGCTGCATCAAATCGTTGACAGTGCGCGGCTAGTACTGATCGGTTCTGGCCCTGAACGCGATGCGCTCGCGGAGTTGGCCACGCGTTTCGGTTGCCGCGACCGTGTGGTCTTTACGGGACATCGGGAGGATGCGTCCGCGTTGATGGCAGCGTTTGATGCGTTTGTCTTGGCAAGTGATTTCGAAGGCATGTCCAACAGCCTGATGGAAGCCATGTCAATAGGACTGCCGTGCATCGCCAGCGACATCCCCCCGAATCGCGAACTCATTACCGATGGCGAAACCGGGCTGCTGTTTCCGGTGGGTAAGAGCCCAGATTTGACGAAGTTGGCAGCAAGAGTGCTGGCAGATCCAGAACTCGCAAAACGACTCGGCCAAGCGGCACGTGAACGCATCGAGAAGCACCACAAAGTGGAGCAAATGGTCGCGGCTCATGAATCTGTGTACCATCGATTGTTGAATTCTTCGGCGGGATAACTCGGCCGACCTCTTCGAAACCAGTGCCACCCCCCACTCTTCTCAAGCTCCCTAATTTCAGAGTAATCTGACTGAAACCATCGAAATATGAGGCAAAAATTGAAAAGTTGCCCTACCGAAGGAGATTTCTGTTAGGTAATCTTGCTGTGTTTGGTTTACAACGACGCGAATCGCGGTTTTCTTCACTTTGCACGATTTTCACGGAGGAGAAAAAATGCCACTACAGGCTCGGACCAGTCCCGAAACAGACCGCTGTATGGATTTAATTCAACAGTTAGCCAGTGTTGTGGTGCGTGATCTCTGCGTCGATGTCGGCTTTGAATCTGTGGTGTTGACAGGTCGTGCTGATTCATGGCATGGCAAGCAGGTGGCAACATCCGCCGCGCGGAGCATGTATCCCAAACATCGCATCGAAAATCTGCTGGAGGTTACGACGGTACGTTGAGATCGTGTGGCTTACCTTGACGGATACAATCGAGCCTGTCACGTTACTGAAGACTTCCTGTCCTTCATTAACGTGGCAGGCTCATTTTATTGTCTGCCCCCAATCAACATCATGCCTAGCGCTGCGGCAGCGGAATACTCAGCGTTTCCAACTTACTCGTGGCAGTCTCTGGCTCAGCGACCGCGTGTTGGCCAGATTTGGCTGCAACATCGGAAACAATCTGCTTCTGGCGGACGAATCCGCGCGTAGCGTCGCGAGACTGCGATGTTTCGTTTTTTCCATGCAACAGGACTTCTGTCGTGGCGGTCGAGACGATGCGGCCGTCGTCGAGCACCAGTTCCACTTTTAACCCGCAGTGCACCGAATTTCGGTGTTTGTTCATGTAAGGAATAAAGACGCCGTAGGAATGCCCAAACGTTCCCACAGCTCGATGCGCCTCCCATGCGTCAGGCTCAAATGCAAACGTATGCAGCAATTCAGGCTCGTCGTCGGAATCCGATTTGTAGTTGTCATATTCGTAGATGTTGACTTTTCCGTGGACTCGGGCACCAGTGGCGCAACCAGAACCAAAAAACAGAATCTGGCCTGCGAAGCCGCGGGCGTTTTTGTCATCGATGCCTTTACCGGTTGCAGGCTCCCAGAGAGCAACCACGCGTGCCACATCTTTTTCAATACGCGGATGGCCCACAAGGCTGCCTGGATCTTTGACCAGCACGGACGGATCATGGATTAGCGCAGTTGAAGATGCGCAGCCAGACAAGGTCACGAACATCAGAATGGCAACTGCAGGAAGATGGATGGCTGAATCTTTCATGATGCAAATCCCGGACGCTAGCGGTGTGTCGATTTAGCCACTCGGATCAAGTTTTCGTTTAACGGCAAGCCGCAGGCGACGGTTTCCATGAACGCCGACGCCTGCGGCTTGCCGTTAAACGATTAAGTCAACAGACGGTTCAGCGCGTGTTGGCTGATCCGGCAGGAAAGTACGCTACGCGCCGGTCCCACTCTGAATTACCGAAGATTCGGATCTGGTTCCAGCATTTCATCGATCTTCATGTCAGGAGTCAGAATTGTGCCTTCCTCGGGTTTCCAGAGTGGATGTTCTGTCGATGCTGGCACGCTATAGAGTGGCCCGTGAATTTCCTCCGCATCGGATTCGATAAAGTGCATCCGCTCAGATTCGACCTGCTTGATCAATTCCGAATCGATATCGCTCAGGACGATGCGGGGCGTCAGAAAGATCAAGAGTTCGGTCCGGGCAATCTGCGTGCCATCGTAGCGAAACGCCTTGCCAATAATCGGCAGATCTCCAAGCCATGGCACCTTGCGTTCAGATGTTCCATCACTCTTTGTAATCATCCCACCGATGACGATAGTCTGCCCGTTGGGAACATTGACCGTCGTGACAGCCTGTGACTGATTGATGATGGGAGATTCCACAGCAGCCCCTGTGCTCGCGTCCACGAAAACAGGAACGCCGACTGGCGACAGTGAACTCTTGTCGGCAAAGACATTCATCGCAATCATGCCATCTGGCGTGATGCGTGGCGTCACACGGAGCGTAATCCCCACCTGTTGATAAGTGATATTGGGAGACGTGCTGTTCACCGTCTGAGTAACACCACTGGTAATCGGGACACTTTGCCCCACTGTGACATACGCTTCGTTGTTATGTGTCGTGCGAACCTGAGGTCGACTTAGAATCTGCACAGTCCGACGTGACGAGAGTGCGCGCAATAAGACGCTCACCGCGTCTGACTGCGCTGAAAAGATGAAACCGCCGAAACCTGCGTCCGCGTTCGTTCGGCCGAGTGAAAAGTTGCTCAATCCTTGGGTGGCTACGTTACCGGTGTTGATTCCCGCCCCACTGTTGTTCCCCAATGGACCCGGACTATTAAAATTCAATCCCGGTGTTGTGGCCACGGATGTCGTTGCACCGGTTGTGTTTGTCACGAGGCTGCGTGCCAGCAACAGCGGATCTTGTAACCCCAGTTCAATCCCAAATTCGTCCGTCGAATCCAGAGCCACCTCCACCAGCAGAGCCTGGATCACGACTTCCGGTGGCTGAGCATCGAGCGCTTCGATGACCTGAATCACCTGATCAAAATACTGAGGTGATGCACTGACGATCAGAGAATTGCTGTTCAAGTCAGCAGAGACCAGTACTTCCTGACGAATCCGTTCGATGTTGCTAAATAAGTCTGCGGCACTCTGCTGCAGGGCCTGCTGCTGCTGCAAATAATCGAGTAAGGTTGCCGAGACCTGATCTGCCGGAGCATTTCGCAGCGGGATTACAGTGGTCAGCCGTTGGCGCGTGTCGTCCGAGTCTAGGCGGAGCAGGATCGCTTCCACGACACTCAATGATTCGGCACTCCCAATCGCCAGCACGGAGTTCGTGCGAATGTCGGGCGAGAACCGCAGGGGAATCAGGCTGCTAGATGATCCCTCTGTCCCTGCCAATTGGATTCCAATCTGGGTCTCTTGATTCGTGTTTTCAAACATTGTCGTCAGCGTATCGACCGACTGCTGGGCATCTGCGTTCTTCAAGGTGAAAACCTTGATTTCTGAGGTCGCTCCCGGCGACTGATCCAATGCCTGTATCAAGGCCTCCATCAATGTCATACTCGATTCTGGAGCAGACACGAGGAGACTGTTTGAACGCGCATCAAAGTTGACTCGAACGTCGGCCAAAATCCCCGAACGAATAAGATCACGGACGCCGCCAGTTGTGGTCAAAAACTCAAGGGCCACGGACTTGCTGGTTCGCAGTTCCTGTGAACCTTGGGTCTGACCGCCTGCACCACCCTGACCGGTTGTGGTCTGCTGTGGTGGATTGATGACGGCCTGAATCGCCTGAGTTATCGTCGTGCTCAATTCTTCGGCAACGGCATTCTTAAGCGGAATCACCTGCATGCGATTCACCGCGTCTGGTGAATCTTTGTCGATGCTCTGAATCAGCGTTCTTATTTCTGCCAATTCGCTCGGCCGGCCTTGGACGATCACTGAATTTGTACGGACGTCAGCAATTGCCCGGATGTCTGTTCCCAGCCCTGGACGTTCGGCATAAAACGTGGTGAGCGATGTTACGATTTGCGATGCGATCGCACTCTTCAAAGAGAACACTTCAAATTCAAAGTCTGGAGAGACCGGTTGATCAAGTTCCTGCGCCAGTTCCAGAATCGAAGTGCGTTCGATCTCCGACGAAATGATCAAGATCGCGTTCGGTTGCACGACAGGAATAAAGGCTGCGGTCTTGCGTGCGGTCCCGCCACGCTGACGCAGTTCCGTCAGTTGCTCGTACACGCTTGTCAACAATGTCGCAAAGGCTTCCGAGTCGACGTGTTGGAGTGTCAGCACATGAATCGCCGGCAATGAGCCGACGCTGATTTTCTCAAGCCGCTGAATAATCTCCTGCACCTTTTCAACATCAGCTTCATTGCCCTTCAAAATCAGGACGCCGATATCTTGCATGGCCTGAATATTCACTTCACCGCGCAAGTTGATGGACGGATCATCTTCTTCTCCGATTGCGTCCTGTCGTGGCGTTTTGCCGTCCCCAGCTTTGGCCGTCTCATCAGCGATTGAGACGAGCTGATGAATCTGTTCGCTGAGTTGTTTGGCGGTCTCACCCTTGATCCCATTGTTCTCGAGTAGCTTGACTGTTTTGTCACCGTCTAATGCCGCAGCCTGATCAAGATCGGTTACGAGTTTCCGGAGCTGAGTCATCCGCGATGCGGGCGCTTCAATCAGCACCCGGTTTGTTTCCTGATCGATGGCGATGCAAAAGAGCGGAGGCATGGCTTTATTCGGCGAACCATCTTCTGTACGATCATAAACGGCAAACGTAGGAAGTCCTTCGATGCCTTTTTTTTGCAGCCCAGCACGTTTTGAAAATACGACGTAAATTTTACGCGCTAGATCGGTGGCTGATGTGTTTTCCAGTTCGACAGCCTTTACTGTCGTGGGAGTCAACGCGGGTGCTTCGGGCTGCTCGTCAGCAACGACCTGACTTTCCTGTGAAACAGCGCGGACCACCTTACTGAAACCATCCACCGTTGGGTCTTGATCGTCTGATCTGGCAGTCTGCCGAATGCCACTTGGGCGTGTGCGTGGCGACGTCACAAATCCGGATGTTCGATGTGATGTTTTTCGCGCTGGTTGAGAACGATCTGGAATCGGCTCGGCCTCCTCCGGTGTTCCTCCGTCGTGGATCGCGTCTGCGCGTGTTCTCGATGCTGAAGCCGAACGCACAAATTTATCCGTGGACGACGATCGTTCAACGCTGGAATCAGGTTCCTGCGGGAGCCGTGGGCGAGCGTACTCAGTCCGTGCTTTATCAAGATTCAAAACCACCAAAAACTGTTTTTGCCGCAGCAGCCGATAGCCTTGGGACTCCAGTTCGCTATTGAGGATCCGAATGGCATCGTCCACATCGTAGTAGCGTTTGTCTTTCCGAGCGAAGCGTCCAGGCGGAACTTTATCCATCACGAGCGTCAATTCGTGATGCTTCGCTAGGTCTTGCAGGACGCGGTTCCATGTGGCATCATAATAGTTGACACGAAAGCCGTCTTTGACGTCGTTCACATCCGCTGTTTCCGTACCTGGCAATGCCTGACGGAAGGATCGCGTCTTTTCTTCAGACGCGGACAGTCCGTGATAGCGATTGAGCAGAAGACACACTGCAGTCGCTGACCCAAGAATTCCTGCTGCTAGCAAGCCGTGACGTTTCACCGACACATTCCTTTGAAAAATTTCAGGCTCTCAAAGTACCCCCGCAAACAGCCATCCGATCCGTGCCGCAGAATTTGCCCTGCGTGAATTCCCAATCATGCACGCAACGCATCTTGCAGGAGCCACCAATTGAGTTTGACTGGTGGCGCGATTGCCCTGAATAGACAGGATAGCCTGATCTGTGTCACATATCGGACTTTAACGGTTGCAAGGGTGAGTCCGGTTTTAACGGTTTTACGGATTCCACCAACGGCGCAGCAAAAAACGCCGATTGATAACAATCGGCGTTCAAGCTGTTTCATATTTTTCGCGTTCGCAACAACTAAGGACTACCCGGGGCTGCGGAGCTATTGTTGTCGTCCAGCGTCAGTGCAAGCGTCGTTGCCACGGCACCACCAATTAACAAGACCCCCACCGCTGTTTTCCAAGCTCGGTGATCTGCCCCGGAGAATCCTTCGCCGCAGCCTTCGGCACAGCCTTCGCCACACTGGCCACGCACTACTTCTTCATCGACAACGATTGCCAGACGTGAGACTGCTGTTGGCGGGGCTGCTTTGCTCATCCAGAATCGCACCGACTGCTGCGAGGCTCCGACCTTGACTGTATGCTGTCCGTTCCGCAGGCCCTGTACGGCAAACTCGCCCTTGTCGTCACTCAGAGCCGTTGCAATGACCTGACCTTTATGCAGAACCTGTACTGGCAAACCAGCAACCGGCAGGCCACTTTGATTGACAACACTGCCCGCGAGGATGCTTTCCTGTCCCAAGAGGTAGTCGGACGATCGGATTGCTACAGTTTCCGACGCCAGTAACGGCGATCCCACGAGCAACGCCATCGACAAAAGAACACTCACGCCACTGTGAATTGATTTGAATCTCATGTTAACCAATCCTTGTCATTTGTTATTTCAGTTGAGTCCACAGCCACGCAGTCAGAGTCTTCCTTGCCGAACCCGGAAGTCTCGCACAAACGCTGTCGAACTCGCGTGCATCCTTGAGTCGTAAAAATATCACCGTTATCCGGATTATCGGGTTTTCTCGATACCTGATCCCACTTCAAAAACCCTTTGATCCTTACTGTCGTTACAATCTCACGATAACGTTCCGGTCTGGAGAACTGGGGTGACTTTAACGCGTCCTAATCACCTGAGATGAAAGTGCAGCGGTTGTGGTTTTCAAATGGTTTCAATTGCTCGGGCGATTATTCTTTCCCACGGCAGCGCGACCCGACAAGCTGTTGCTTGCGTTTTCACAAAATCGTGAGTCACTGCAGTGTCAGTACTTCGAACTGGCAGCTTCCACCGGACTACCACGTGGCCTGCGCTGGCTAAATTGCGAATGGCAGCCAACCCACATCCTGCTCCGCGATCGCACGACCACTCAGCCAAATCTGCTGGTTTCCATCAATTTGAGATTTGAAGCGATCGCAGGTAGTGACATGGAAAACGTTGCCGCCGTCGCTAACATCCGCGACGCTTGCGCTGTTTTCCAGTGGCAAAAAAACGCATGGACGACTTCGGGTCGCACGCTCTTCAACATGAACCCCGAAGAGGCAAAACTACGCCTCGCCGCATCGTACGAGCCGATCTGAGAATCCTGCCGACTGGATCTGACATGTGTCGCTCCAGACAACGCGGGGGCACCCTGAAACATGGGGGGGGATAACCTGTCAGAACATCGAGGTGCAAAGTCCGCAGGGGAAATTTCAAATTTGAGACGCAGCAAAAACCGATCGAGAATGGCAAAAATGAAAAAACACGGGCTCGTTACTCGTTCAATTCAGGGCGTTCGATTGGCATCCTTCCTTGAAATCGTCATAGTTCAAACTTGGCCCTGCGGGTGCGATGCTGCGACTGTTTCCACAACCAAGTCTGCAGGCTGATTCAAACAGATGTGTCCGGTGCCATTGCTTCATGTTGATGCAGGTTGCCTGAACATTCCTACCTCGAAAGATGGTCCTATGGTATTTCGTACATGTGTCTTATCCCTTCTTCTGTCATCCGCCGTTCCAGTAATTGCACAGGATGCGGCTCAAGAAAAAAGTGAAGCTCCAAAATTGGAAACCACCATTGAAAAGGCGAGTTACGCCATTGGTTACAACATCGGCAAAGACTTTGTGAAGCAGGGACTCGACGCTAATGTGGCTGCTCTGACCGCAGGCATTGCGGCGGCCCTAGCCGGTGAGAAGTCTGTCTTAAGCCCTGAGGAAATCAAGGATGCATTCAAAGAGATGCAGGACGAAATGCAGAAGAAAGTTGAAGCAAAAGTCTCAAAGAACCTAGAAGACGGTAAAGCATTTCTTGCAGAAAACAAATCTAAAGAGGGCGTCAAAGTTACCAAGAGCGGCTTACAATATTTGGTCTTGAAAGAAGGCTCAGGCGCTAAACCGACAACCAAGAGCACCGTCTCTACGCACTATCGCGGCAAGTTGATCGACGGCACGGTATTTGACAACTCTTACGAAGGCGAAGAGCCTACTGAAAATGACATGCCAGCCTCGTTTGGTGTGACCCAAGTGATTAAAGGCTGGACCGAAGCGTTGCAATTGATGAAAGTCGGAGCGAAATATCGTCTGTTTATTCCGAGCGAGCTGGCGTATGGCGAAAATGGCCCTCCCGGAATTGGCCCCAACTCGGTCTTGATCTTTGAGATCGAACTTGTGTCTTCAAAGGAGGGCGCAGCGGAGAAGGGCGAACCAAAGTAATCGCGTTTGCCATCAAGCTGAATTGAACTTCGAAGCCCGGCTCTATCAAAAGAACCGGGCTTCTTTTTTCGGAATGGGCGGTCGATGCACACCACTCACTTCCGTGACTATGCTGGCGACATGGGCTGAGCCCCACGCGGAAAACATGTCCGTGCTATGTCGAACCCATCAATCCCAGCAACGTCTCCTCCTGTTCCGCTATGTCGCGGATGGGGAGCGGAAATCGGGCTTCGATTTTGGCGCGGAGTGCTGCAAAAGACTGCACAAGGCCGCCGGAGATTGCGAGCTGGTCCCATGTCGGCTGAGGACTCATTCTGCGGGAACAGGTGAGATAGCTGTCGGCCATGAATTCAAACGCCGCATGGAACAAGTTGCCAACGGTGAGGTTTTCGGTTGTGATGCCCTTAATCCGCCCGTCGTAGCCCATCGCGCTGGCAAAGAAACTCAGGTCGCACGAGAGTCCGTCACCGCTTGAAGACTTTGACGCTTGCTGAATCAGTTGCCATGAGTTTTCAATTTTCACGCCTGCCAATCGTGGCAACTCGGTCAGCAGGGCTTCCAACACGGTAAGCGAGCGACCAGCCGGAATGTGCGTGATGGTGTTCATGAATTGCCCGTCAAACCACGGGCGCGTCTGACAATCTGCAGGTCGGAATTCCCGCGTGATCTGACTCACTTGTGAACCAGTCGAGGCATTGATCGACAATTCATGCGGCTGCAGTTTGATGCCACGCAGGGCTGCCTGCTGATCGCCGATCACCGGAAAACAGGTCAGCGTCCGGCCATGGCAATGAACTGTGCCGACCGGTTGTTTTTCATGTGTGAGTTGCGGCCACCGCATACCATCCAGTCCCAACGCGGCAAACGCCGCGTGATGCCAGTCACTCGTACGCAAATTCAACATCCCGATACCCTGAGTGCGTTCCATCTTGGGAGCCGCATGACAAAGCCGTGCGATCACATAGTCGCCTACGGTCACCGGTGTGGCCTCTGCAGGCAGGAGCTGTCGTTGCGCTAGCCAGTAAAGCAAGCTTGTTGCGGAACCGGGTTTCAGTTCTTTCCCGAGTTCTTCAAACACCGCGTCTGACCAGCAACCACGGAGGCGATCCAGCGTCGACGTGCCGCAGGGATCAACAACTGTCGTCCGCTGATCACGCCACGACAGATAATTTGTGAAAGGCCTGAGGTTCTGATCCACCAGCATGATTCCGCCCATCTGCCCGCAACTTAAGAGCGTTGTGGCATCTGGCGCATGGCTGCAAAGCCGGTCGATCACGCTGACTGCACAGGTGAAAATATCTTCCGGCGAGACTTCATGAAATCCCGACGGCATTCCCGCAACTGGATTTGGAAATGGCTCGCGAACAATGTGTGAGACGCTGGATGTTTCTAGGTCCAGCACAGCACCTTTGATAGATGAAGAACCGATGTCCAGACCGAGGCAACGCATCAATGAATGTCCTGCTTCAAAAACTCAGGTACAGGACAACTCACGACTTCCGCACATTCCCGCAATTTCATCCGCACATCTTCCGGCAAAGCAATGCCGTGCTGGACGGCATCGCGCGCCGCTTGAAATTCTCGCTCACCCGGCAGCAGCACCGATGCCACTCCCTCTGCCGTGGGTGCGGCGTGAATTTCGTCAACTAGCGACTGCATGCGTGCGTTGAAAGCAGCACGATCTGTCATCGCATCAATATCTGCCACAAAGAAGGACGCATTGTGCAAGGATGGTTTTGACGGTGCATCAAAAATCCAACTTCCCACTTGCCACGTCATCGCACCACCGGGAATCAACGCCGAAAGGACTTCGCACCACAGTCCCAAGCCGTAGCCTTTGTGGCCAGCCATGGGAGCTAACGCAGCTCCGTGCGGGTAGAGTGAACCATCCGTCGTCGGCAGCCCGTCCGGACCAATCAGCCATGTCGCCGGAATCGCTTCTCCACGTTGATGCGCTGCATAAACTTTGCCGCCGGCAACCGCAGCCGTCGCCATGTCAAGCAATACAGGATCACCGCCGGTTGGAATCGCATAGGCCAAGGGATTACTGCCGAGCACAGCTCTAGTAGAACCAGGGGCCGCCACGCTCGGCATATCATTCCCTGTCACCATCGCGAGGCAACCCGCCTGCGTTGCCTGCAATGCATAATGTCCGGCTGCACCGATATGCCCCGTATTGCGTAACGCAACAAACGCGACACCAAATTGTTTCGCCTTCTGAATGGCAGTCTGCATGGCGCACGCTGACCCTATTTGGCCAAGGCCGGAACCGCCGTCAATAATGGCCCACGCCGGACCTTCGCGTTCAATTCGCGGAACGGCAGAAATCGGATAACCGCCTCCTTGAAGCTTCTTCAGGTATCCCACTAGGAGCTTGGTGCCATGTGTGAAGACTCCGAGAGTGTCGGTTGACACCAGTGCCTCGCACGTGACGCGACAATCAGCTTCAGCCAGCCCCGTTGACCGGAGGCACTCCGTCACAAAATCTGTGAGTTCAGCAATGGAAATGCGTTTCAAGGAAATTTACCTGAATTACGAGTGGCAAAAAATCAATTGACAACATTCACCAACGGCTCGCCATTCAGCGCCATGAGCGCTAGCCGAGCTGCTGTCTCGCGAAGCTTTCTGACCGCTGGGACACTGGTGGAAGCAATGTGAGAGGCGACGATCACGTTGTCTAGCTTGAGAATCGGATGATCTGCGGGAATTGGTTCCGGATTGAACACATCCAAAGCCGCCGCGCTAACATGGCCTGTTTGGAGAGCTACCAGCAGTGAATTGGGATCGATTAAATCTCCACGGGCCAGATTAATGATGCTCACGCCCGGACGTGTTTTCGCCAACGACTCCGAATTCAACATCCCACGCGTCTCTGGCGTGGATGGACAGTGTAAAGTAATCACGTCCGTCTGAGCCAGCAGGTCGCTCAACGCGACCGGTGTCGCACCAGCGGCTTCGATATCGGCAGGCTTGGCAAGCGGATCGTAGACGAGAATCCGGCAGCGAAATGGTCGCAAACGCGCCACTACTTCACGCCCAATCCGACCAAATCCAACCACCCCGACTGCCAGATCGCGGAGTGCTTTCATGTGGTCAAGCGAAGTGGCGAGTCCCCATTTACCGCCCTTCAGGGTGTTGCTGTTGGTTACGACCTGCCGAGTTGTCGCAAGAATAAACGCCAACGTGTGATCGGCAACTTCGTCGATACAATAATCTGGCACATTGCAGACCGGAATGCCCTTTGCTCGAGCTGCAGCCAAATCAACATTGTCCACACCAATCCCGTACCGCACAATGACGCGGGCCTTCTGCATTGATGCGATCACGTCCGCATTGACCGGCGCGAACTGAGTGATCACGGCATCTGCATCGGCCACCAACGCGGGTAGCTCCGCAGCCGATTTTCGCTCCTTCCATGCCGCGATGGCATGCCCTGCAGGCTGCAAGATGGATTCTTCAACTGTTAAATCGGGAAAAGAATAATCGGTAACAGCAACCTTCATCTTTGTGTGACTCCGCAATCATGCACATAGAAAATGCACGCGGACAGGCATGTCCAGTCTCAAACCGCGCATGTCCGATGGCCGACATTTTGCGATAATGTGACAAGCAAAGCAGACACTCTGCAACTGAATGCCCGGATGTTCTGAAAAACGGACACATCAGAGACGCAGTAACGGACATTGACCGCCAGTGGCTGACTCAGCCCGACCAGCATGGACTCAGGGAATATTAAAAGCCGCGATGCTGATCACGCGGTCGTTTCGGCAGTCAACGCAACAGGTTCCAGATGCCCTTTATGGATGCGATCCTCTTCGTCCATCAGGAGAAGTTGAATCTCGACAATTTGATCGCCGCAGGCGAAGAATGCATCGATGACAGCAGGATCAAACTGCGTGCCTCGTCCTTCCCGTAAAATGTCGAAACACTTCTGCCGCGGAAACGGATCTTTGTAGGGACGTTTACTGGAGAGTGCGTCAAACACGTCAGCGACGGCAACGATGCGGCCTTCAACGGGAATGTCGTCGCTGTGCAGGCCCAAAGGATAACCTAGACCGTCCCAGCGTTCGTGATGGGTTTGGGCAATTCGCGAAGCAAGCATCAACAGCGAAGAAGACTGGACATGCAACATACTACCGCCGATGCTGGCATGTGATTTCAAGATGTTCCAGTGTTTTTCTGAGATAGGCTCGATGATCTGCCGTCCGAGCGCGCAGTGTTTTTTCATGAGATCGTATTCATCGAGGCCGAGCTTGCCGGGTTTAAACAGGATGGAATCTGGTATTCCAATTTTACCGACATCGTGAAGTTGTGCGGCCTGCTCCAGCATTTCCAAGCGATTTTCAGGATACCCCATTTGCCGCGCGATGATCGCCGTGTAACGACCTACGCGAATCACGTGGTTACCGGTGTCGTTGTCGCGTTGTTCTGCGGCACGCGCCAGACACAGGACCAGCTGCTGACGGGTGGCTTCCAATTGGTGGGTGCGGCGTTTAACCTCCTTCTCGAGACGAAGCGTTTCGCTCGAAGCCATGTCGTAATGTTTCTTGATCACAATCGCGTTCCGCACGCGTGGAACAAGTTCCTCCGGTGCGATCGGCTTCTGGAGAAAGTCGCTCGCTCCCAAGTCCAGTGCCTGCTTGCGTGTAACCAGATCCGCAGTCGTCGTCAGCATTAAGACAGGGATGTGCTGAAGGATGGGATCCAGTCCGATCACACGCAGAAGATCTAGCCCGCTGATTTTGGGCATCTGAATATCCAACAACAGCACGTCCGGTAGTTCTTGGCGAATCAGGTGCAACGCTTCACGGGCGTCACTTGTGGTGACAAAGTTTTCGTAGCCTTCTATTTTTAGATGTCGGCGATACTCGAGAATATTCACTGGGTCCGCATCGACGAGCATAATCTTTGCTGTCTTGTCGTGGCAGCGATTATTTGTAAATTTCTCACCTAAATTACTCAGCTCAGAAGGTTGCGTTGTCGCAGCAAAGCGGGACGGAATGAACGGAATCGAATCGTGAATCTGATAGATATCTTCGAGATTTAACGTCTGCGCCCCGGATTTCTTCGAATTAGGGTGTGGAACGGTCTCAAGGTTTGCTGTGTCAGGGAAAGCTTGCACCGCGCACGTTGACTCCACTGTGAGTTCCGCGCGCTCCGCAAGGTTGATTTGCATCTGTCCTAGTTGGCCAACGGCATTCAGTGGAGCTAAAGCCAAGGATGGGCCACAGTTGTCCTCAGAGATATTCGTCCTAGCAGTTCGCAGAGACTCAAATGAGGCGATTGTGGATCGAATCTCATCAAGGAAGGAATTTGATGTCGGGCTGATGACGGTTCGCATTACGGGATCCAGTGGACCTTGGATGTGAATCAGAGCACCACGGCACCAAAGCAAAAGCGCAAGACTCGTGAATGCAGGGGGCGGCTGATGAAGGCTAGTCCACAACTGATCAAGTATTCACAATTCATCTTAAGGTTTAAAGGTGTGACGGATGCTGTGAAATCCCAACGCCTGCGAAATTGATCCGACTCGCAAAATCGGCACGACCAGTTGCACCCGTTGTAGTGATTGTCTGCTCGTTGAGTTGCCGGTTGTTCTTGCCGTGATTATGCTGCTCGCTCTCAAGGCTCAAGATGAATCGTTGATATTGACCAAAGGGCGAGGAAAATGTCAGAAACAACCAACGGAAAATTGAATCGCAAACTCCGAATGGCGCTAGTCGGTGGAGGGCAAGGCGCTTTTATCGGGCGCGTCCATGCGACGGCCGCTGTGCTAGACAATCGCGCCGCTCTGGTGGCAGGTGCCCTGTCATCAGATGCCGCTCGCGCGAAGGCCAGTGCGCCGTCCTATGACATTCCGGAATCGCGGGCCTACGGTTCCGTAACTGAAATGATTCAGCAGGAAACGGCGTTGCCGGCAGATCAACGGATCGATTTCGTCAGCGTGGCGACCCCGAACCACACGCACTTCGAAATCGCCAAAGCGGTGGCAGAAGCCGGTTTCAACGTGATCTGCGACAAGCCCATGACGTTTGATTTTGCGCAAGCGGAAGATCTTGTCAAAACTGTTGAAAAGAGCGGCGTGGTATTCGCCGTCAGCCACAACTACACTGGCTACCCACTGGTGCGGCAGGCACGCGAAATGATCTTGAACGGTGAACTAGGGGAAATCAACGCCGTCCGTTCTAACTACATTCAAGGCTGGTTGCGCAGTCGACTGGAATCTGACGATCAGAAACAGGCGGCGTGGCGCACCGATCCGACGAAATCCGGAGCAGCAGGCTGCTTCGGCGATATCGGCACGCACGCTTATAATCTAGGACGCTACATGACCGGCCTGATTCCGGCGGACATCTCCTGCAACCTGAAGATCTTTGCCGAAGGACGACGCTTGGACGACTACGGCCATGCCGTCGTGCGCTTCGAAAACGGCGCCCTAGGAACGGTGACTGCCAGCCAGATTTCGCACGGACGCGAAAACGATCTGTTTATTGAAGTCGATGGTACCAAAGGCGCACTAGCGTGGCGGCAGGAGGAACCGAACTTGATGATCGTGCGACGCAATGGTTCGCCGCATCAGATGTACACACGCGATCCAAATGCTCCGCACATGAACAGCATGGGAAAGGCCGCGTGCCGGTTGCCAGCTGGCCACCCCGAAGCGTTCCTCGAAGCCTTTGCTAATGTGTATCGATTTGCCTACGACGCGATGGTTGATCGCGCCATAGGGGTAGATTTTGAAAAGAAAAATACCATCTATCCAAACGTGTATGACGGTGCCGAAGGCATGTATTTCATTCAGCAATGCGTTGCCAGCAGCCAGCAAAATGGAGCCTGGGTGCCCATGAAATATGCGGGCGCTCGCCGATAATCGCATCAGGCGAGCGGCAGGGCGTCAGCCCAATGACACTCACTAACCCGAAGCGTCAGCGAGGGAATTCTCGGTGAAAATAAACAGCC
>QWQG01000106.1 GCA_003670925.1 Planctomycetota bacterium | reverse complement strand
GGAACTCCATGTCGAATCGATTCCCATCAACTTTCTCAATTCGATCGACGGCACACCACTGCAAGCAGTCCACGAACTGGATCCGCGATTTTGCCTAAAGGTACTGGCGATGTTCCGGCTGACCAATCCAAATGCTGAGCTGCGGATTGCGGGTGGCCGTGAAGTCAATTTGCGATCAATGCAGGCCATGGGGATGTATCCAGCCAACTCGATGTTTGTGAGCGACTACCTCACAACACCAGGTCAGAAAGCAGAAGAAGATTTCCGCATGATTGCCGATCTGGGATTTGAAATCACGGCTGGCGATTACGAATCCTCTAAACTGTTGGATCTGTGGAATGCGTCTGTCACCGTCGCCCAGACTGTGACGCCGTCCGTTCTGCCAGCCAGTGACCGAGACTAATCTGCAGCGGTTCATTTGTGAGCAATCGGCGACTGTCGATCCCGATTGCTCCGCATTGTTTGTTTAACGATTCCGCGAAGGCGTTGTATTGCCGCAGGTATTCTTTACGAAGGCGCGCGGGATCCACCAGCAATCGATCCGCAGCGTTTTCCAGATTGCGAAACTGCGTTGGACGATCAAACGGAAACACCTCTTCTTCCGGTGCGGCGATGCGAAAAATGACGACTTCATGTCGCTCGTGACGACACCGTTGTAACGTCTTGCATAGTTTTTCGATGTCGTCGAAGCAGTCGCTGATCAGAATCAGCAGACTACGCCGCCGGATGGTCGGTAAAATAGATTCCAGCACGCTCGCCATTCCCGAGTCAGAACCGGGAGTCGTTTCTTCGAGGATTTCTGTGATGCGGCGAAACGTGTCGCGGTTACTCGAGGGCTTCACCTGTTCGCGAATCTTTGAATCAAAAGTCACCATTCCGACTGAATCGCGTTGGCTTAGTAACAACCATGCCAGTGACGCCGCGAGCATCCGGGCGTAATGAAACTTGCTGACGTGCTGCCCGGCATACGACATACTTCCACTGACATCAACCAAGAGATGTGCCCGCAAATTTGTTTCGTCTTCAAACTCCTTCACATAATAGCGGCCCGTTTTTCCGTAGGCCCGCCAGTCAATATGGCGAATTTCGTCGCCAGGGTGGTAGTCCCGATGTTCGACAAATTCAACGCTCGATCCCTTGAATGGACTGCGATGCCGCCCCATCATCAGACCTTCAACCAACTGCCGTGCGATCAGTTCGAGGCGTCCGAAATTTGCCAATTCCGCAGGGTTCTCGGGAAGCGCTGATTCGGACATACTCGTCTTGCCCTATTCGTCTTTACGGCGGCGGAAAGATCGAGGAGCCAACGCTAACAGTGCTCCTAGAAATCCGGCAGCTGAATTCTTGGGGGCCACTTCAGCAGGTTTCTGAGCGATAGGCTGTCCTTCCCACCATGCCTGTTCGTCCCATTTCGAAAGCACAGAATCCTTTTGCTCTGTGGCTACCGCGTCTTCGACAAACGGCACAGCGTTCGCCGCACCTTCAATGACAAGCATTGGCAAGTCCAAGACCACATTTGCCTTAGCTTCCGCCAGCGGCAAGTACTGGGAGCCATCGATGACGGCTGGGACCATGCTGATGGCAGATTCCGTCACTAATGCCTGTGGAACCAAGCCTGGCACCACTGTCCACACAAACTCAGGAGCAGCTGACAATGATTGCTCCTGTGCCGGGGTCGTGGCTTTAACAATCGTCAGTGTCTGCTGCAGGCTCCAAGGACCGGCAGCTCCTGTGCTGGCGTTGAAGGCCCGAACCCAGTATCGGTAGACGCCCTTCGCCAATGCCTGAGGCACCACAAATGACGTTCCGCCAGTTTTATTGTTGGTGGAATTCAGGAGGTTCACGTTGGGCAGGGCTGCCGTGCCAATAAACACCTCATACCCCGATGCCCCATCGACGGCCTTCCATGACAAAGTGGGCGTGGTATTCGTCGTCGGAGGAATCGGGTTTACTATCGGCCGCCCGCCGACGAAGAAGTTCAGCGGCAGACTGTAATCGGTAGTGGTCTCAGGAATACTTGTGGCAGGAAGGCCGGCCCCAATGGCCCTCACAAAGGCGCGATAATCGCCTGACGGCAAATCGGTCGGGATCGTATAAGAATTCGTCGTCAGGTTCGTCGCCGCGTACTGAGCCAATTCCTCGTAAATTGACGTCACGGCATTACGTCCGTACAGTCGGAATTCGTACCTTACCGCACCAGCAGCCAGCGAATTTGGACCCAGCGTCGTTTTCATATTCGTCCAGTTAAACGTCGGACGCTTAATAAATGTTGATGCGGATGGCCCTATCAAGACGGGAGAGGTGACGACTTCGAACTTCTGTGATTGGCTCCAGTTGCTATCAGATCCGAATGCATTGCGGGCTCGAACCCAGAATGTGTAGTTGCCGATTGGTAGACCTGCGGGAACGGTGTAGCTCAATGAAGTGATTCCCGCCGGGTTGTACAGTTTAGCAACCGGTACTGAGGTGTTGTTGAGCCAGACTTCATAATTCAAGGCTCCCGGAACACTCTGCCATGACAAAGTCGGCTTGGCAAGCGGAGTACGACCTATCGGACCTACGATGGTAGGAGGTGTGGAAACGCGGATCACCCGTTGCTGACTCCAGTTACTCACTTCACGCTCATCAACAAGAGTTGCCGGATTATCCGTATTGGAATAACTTCTGACCCAGAGAACATACGTTCCAAGCCCAAACGTTTCAGCCGCAGTGGGCGTGTAAGAATTGCCTGTGACCGCGAATTTTTTCAAAAACAGGCTCTGACTACCAACTTGATCCACGACTTGATTCACCCAGATCTCAGAGGTTTCGGTGTTTAACTGCGGGGTCCAAGTAATGACGGGAAGGTTGCTGAACGTGGTCAAAGCTGGCCCCGTTAAAATCGGTGCTTCAACGTTGACAAACTCATAAGTCGCAGCGGCAGCAGAATAAACGGCGGACGTCACGCTTCCATTTGAAGGATCATTGATCGCGCGAACTCGGTATGTGTACCGTCCCAGTCCTAGCGGGGTTTGTTGAGTAAAGGTATTTGTTGTCAGATTGGCTTGGTTGATAACCGTAGCAAAAGTGCCCCACTTCTGTTTGACCACCAGTTCATAGCGGTTCGCACCTGGCACAAGACTCCAACTGAATGTCGGCGTGCTGTCCGGAGTGCGACCGGATGGCAATTGGACCACCGGTAATAGCGGGGCAATAGTGAAGTTTTTCACGCCCGCAGTGCTTGTCTGCCCAAGGGCATTCAAAGCCGTCACCGTCGCGCGATAGTCTGCCAACACAAGATCCGTGGTCGGAGTCCAGTTCGGCGTGGTGATTCCAGTGACGGTGGCTACCAACACGTTGTCCGTACGGTTAAACAATTCTACTTGATAAGTGGTCGCCCCGTTGACAGCATTCCAGACGATCTGCGGTCGCGGCGACGTGACCGAACCGGTCGGTGCAGTAATAATCGGGGCCATGATTTGGAATTGGCCGGTCGCCGGGCCGCCAGACGCTGCAACACCCAATTTATTGAACGCGGTGACAGTCGTCGTGTAGGTTCCGGCTGGAAGCGGAGGAGTGATATTCGCAAAATTAAAAGTCGTGCCCGTCTGCGTGAACACGATAACGGCTGCGGAATTCTTGACGACAACGTTGTAGTTGTAGTTTTGCGGAAGCAGAGACCATGTCACTCGTGGAATCAGGTCCGTGGTCGGTGAGGCCGGGCCGGTGATGGTCGGCGTGACGGCGTTCTGGAGTGCTCTGATCTGGACGGCATAGTCCTCGACTTCACCATCATTGGCACGTCCGGTCGGCAACAGCGAACCGGCAGTGCTGAGTCGGAAACGCATCACGGAATCACCGGTCGTCGTCCCGGCGGGAATCGTGAAGTTGATGCGGTTCGGGCCGGCTGTCACAACATAACTGACACCGCCATTCAGTTTCTCAGACGTATCGAAGGCTCCGAATCCGGCACCGACTTTATCCAGCCAGATGTCCAGTTTCCCGGCCGCAGACGCTGTGACATCGACGTACGCAGGCAGCACTTGGGTGAGCGATGTTTCGATGTAAGTCGGGAAGCTAACGCCATCATCCGAATCAAGATCTGCCAATGCAGACGGTTGGCCGTTCTGTTCCTTCGTGACCGCTGGTCCGAGAAACAGGCTATTTGCGATCGTATGTGCTGCACCATCCGGTCTCAGTGTCCCGTAAGTTTCCGGAGCATCGCCATAATCGACGATGAGCGTTGTGAGTGTCGCGGTGGTAGTGCCTTTGTTGTTGGGGAGACCGCTGTTGTCCATGACTCGCAGCCGAATCGTGCGAACAGACGGTGCGGTAATCCCCAGAGCCGACAGCTCCGCCCACGTGAGAGTCTTCGTGGCAGAACTGCCTGCGTCCGTTTCCCACGATCCGTTGTTGTCCAGATCCCATTCGTACTTCGTCAGGAAGTCCCCAAATGGCGCATCGACGTCGAAGCTCAGGCTCGCATCCAGCATCATGCTGTAGCCTTCATCGACAACATAGTTTCCAGTCCTTGCCACCGGAGCATCGTTGACCTGAGTCACGTTAATCGTGACGGTTCGGGTGGCGAAATTGACGTTCGGGGCCAAATTGGAACCAGCGTCGGTCAGCGTCAGAACGACGGTGACCGAACCGGCGGTGTCCTGAGTCGAGTTGTAGGTCAACACACCCGTTACCGGATTGACGCCCAGAGTGGTGAAGCTCAGGTTGCCGGTCACTAGGGTCGGGCTTGAAACAGTCCAGACGAGTGGTAGCTGCGCACCGACTTCATCCAGAGCCGTCGTACGTGCCGCCGCAGACGTGGCGACGTAATTGATGGTTTGAAGGCCGGCATCTTCCAGAGTTGTGATATCGCCGCTGCCGTTTATCGGGGCGACGCCCGAGTTGACCGTAAAGACCGGGATATCATTCACCGCGTTGACGGTGATCACAAATGTCTGGGCCACACTCGATGCATTCGGAGTACCATCATCTGTCAGCACGACCTGAATCGTGGCCGTTCCGTTGACGTCCTGAGCGGTCGTGAAGGTCAGCGTTCCTGTGACCGGATCAATCGAGGGTGCGACTGCAAAGAACGTGGCTGTCGTCCAGTTGCCGGTTTCAGATTGGACTGTTAAAGTCGCTGTCATCCCCTGCGTTGACTCATTGCCGGGGCCGGCAGCCTGCCCCGTCATAAACCCGACAATTGTCACCAAGCCTGCGTCTTCATCAATCGCGGCAGGACTCACCAGCGGATTGAAGAATGGTCTGTCGTTTACCGGAATCACGTCAATCGCAATGACAT
>QWQG01000055.1 GCA_003670925.1 Planctomycetota bacterium | reverse complement strand
GGGTAGATTCTGGCTCAGGAAGTTTTCCGAGCTGATGAAACAAAGCGATTTGAATGTTTTCAAACGTCTTAAAGCCATAGGCTTTTCTCATGGTCAGTTTGGCTTTGTTGTTGAAGCCCTCCACAATACCTGAAGACAAGCCCTTAGATTCGAACCAGTTGAGCAGCAGGGATTCGTGTTTCCGTAGTGTCTTCGCCAACTTCTTCATGGGCTCAATCTTTGAACGGTTCGCTCGCACACACCACTCACGCAGAAACTTGCCGGCCCATGTCCCCGACGTGCCTGCGCACTCCCAAGACACAACGCCACTTTTCCTAATCGATTTCACCCACAGATTCTGCGAACGAGCCAGTTTATTATTCCAACTTCAATGGCCGCTGCATGAGCTCAACGGTTGCTTCGCGCGGGCATTTGTTTTCGAAAAGTACACGATAAACCTGCTGCGCGATCGGCATACTGATGCCGCGTTGACAGGAAAGCTGGTAAACGCTGCGTGCCGTAAAGACGCCTTCCGCGACAGCTGTCATGGATTCCATGATCGCAGGGAGCGACTGTCTGCGTCCCAAGGCTTCTCCCACGAAGCGATTGCGACTGTGCTGGCTGTTGCATGTCGCGACCAGATCACCCAGCCCTGCAAGGCCAAAAAATGTCTCGCTGCTCGCCTCCAACGCCGTCCCGAAACGCACCATTTCGGCTAATCCGCGTGTCAGCAATGCAGCCTTTGCGTTGTCACCAAACTTCAATCCGTCACAGATTCCAGCGGCAATTGCGATCACATTTTTCAAAGCGCCTGCAAGTTCAACGCCCCGCTGGTCGGAATTGGAGTACACACGCAGAGTTTCCATCGACAGCAGTGATTGAATTTGTTCTGCTGCGTCGAGCGATTCGCAGGCCGCCACAATACTTGCCGGCTTTCTTGCCGTAATTTCTTCGGCATGACACGGGCCTCCTAGCACAACAACCGGACGCTGACCAAGAATCTGCCGGATCATCTGACTCGGCCGAAGCAACGTGTCATTTTCCATGCCTTTTACAGTGCTGACAATCAATGCCTGCTGGGGGATCAACGTAGCCAGTTGCTGCATGGCTTCACGGAGACCACGGGTCGGAACACAAACCAATACAACGGAAGCCTGCCGCAGGGCATACCCAGCATCGGCTGTTACTTCAATAGTGGCAGGCAGTTTGATGCGTGGCAACAGCCGACTGTTTTCACGCGTTTCTTGGATGTGTCGCGCAAACGTCTCATTCCTCGCCCACAGGCGCACGGAAATGTCGGAGTTTTGCGCGGCAACCCACGCACAGGCAGTTCCCATGGCTCCTGCGCCAAGCACACAGACAACAGGCATGATGATTCCACAGTAAATGACAAAAACAGTTGAGGTCTAATTGGGGTGTATTTCAACCATGTGTGGCGTGAACGCAACAGACTCCAGTGAAAAAACGAGGAAACACGGTAATCCGACTGTTCGACAAATTCGGTGAAATCGCGCAGACTCGCTGCGAGTTGCCTGCTAATTTCATTGGCAAAATTGAATGTGGTTTGCGGTCTGAGGAAACGCAACTAATGGTTGTATGCTTCAAGTTCAGCGAAACTGTTTTCAGATTCGCGCCATCAAGTCAAAGGTGAAACACATTATGATCCAGCCATCTATTATCGAACAACCCGAAACTTTGTTCCTGGAACGCCGGCAGCATGACGGCAGTGTAAACCAAATCGCGCCAGAACGCCGTCAGTTTCGTGATGGGGACCGCTCTGTTCGCCCGGAAGTTGCTGAGTTTGCCAATGCCGTAGACGACTATAAAATCGCCCGTCACCGACGTTTCATTACGTTTGAAGAATTGTTCGACGTGATGGTGTCACTGGGCTATCACAAATAGCCTAATCATCACAACCGGATTTCTTGCGCGATCGCTAATGTTTCTTTCTCTGAACATGCCTCAGTAATCGTTTTATTTCTCCCGATCTGCCTTGCGTGGGGAATACTCGACTGCCGGAACAAGGAAGCATCGCGGTGATTAAAAGGATTGACTCCGAGAACTAAATCTTTTGGTTCTGAATGCATCCGGCCAAAACTGTTGTTGCACCGACTGCCCGCAGTCATGCCACAATGGGTCTCGTTTCGTCCCCGCAAAACGTGAGGAAGGTGCATTATTATGTTGGACTATTCTTCCGATCTTCTCGTCACTGAACGACGCAGCACAGGTCGCAGACGCATGACTTCAAGCCGCAAACCTGCGGTCGTTGAAGAAAAAGTCATCGAAAAAATACCATCCAGAGCCGTTCCGTTTGAGCCGGAATCTATTCCGACGGTTCCGGAGATCACTATCGAAACGCGTCGTGAAATCATCGATCGTCGCCGCTTGGATCGTCGTCGACAGATAGATCCGACGACTTGCGAACGCGACTATTCCGACAATGAGATTGAATTCATGCGGTCAATGGATGACTACAAGCGCAAAAGTGGTCGACCGTTTCCCACTTGGAGCGAAGTCCTTGAAGTGCTCATGAGCTTAGGCTACCGCAAAGTGGCAGATCCCTCCACCATGGAATGGCGTACCTTTGGAGAACACATGGGGTCGCTCTGAGCAGATTCGCCCGCACAACTCCCAACCGCACCTCAGGGCCAATACGTTGCCGGGGGTGCGGTTTGCTGTTTTGACAGGACTACGGAAGCAATCTCACTAACCGAAAATCAGAGGAGACGACCGAACGTCATGATTGTGATGTCGTCGTTCTGATCACGACCATTGGCATGGATGCGGACATCCGCAAGTAAAGCTCGTCCCAACACTTCAGGATCCGGCGAGCCGACAGCCACAAATTCGCGCACAACTTCCTTGGTGTACAAATTGCCGTCCGGATCCATGGCTTCATCGACACCATCCGTGATGAGCACAAACATTTCCCCGACAGCAATTTCCCGTTCCACAACTTCATACGGATATCCGTCGATAATCCCGATGGGAATCCCAATTGTGGCCTGATTGAATTCCTCAACTTCACCGTTAGCCTTACGAATTAAGGGCGACATGTGTCCAGCGTTGGCCATCGTAATGCGGTTTGTGTCCAGATCAATCACGCCTAGGATGTAGGTCACAAAGCGTCCCTCAACCATGTTGTGGCACATGTGAGAATTGATCCGCTGGATGGCGACTTGGACGTCATCTGTAAAACTCATTGTATTCTGCACGACACTCGCGATGCGTGACATGATGAGCGCGCCAGGCACGCCTTTGCCTGCGACATCACCAAACGAAATACAGACCTTACGGGAACCAATCATAAAGCAATCAAAGTAATCGCCACCGACAGCCTGAGCGGCATCATACGACGCAAAGAAGCGATAACCTGCGACGTTCGGCATTTTTTCTGGTAGCAGGGCTTTTTGGACACCGCTGGCGATTTTCATTTCCTTGTCCTGCTTCTGCTTATCGACATGACTTTGCAAGAGCCGGACATTTTCGTACGAATGAGCGGACTGATTTGCTACCGCCAACAGTAACTCCAAATCTTCTTCCGTGAAGCGTTTCATGGGGTTCTGCGTATCCAGACTGATGACACCAAACACTTCCCCTTCCATATCAAGCATGGGCACCAGCATCATGGAATGGATCGTCAGACTAGAAATCGATTCACTCGCGCTAAACCGTGCGTCACTCGAGGCATCTGCCGACAAAATACCTGTCTTGTCGTTGATCACGCGTTCCAAAACCGTGCGACTCAGACGTACCGACTCATCAACGCCTTCCGCCCGTTGTTTCTGCGCGATTGGAATAAATTTCTTCGGGATCGGATCTTTGATCAGAATCGCGCCGCGATCAGCTTGAGGGAAAACTTCGAACAGGGTGTCTAGAATTTTCGGAGCAATACTGCTCACTTCAATCAGGCCCGCCAGACTCTGATTGATCTTCAGAATCCCGCGGAGTTTTTCCTCCGGACGAACTTCAAACACGCCGAAGCCACGTGCTACCGCGCTGCCCATAATCGTCGATGATGTTCCGTCATTCAGATCAACACCTTCGGTTATGCCGGATTCGATCGAGCTGTCGTGGCTGTCATCCTCATAGCGAAATTTGATTGGCCCCAGCTTAATGCGGTCGTTATGACGCAAAGTCACTGGTTTGTTTGTTTCAAGTTGTCGACCGTTCAGGAATGAACCGTTGCCACTGCTCAGATCCTCCAACAAGATCTTGTTCCGAACATTAACCAACTGGGCATGGAATCGAGACACCATGTTCGAATCCACCTGCACATCGCAATCCGGATGGCGTCCGATCCTCGCCGGAAAATTCGTCAATTCGTAGGGAAACGACTGACCATCCTTTAGAAGTACAATGCGTGCCATCAAATCCAGACCCTATTCTTATGCCGAAGGCAGTCCAAAACAATTCGGTGCCGGAAGCGACCGGGCGTCAGTCGCATTTCCCAAAGATCGACTCGATATTTCCCCGGAGAATAGTTTTCCCAAGTGAAACCGCTTTTTCAACACTCCAGCGACGCCCAATCACGAAATCTTCAGCCAAAACCTTTGCCAAAATCCTACGATACATTGCAAATTTTGGCAAAGCAAACTCCAGCTTGTACATGTCACTATAGTAACCAATTTGTTTTGTCTGCGGAACTGCCTGCAGGCGACTTCGCGTGTCGCGTTCGATGTAAACCGGAATGTTCGAATACCACCAGTGTCCACACGTCACTACATTTGGGAAAATCCACGAATAACTGACCAGTTCTTGGTTACTTGTCTCCGACAGCACCGAAACCGGAAACACAACGCGCGGAAATGCATTGAACAAAGCCTTATACTGCAGCAGCGACACCCGGCTATCGAACAAATCCTGTCCCTGAAAAACACCGTCTTCGTAAACTCTTCGATTCACTCCAATCATCAGGTCGAAGGGCAACCGGTGCTCCACGCAGAACTCCGCCAGCGACCAAAATACAAATCGGCTCAGCACGCTCAATTCGTCCGCCGTCAGCACACTTCCACGGAACACTTTTGCAATCACAACGTCCGCTGCGGACGCACTGACAGACGACGGTGAAAAATCCGGCGGTAACGATATCGCACATGCACGCACTCCATGCGCCTTGAAATGATCGAAGAGTTTTCCGATCGCCTGTCTGAGCGTCCCCGAACTCTGAGGGCTAACACCTGTCGCTTTCTGTAGGCGTTCCCGAACCGCTGGATTTGTCAGATGAAACACGAGGTCATCTGTCCTGAGACACGGAACAAACTTGCGCGTGTTAAAACCCTGCAGTGGATCGTCGAAATCGTTAGTCAGGTATACCTGATCCAGTCCGGATCGGGCAAGCACCGTCTGTTCCCAGTCTGTGCTCTGCATCTTCCGCAACGAACCATCGTAGAGCGATTCCCAATTGGATTCCGTGATGCGATCGTCTTCGAAATCAAAAAACACCTGACACATTTCCAGTAACCAATTGTACTGTGCCGTATTTTCAAGCGTCGCCAGCCACGGAACGAGTCGTCCAACTTTTTCCTTAGGGGAAATTCCGGGGTCCTCAATCTGCGATTTGGATAGTCCAGCTGAATGAGCGAGTTCGGTGTAGTAGTGATAGCCGAGAATGTCTGCCAGCGTCGATGATGCCGCATGCAACGGATTGATGTGCGTATGAGGATCGATTAGACGCATCGATTGCAGCGGTTCAAAAATTTCAGCGATCAGACTTTCAGTCATCGGTGGGAAACTTTCAACGGAAATTCATCAGTCGGAGTCGCTGCAGAACCAAACGTCCGCGATGCTGCCGCCCGCGGCGTAGTGACTAAACGCGTGAAAGAATCGGGCAAGGCCGTTCACGCGTTGGAAAGCTATGACGGGAGGATAGCATGATCACCATCCCGCCGGCAAATTCGGGCGGGCCTCACTTGCTTTTTTGCCTGCAATCATTGATCCTCTATGCCCTGCGAAACCACGCTTCTGATCTTCACTTCTAGTGATTCCTATGCAAGCCAGTGACTTTCTTAGGGAACTCATCCCCTTTAAAACCGTGAGCAGCGAATCCAACAAGGACATCTCGAACTGCGTCGCCACATGGCTGATAAAGCTCGGATTTGATACAGAATGCATTGATTATTTTGATGAAAACGGGATAAACAAATCCTGCGTTCAGAGCCGCAAGGGTCCAGCCGGCGGGTGCGGACTTGCCTATTTTTGTCACACGGACGTCGTCCCCGTGACTTCGTGGAGCTTTCCGAAATCCGGTCCATGGACGCCATTCGTGGCTGATGGGAGAATCTATGGACGTGGTTCGTGCGATATGAAAGGATCTTTAAGTTGTATGCTGGCCGCTGCTGACGCGTTGCAGTCAGCAGTCCTTAAAGCTCCTCTCTATTTTATTGCGACCGCCGACGAAGAAATTGGGATGATCGGTGCGAAACAAGTGAGGGAGAAATCAGTCATCTATCGTGAGATCGTCGAGTCGCAGACGCGCTCGATTATCGGCGAACCCACAAGGCTCGAAATCGTTCATGCTCACAAGGGAGGTCGAGCCATCCGCGCGACCTCAATTGGGAGGGCCGCACATTCGAGTACGGGCCTAGGGCTTAGCGCAAACATCGCACTCATCCCGTTCCTGCGTGAGATCGGTATTATTCAATCCGAAATGGAAACGTTACCGGAATGGCATGATGCTCGTTTTTCGCCACCGAACCCCAGCCTCAATATCGTAATTAAAGACTCCAATACAGCCCTGAATATCACGTCCGCTAAATCCGAATGCATGGTCTATTTTCGCCCGATGCCTGGGCAAAACGCGGACGGCATGGTGCAACGTTTGAAGACGCTTGCAGAGTCCAATGGGCTGCAATTTGAACTCCTCTTCGCTGGCACTCCACTTTTTACCGACCCTGACACACCGTTCATTCGTGAATTGCTGGAACTGACTTCACTTTCGGCATCGCGGACGGTCGCGTACGGCACAGACGGAGCCGTATTTACCGAACTTCGCAATATTGCCGTCTTCGGCCCAGGCGATATTGCGCAAGCTCACACCGACGACGAATGGATCGAACTTGACCAGCTTGAAAAAGGCACCGCCCTCTATCAACAAGCAATTCACCGCTGGTGTTGCTGACGGACAGTCTCAGAAAATACCGCAAGGCTTGCGACTTTCTGTCGGAACGCCTCCGCTAGCATTGCTCGCCACATCGATTGCCGATGGAGCGAATTGCTCCTACACTGCTGGGGCGGTACGGCGCCGATCGTCTGGAGATTTTTCGCAAGTTTCTAGGTGGACCCAAAATCCATTTGATCATCGCTGCATCAAATCCGCATGTTTTTGAACCGCATTGAAACGTGGAATGCTGATGCCACTGCAAGATAATTGGTGGCCAACCCAAAATCTTGTGCACTTTTAATTATTTCGACCAACCTTCAGCCGTAATTGAGAGTCTACGAGCAACTGCATGCTGGAACGCCGCGAGCTTTTTCCCAACGTGATCGAACTCAATTTTCAGGCCCGACGACGGATGGGTTGCTGCGTCTACCTGATTTATTCAGGATCGGACTGGATGCTCTTGGATATTGGTTACGAAGACACGGTCGATGAATTAATCAATCTGATTCGGCAACTGGATTTCCCACTGGCCAACTGCAAGTACCTGGTGGCAACGCACGCGGATGCTGACCATGTTCAGGGCTTCCAAAAAGCAAAAGAGATGTTGCCAGGTTCGCAACTCGTGGCGCATTTTGAAGCGAAGAAAATTCTAGAATCGGGCGATCGAATCGCGTCCTTTGCGGAGATCCCCATGCAAGGGATTTCGATTGAGATGCCGACGTTTGTCATTGAAAAGGAAGTTTCCGAAGCTGATGTGCTTCAACTAGGTGATCTGAATTTGCAGGTCTGGGACACGCCCGGTCATGCGATCGGTCAACTTTCATTCCGGCTGGGAAATCTATTGTTTTCTGGCGACAACATTTTCCGCGACGGCTGCGTGGGTAGTATCGACTGTCATCACGGGTCCGATATTCCCGCATTCATCCTGTCGCTCAAACGGATCCAAGCCAGCAGCGTAGAATGGCTCCTGCCAAGTCACGGCCCGGCATTCCGGAACGACCGCAAGTTGTTGCAGTCCGCCATCGATCGCTTGGACCGTTACCAACACATGGCCGACTTCGGTACTTGTGCAGTTGATTGGCCATTGTTGAATGAGTGGGAAGTTGAACTTGGAAAAGGAACGCATCCTACTTCGCACACATGCAGTGACATGTGACGGCGAAAATTGAAGATTGGCGACGTACCGTGCGTCATTACTTTCCGATCTTCGGAGGCCGTACGCGAATAATCAGGACACTCGCTAACTACCCTAGATGCTCATCAGGTTGTCGACAGAAGCCTGAGACGCCAGTGGATCATTCGATAGTTGCTCAATCAGGTTCTCCTAGTCGCAGCGATCGTTGCAGCAGAACACAACGTCCGCAGCCGAACGCGTGCGCTCGGTGGTGATATCGAAGAAATAGCGAATGTCGCCGCAGAGCACGCTGTCGCTTTGCTGCACCGACAAGTTCTTACGAATCACAAGTAGGCGGTACACCTGACCGCTGGCGATTATCCCGCACCTGAAGTTCGTGCTTACCGGTTACAGTGTGCGATTCGTTGCTGTCGGTCCGGTGGCCGAACGGGTTGGCTCGCCAACTCAAATGGGAGTATTCGAGCGTGACTGAACGAGTTCATCAAAACCCAAACCTGATCTTTTCCGAAGGGACGCAAGTCGTTTGTCTTCGGGAAATCGTCGGCCAAAACGGACGGACGCTGCATCCCAAAGGTGCGGTGGGAGTCATCATTCGGTCTCCGGGAGATCTTGATCATTCCTATCGTGTCCGCTTCCCTGACGGGTTGGAAGAAGCCTTGCGGCGCGATGAATTGGTCATGCTGGCCCATTTCAAGGAAGGTGCAATCGGCGACCTCCAGATCTCTGTTGCCCGGAGCGATCTCTATGATCGAGTGATCTTTCGGTGCGTCATCGGCTCTCGGGCCTACGGCCTTGACGATCACAAGTCCGATACCGATTACCGAGGCATCTATCTGCCGTCAGCCGAGTTGCACTGGTCATTGTATGGCGTACCAGAACAGATCGAGTGCTACGAGACGCAGGAACACTACTGGGAGTTGCAGCGATTTTTGGTGCTGGCTCTCAAGGCAAATCCGAACGTGCTGGAATGTCTCTACACGCCGCTCATCGAGAAGACGACTTCGTTGGCGGAAGAACTGCTGCAAATGCGCTCAGTATTTTTGTCCCGGATGGTCTACCAGACCTACAACGGCTACGTGATGTCTCAGTTCAAGAAGATGCAGTCTGATCTTCGGATTCACGGGGAGGTGAAATGGAAACACGTCATGCACCTGATTCGGTTGCTGATCTCAGGAATCAGTGTCCTGAGACACGGCTTTGTCCCAGTGCGGGTTGATGAATATCGAGACCAACTGCTGGCGGTCAAGAGGGGTGAAATGCCGTGGGAAGAAACGGAGAAGTGGAGGCGGAGCCTGCACACAGAATTCGACCTAGCGTTGTCGGAGTCCAATTTGCCGGAGAGACCTGACTACGAATGGGCGAATGCATTTCTCATCCGAGCACGACAAGCGGCTATTGAGAACCCTCGTTAGCCGCCAGCCTCGATCACCGCGTGCCGGATGCCGTTCGCGCTAGTTGACCCGAATCGAATCTCGATGTACCCTGATACCATGTCCACTCAGCAACTCATCACCGAAGCACTGGCACTCCCCTTGGCCCAGCGAATCGAACTGGCCCAGACATTGTGGGAAAGCATCGACTGCGGATTGCCAGAGGTTGCCCCGGAAGCAGCAATCCTTGACGCAGTTCGACGGGACGCGGAGCTGACTTCAGGCACCATCGTCGGACGGACGCATGCAGAAGTTATGGCCGCCGCCCGGCAGTCCTTGAAATGAACGTCACGTATCATCCCGAGGCCGAAGCGGAACTGCGTGATGCCGCGCGGTACTACGAAGAGCGAGTCCCGCAACTCGGAGAGCGTTTCCTCGACGCGGCGAACCTCGCAGTCGAATCTATTGTCCGTTCTCCAGGACTTTGCCGGGTTGTTGAATCCGACATCCGATTGTGTTTGATGCGGAAGTTTCCCTACGCGATCTACTTTCGAGTTTTCTCCGATCAGATCCGCATCCTCGCCTGGAAACATCACAGCCGGAACCCGGAGTATTGGAAATCGCGGTTGTTGGACTGATCGAAAGCCCGGAAATGGAGTTGGTGAACATTATGGCAGAAGTACTTCCAAAGTTGCTCCGGCAAGCAGCAGCCCATCCGTACACGTTGTTGTTCGCCACGATCAGTGGGGCACATCTCTACGGATTTCCATCACCCGATTCTGACTTCGACCTGCGAGGCGTGCATCTTTTGCCGCTGCGAGATGTTGTGGGAATGCATGACGTTGAGGAGACAGTTGAAAAATCTGGCATTCATGATGGTCTGGAAATCGACCTCGTGACGCATGACGCCAAGAAATTCTTTGGTTTGATGCTTAAGAAGAACGGCTATGTGCTGGAACAACTGTTGTCGCCGCTGATCGTCCTGACAACGCCGGAGCATGAGGAACTCAAGTGCATCGCAGCCGACTGCATCACCAAGCATCATGCCCATCATTATTTCGGATTTGCTGAGACGCAGTGGAAGCTGTTCCTAAAGGCTGATCCCCCACATGTTAAACCGTTGTTGTACGTGTATCGAGTGCTGCTGACAGGCATTCATCTCATGCGGACAGGACAAATCGAAGCGAACCTTGTCCGGTTGAACGACGACGCAAAATTGCCGTACATCCCGGAGTTGATCGCCCGAAAAACCGGTGGCCCGGAAAAGGGGAGACTGGAGGAGGCGGATCTCAAATTCTATGAGGCGGAATACAAACGACTGCGATCCGTTTTGCAGACCGCATTTGAGGAAAGCCGTCTGCCGGAAGTACCGAATGCCGATGCGGCGTTGAATAATTTGCTGATCCGAGTACGTTTGAAGTCGAATTGAATCGTGAACGCCATGAACATCTCCATTCCCAAGCTCTCCCTCGTCGTACTTATCGGCCCCAGCGGTTCAGGCAAGAGCACGTTTGCACGCAAACATTTTTTGCCCAGTGAAGTGCTGTCGTCCGATTGTTGCCGAGGGTTGGTGAGTGATAATGAGAACGATCAGGCGGCTACAAACGACGCTTTTGATGTACTGCACTATGTCGCGTCCAAACGGCTGGCCCGGGGGCGGCTGACTGTTGTCGATGCCACGAATGTCCAGCCGGAGGCACGAGCACCGTTGGTGACACTTGCCCGCAAATACCACTGCCTGCCCGTTGCCATCGTGCTGAATCTTCCAGAAGACATCTGTCACGAACGAAACCGGGATCGGCAGGATCGGATGTTTGGGCCGCATGTCATTCGACAGCAACGGTCTCAATTGCGGCGAGCACTCAAAGGGCTGAAGAGGGAAGGCTTCCGGCACGTCTTTGTGATGGAAAGTGTGGCCGAAGTTGAAGCCGCTGTGATTGAACGAGTTCCTCTCTGGAATGACCGTTCTCACGAACATGGTCCGTTCGATTTTATCGGTGATGTGCATGGCTGTGCTGATGAATTGGAAGATCTGCTTGATCGGCTGGGGTATGGCAAACAGGTAATCGCCGCCGATCCTGTGCCGGGCCGGAGCCACATCGCATTTGTTCATCCCGGAGGCAGGAAGGCGGTCTTTGTCGGTGATCTCGTGGATCGAGGCCCCCGTGTGCTCGATACGCTGAACATCGTCTGGAACATGGTGCAGTATGGATCGGCCCTCTGCGTCCCCGGTAACCACGACATGAAGTTACTCAAGAAGTTGAATGGCCGGGATGTCCAGATCAAACATGGTCTCGCCCAAACCCTCGCTGAGATTGATGCCTTGCCTGATGAAGTTCGAGGCCCGTTCTGCAAATTGCTGGCAGGCTTCCTTGATAGCCTCGTTAGTCATTACGTGCTGGATGATGGAAAACTGGTCGTCGCCCATGCAGGGATGAAAGAGCAAATGCAGGGGCGGGGCTCAGGCAGGGTGCGAGTTTTCGCATTGTATGGTGAAACAACCGGCCAAACTGACGAATTCGGACTTCCCGTACGATGCAACTGGGCGGCGGAGTACCGAGGCTCCGCGATGGTCGTTTACGGACACACTCCAATCCCGGAACCTGAGTGGCTCAACCGAACGGTCAATATCGACACTGGTTGCGTCTTCGGCGGAAAGCTCACTGCACTGAGATATCCTGAAAAAGAGTTCGTATCGGTTTCTGCAAAGCAGACCTACTGTGAACCGGCCAGACCGTTCTTGCCTGTAGAACAGCAAGCTCCGATTCTGACGGCCCAGCAACTCCATGACGATTTGCTGGATGCAGATGACGTGATCGGCAAGCGAATTGTCTCGACTCGATTGCAGCACAATGTGACGATTCGTGAGGAAAACGCCACGGCGAGTCCATGAGTGTGTCTTTGGAGTGCTGGCCTTGGAGAGCGAGCCGGTGGACCCGAGGCTGTGAGGTACCATGGGGAACAAGGAGAAAGTGTGTTCCATTATATTTTGATGGCACCGCAGCGTTTGTGAAGGATTTCGGCAAACTGTTCAGCGTGGTGGTCGGTCAGCCTCAGCGAATTGGCGAACATCGTTCGAAGGGCAATTCGCGCCGGTACCGTACCCGCTAAGAAACCCGCGAGATGCTGTCAACAGTTTAACCCGACCAGTCAAGTGTTCTCCGTTGTTCACGCTTCCGTGAGTCAGGTTCGCTGCGCCGGCCATCGAGATTCGAGGTTTTGGCCGTGCCGATAGGAGCGACGAGGTTGTCTCAGAATCAGATAATTCGGGAGCCGCATCTGGTACGTCGCCAGTGTTATCGACGGCCCGATTCAGTCGACGATTTTGATGCTGTTCCGTGGTCAAAATATAAAGATCCGGCAGAAACGACCCATAGAATCTTTGACCTGCACTGGAGGGGTCGAGCCATCACAGGCAACTTATTCCCTGCTCAAACTCTGGAGCATTGCGTAGAGGACGGCGTTGATTGCCAGTTTCGCCGCGTCTTCTTCGACATAGCCATCGCACGACAGTGATGCCTGATGTTCCAGAGCGCAGCTGATGTCGTAGCGACTATAGATGATCGCGAAGCGGCCTTCAATTTCGATGCCTTCGAGAAATGGCGGGCCAATTTCTTCTTTGATTTCGAGCGTGGCGTCTTTTTGCGAAGGCACAAGCCGACGGCGGCGAACCTGTTTAATATCATGGCCGACTGCTTCCGTAAACATCTCATGGTCTGCCGGGATCTGAACAAGCTCCTTGTCTGGATAAAGCAGTTTCACCAGATCGCGAAACCCCCGATCAAAATTGCTGGAACCGCAGCAAGCATCTGCCAGTAACACGCCGCCGCGATTTAAGTAGTCCCGCAGCGCGTCGTGCTGCACAGACTGTAACTGAAAACGATGCCTTCCGTGCATGTAGACGAGCGGAAACCTCGACATTTCCTCCAGCGTGATGGGAATGGTTTCGGACTGCGTCGATGCTGCGACACCGACTGTTTCATTCAGGGCCACAAGCAGATTCTTAATCGCCTTCGGTGCCGTATCCCATCCGCCATTGTGACGCAATTTTCCGATCTGCAGCAAACCTCGTTGCACCTGTGCGGCGGCGTCCTTGCGACGCACAATGACATCGTCCAACTTTTCGGGCGGTTCACGACCTGTCGCATACGCAATCACATTCACGCCAATCCGCGTTCCGCGAATGATCTGCTGACTGAGATTTCCATTCCGAGTCGGCGGCTCATGCTTCATCCACTTCTGCCATAGACATCCAATATCATCCGGAGAATAGATAATAGATGTGCGGCACCCAAAATCAACGCCCCAAAGTTCCATCTGGTCGGAGTTAAGCAGGTACTCGCTGCGATACACGGGGTGATCACCCAGCAGTCGTTGCAATGAAGCATCACCCTGTGGAAACATGCGTTTGATCAGCTCACGAAACCCGACATCAAAGCCTTTGCCGTCGCAATTTCCGCTCGCAAAAATGAAACCACCGGCGTCGATGTAGTCGCGGAGCCAGCCGACCTGTTCGTCAGTCAGTTGCGGGGCGTCCCGTCCAGAAATAAACAGCACCGGTGCCTGATTGAGTTCCAGCACGGCGGTTTCTTGTTTCAAACGGCTGAGTGTCACGACCTGACTGATCAGCCGTGGGGGCCACTTCGGAAGTCCATCCACCAAGTCAACCAAATTCACGACGTCCTGTGGATGCCGATTCCATTCGCCTTGTTCAAGCGTTTCGCCATTCGGTGAATTGTAGTCAAGTTTATGGACGACGACGCGCGAAAGGCCCTTCGACAGGAACAACAGCGACATCGCCGTATTAAGAACCGGATCCCGTTCGTTTCCGTCCGGTGACAGCCATTCACCAGCCGGGAGTTGAGCTGCCACAAGTACCTGCGCACCGCGTCGATACCAGTCGTAGTTCCCGAAAAATCGGACGCTACTCATCCGCCCCGCACGTTCCAGACCATACAGGTAATAGTAATACCAGTTGTTGAAAGAGGGATTTGTCGTAACGGAAAAATTCCGCGCCATCCACTGACGACCATTCTCCATCGCCAGATTCGGTGGCGGCGTCCAGCAACAATCCGGCCGCCCGTCGGCTGCGACATGACTGTCATCCTGCAGCATACGCGTCGTAATGGCGACAGTCGATAATCCAGCCACGGTCAAACTGCCTCTGGAGGTCGGCTGACTGGAATTGTAGCCCCATCCGCCATCCGGATTTTGAGCAGTCGTCCAGAATGCGTGGATGCGTTCCCATGTCTTGCGGGAGACGGTTGCACCGGCGTAGGCCGCGTCGCGCAGGGCGAGCACCGCATATTGACCGTTACTTGTGTCACCGCCACCACCGCCAGATAGATTGTAATTCCAAAGCCCAGTAGTTTCTCCGGTGCGGATCTGAGCGTTCTCGAGCGCCGTCGACAGGAGTTGAATTCGTGGTAGGTCACGCTCGAATTGTTCTGCGGCACACAGTGCCATAATAATCAGCGACGTTTCGTAGACTCCCGTAATGCCGTCCGCACCACCGATCGGTCTGCGGCGCAGGTAATCCAAGCCCCGTTGGACTTCATTCGAATCAATCGGGACATCGCTGTTAATCTGCGCCATGATCGCCAGCGAAGTGATTCCGTCGCGGAATTTTAACAGGGTACCGCCCTGAGCTGACCACGATCCATCGGCGTCTTGCGTCCGCTTCAAGAAATCACAACCGTGCGCGAGGGCTTTCTTGACACCTTCCCGCAACTGCTGATCGTTGAGTTGTGAATCGCGATCCTGCGGCGCAGCAGACGCCGCACCGAGCCACAGACCAGAGACGAAGGTCAGTAAGAGACACCGAAGTGTGGTTGGCATGATGTTGATCCTCCTTTGCCCCGTTTAGCTTTTGCTTGACTCACCGCGAATTCTCCCCACCACTGCCGCAATTCGGTTCGCGGCCTCAGTCATGTCCTCGGTGGAATTCTGAATGGCCAGTGAAAAACGCACAGACGACTTGCACACCTCAGGATGCAGTCCCATGGCCAATAGCGACGGGGCAGCCTGCGCGGAACCACTGGCACAGGTGCTGCCGAGTGAACAGGCAACTTGCGCCAGATGCAGATTGACCAGCATCGCTTCTCCGGGAATCCCGAGAAATGCGATGCTGAGCGTATTCATCAGTCGATCAGCATTCGCTCCATGCACCACAACCGGACTGCATCGCCTGACAAGTTCCTGTTGCAACTGATCTCGCAAAACTCGGATTCTCTCTCCGCGAGTTGCTGAATCCTCTGCTAAAAGTTGCAAGGCCTTTGCCATTCCGGCAATCAACGGGACAGGTTCCGTGCCCGCGCGGCGCCCGTGCTCTTGATGCCCACCCTCTAGAAACGGAGGCAGCTTCACGCCACGTTTCAGGAGGAGGCCGCCGATACCCCGCGGACCGTGAAATTTATGCGCACCAAAGGCCAATGCAGTGGCACCCAGTTTCTGAAAATCTACAGGTATCTTGCCGACTGCCTGCACCGCATCTAGCAATAATGCCACGCCGTTTTCTCGACATTGTTTCGCAAGTTGCTCAACATTTTGGATGACTCCAGTTTCGTTATGAGCGAGGATGACGCAGACCAGTTTAATGTCATTCCATGGCATGTTCGGGAACTGGGATTCTTCAAGCCGCCCCTGATCGTCCACTGGAATGGTGGTAATCTGCCAGCCATTTTGACGCGCACGTTCGCATGCCATGAGCGTTGCCGGATGCTCACCAGCCGTGATTGCGATGGTCCCAGTTCGTCCAAACGTAAAGCCATGAATGGCCATGTTGATCGATTCTGTGCCACCGCTTGTGAAGATAACTTCGGAGGCATCTGCATGCAGGATTTCGGCGATCGACTCTCGACTATCCTCCAAGACGCGTCTAGCCTCTCGCCCATAGGAATGCTGACTTCCGGGATTTGCAAATGCCGTGGCCCATGTGTCCGTCATGCAATGCATAACTTCCGGGAATAATGGCGTCGTGGCGTTGTTGTCGAGATAGATTGGTGACATGGGAAAATTCGACTCAGATCACGCAGAATATGTGTTCGTCGGAAATTGCTGACCGACGGAAATGTCCTTGGGAATTTGGCTTCTCCTAGCCTTAAAAATGTATGATAGCAAACAAAAGGGCAAGAGTGACACGCACAGACAAGGTGCGCGACAGGGTTTGTGATGTGGTGGACGGTAGTGCGGTCGCCTTTCGGATACCGACGCAGCGACGCAAGTCGGTACAATTTCTGGCTCGTTCTTTCCAAAAGATGGCCAGAGGGTCGGTCTCGCTGAGATTATGAGCACCCCGCTGAATTACGCGCTGACCACCTGGTTTGCTCCAGAATTTCTCGGTCCCCTTCATGCGCGACTGTTTTCCAGAGTTGCAACGACGTCTCGCGTGATCACTTTGGGTCTCATCGGAAGGTCGTCACGACGTCCGCCCAGTTCCAGATAGAGTCCGGCCTTGTCTTCAAACCAGTGAGTGCGACGATCACTATCTTCCGACTCGTTCTGTTCACAACGCTAATAGCGACCACCATCACAGCAACCGAAACCGGAGACCGCACAATCGTCGGCCCCGCCAGTTTTTCCATGAGTATTACCGCCTCGAAAGCCGCCACTTCCTGATTGGCTTCCACTAATCGTTCGGCTCCGATGCGTTCGGTGATGCGTTCCAGACTTTTGTGCCCCAGAGAAATGTCCAGCAGCGACGGGGAATGCATCTCGTCAACATCAAGTCCTAGCGCTTGGGCCTAAGGGAAAAAAATCTCGACGGCATTTTTTTCGTTGAGTCATTGGTTGTTGCCATTCGACTTCGCCCGCCGGTGTGTCGAGACTGGTTTCGTGTTGGCCATTCTCATCAATCATACCCTGTTCGCCGTCACAATCGACGGCCTGCGGTGGTATCTCACCATCGGCCTGATGCTGGACCGACTGCTACATGAAAAGGCGAGCCAGTTCCAGCCCGACCTTCATCCCCTAGTCTTCGATCTGGGTAACCCGAGTGCCCCATTCCGGGCACGCCTGTTGGCCATAAATGTGTGCTCGAAGTTCTTGAGCGACATCGGCCAGTTTGCTGGCGATTTCAGGAGGAACTGTGTTTGAGGTGCGGGCCCTTGCGACATCCATGTCTGAGGCGGGAGGGAAAAAAACTTTTCGACATCTTTACTAGCGCCGACCGTTTCCGACGACATCAACCACTCGTGATCCTTCTCCCCGTAATGCGCAAGATGCAACTTGCTTCGGAACGCCGCTAGACTCATTTGTCACCTCAAGCTCACGGATCTATCCTTTCTTCACGGGGTGTTTACTTTTATCCTTGGGTAAAAACCCAACACTTGTAATAGACTCTTCCCCCTGATAAAGCTCGAGCGACAACGAGATAAAAATACTGATAAACCCTTTATCCCGGTGACTTGACCCCATAAGTAATTAAGTTCGCATTCAACGTTGCTGGCAACCCGCTTGACGGACAAATCGCATTCTTGGCTGTGCGTGGTCGTACGCATTCACGCGTCAGAATGCGGCCAACGGCATCAACCACAGATAAACACAAATTCACACAGATAAAAGTCAACAGTCAAT
>QWQG01000102.1 GCA_003670925.1 Planctomycetota bacterium | reverse complement strand
TCCGGGCGTTATATTTGGGCACGTCGTAGGGACATGCCAGCGTGCAGTATTGGCAACCGAAACACTGATCATCCAGATGTTTGACAATTCCCGTAATCGGGTCTTTGACATACGCATCAACCGGGCAGGCGCTCATACACGCAGGTTCAATGCAGTGGTGGCAAGCGGTCGTGACATGCTGCATAAGTGGGTTAGCGGTCGTGCCTCCCAGCAGCAATCCCACATCGCGCCATGTTTCCTCGTCGTCCAGACCGTTCAGCGTGTGGCAGGCCGTGACGCAAGCTTTGCAGCCGGAACAACTGTCAAGGTCCACTTCGAATGCAAACTGCTGCCCCGCCTGAGGCATCTTCGAGGGAAGCAGATTGCGATAGTACATCGCCTGCGCCGGTTCAGCATGTGTCTGATGCCATGCCGAAAACTCTTCCACTGCCGTAAGCGTTGACTGCTCACGCAGAAGACGCGAAATCAGATCCAGCGGATGCTCCTGAGACGCAGCACGAGGCGGTAACTTTGACAGATCAGATTGAGTGGCATTAATGGTCATGTCGGTTAACGGCTGTACGCCAAAGAGGGCAATGGTTCACATGATGTAGCGAGTTTGCAGCCGATTTCAGTCGAAAGTTGTTCATCCAGAATCTGAATCGGTGGCAGCTCCAGCAGCACGCGATCATCTTCGATTTTGACAGGGAAAGTGCGGATCGAGTATTCCTCTCCCTGCAGCGATTCTCCGGTTTCCAGCGAAAATGTTTTCTTGTGCATCGGGCATGCGACTTTGGGTGCTCCCGCTGCGTCGCCGATCATTCCGCGAGACAACACAAAAGCTTTGCGATGCGGACACATGTTCTGCGAAGCATACCATTCACCGCGACTCGTGAAATTGAAGACCGCAATCTGTACTTTGCCTCGTTGAATTGTGGCTCCTCCGTCCACCGGGAAGTCGCTCACATGTCCGACATCGACCCAGACTGTCTGATCGACTTCTTCCGGAAACATGTCTTCGATGTGGACTCGTTTCTGAACCATGTTTTGGAACTGCCCCAGCGAAACAAACTCTCCGGGCCAGTCGGCAGGGTGTTGCTGACCGCGTTCGGAGACAACTTCGATGCACGATTCTGTGTCATCTGTGTTCATGAATTGGCGGAACCAGCGAACCTTTTCAGGATCCTGCACGGTGGATTTCCATTCGCACTGATAGGTATCCACCAGGTGCTGCATCATTTCTTCCAGTT
Source organism: Planctomycetota bacterium (assembly GCA_003670925.1). Taxonomy (GTDB): domain Bacteria; phylum Planctomycetota; class Planctomycetia; order Planctomycetales; family Planctomycetaceae; genus SXXK01. Next base: position 4,084 of record QWQG01000102.1, on the reverse strand, counting down.
CAGCTGCAATGCCCAGCTTGTCGTGAACCACGACGTCACGAATGTGTTCAATGCCGCCTTCAAGTTTTTCACACCAGACCGACGTGCGTGTCAATCTTTCCGCCGACATGATGTAGTAGATGAAGAAGCGATCGATGTAGCGAATCGCAGTCTCTTCGTCGATATCGGCGGCGAGCAATTCTGCATGGCGTGGTTTCGTGCCGCCGTTCCCGCACACGTAAAGGTTGTATCCGTGCTCGGTTGCAATCAACCCGACGTCTTTGCTATGCGCCTCCGCGCATTCCCGCGTGCAACCGGAAACGGCCATCTTTACTTTATGCGGTGAACGAACGCCCTTGTAGCGGTGTTCGATGCGAATTGCGAACCCCACCGAATCCTGGACCCCGTAACGACACCAAGTAGTCCCGACGCAGCTCTTCACTGTTCGCAGGGACTTTCCGTAGGCATGACCGCTTTCGAAACCCGCCTCGATCAGTTCTCCCCAGATCGAGGCGGAGATCCTGCACTTTCGCACCGAACAAGTCAACTCGCTGCCCACCCGTGATCTTCGTATAAAGGTTGTATTTGCGAGCCACCACGCCGAGTACAATCAGCTTCTCCGGAGTGATCTCACCGCCTGGAACACGCGGCACAACCGAATACGTGCCGTCGCGCTGAATGTTGGCGAGAAAGCGGTCGTTGCTGTCCTGCAGAGTCTGATGTTCGGGCTTCAGGATGAAATCATTCCAAAGCCCGGCAAGGATGGATGCGACCGCCGGCTTGCAGACTTCACACCCCTGACCGCCGCGACCGCTATGGTGCAGAACGTCTGCAAACGACTTCAACTGCTTCGCCTTGATGATTGCAAAAAGTTCCGTGCGTGAATAAGCAAAATGTTCGCACAGATGATTGTTCACAACCTTGCCAGCCGCTTTCATTCGCGCCTGGAACAAGTCCGTCACCAGCCCCATGCATCCGCCGCAGCCAGTACCTGCCCGAGTGCATGATTTGACGGCCGCTACGGATTCCAGATTCTGTTCATCCAGCGCCGTACAGATCGCGGCCTTGGTGACGTTGTTACAGGAACAGATTTGAGCCGAATCGGGCATGGAATCAACGCCACCCAGTGCCGACGAGCCTTTGGAACTTCCCATGATCAGCTCATGCGGAGCACAGGGCAAAGGGGCACCAGTCTTTGCGAAGACAGACAGTGAACCGTAATCCGCAGCAGCACCCACAAGAATTCCGCCCAGCAACCGCTTGCCATCCAGTGAGAACAGCAGTTTCTTGTAGACCCCGGAAAACGGATCTTCCCATGTGAGGCTGTTCGAAATGTCCGGTCCCGCTTCGTAGTTTCCGAAACTGGCGACATCGATTCCCATCAGTTTCAGTTTGGTGGAAAGGTCGGTACCCTCAAATGCACGATCGTCACCGCAGAAGTTTGCTGCAACCGTCTCTGCCATTGCGTAACCCGGAGCGACAAGCCCGTAGATCATGCCACCGTGCAGAGCGCACTCGCCGATGGCAAAGATATGCGGATCGCTCGTCTGCAGTCGATCGTTGACCAGAATGCCGCCTCGCTCACCAAGCTGCAGGCCCGACTGTTTCGCAAGATCATCGCGAGGTCGAATTCCGGCAGAGACGATCAGCATGTCACAGTCCAGCGACGAGCCATCATTGAATTCTATTCGCTGAATGCTGCCTTCGCCGTGAACTGCTTTTGACGACTTGTTCAGATGAACGTGAACCCCGATGTTGCGAATCTTCCGCAGTAATGTTTTCGAACCCGTTTCATCAAGCTGCCGCGGCATCAGACGCGGGGCAAACTCAATCACGTGGGTTTCCATGCCCAGATCGAATGCGGCCTTTGCCGCTTCCAGTCCCAGCAATCCCCCGCCGATCACGGCGCAGGTTCTGGCTTTCTTCGAATAGGCGATGATCTGTTCCAGATCTTCGATTGTGCGATAGACGAAGACACCCTGCTTCTGGATGCCAGGCACGGGCGGCACGAACGGAAACGATCCGGTGGCCATGATCAGCTTGTCGTAGTGGAGCTGCACGCCTTTCATCGATCGCACAGATTTTCGTTCGCAATCGATCTGAATCGCACGATCGCCGATATGCAGTTCAATGCCGACAGATTCGTACCATTCCTTACGAGCCAATATCAACTTTTCGGCGTCGCGATGAGCGAAAAAATTGGTCAGACCGACCCGATCATAAGCCGCTCGTGATTCCTCGCAGAACGTCACAATCCGGAACCGGCGATTGATGTCAGCCGCGACCAGTTTTTCGCAAAAACGCAGGCCAACCATGCCGTTGCCTACCACGACAATTGTTTCGCAGCACCGCTCACGATCGATATCATTGACCGTTGATTGTGCAGGCATTGAGGCAGTCGATGTCTTCGTCAGTGAACTCGATTCAGAGCAATGTGAGTTGGTCACCATATTCTTCACGCGGTCAGGAATGAGGAATTGTCTTATCAGCCGGAAGGCGCTAGCGGTCTGTTGATTTAGTCGAGTTTATTAGCCGAAAGGCGCTAGCCTCGGTTGTTTTTCCTGTGTTTTTCGAGCCTATAACCGGGGCTATCGCCCATCGGCTGATTAAATCAACAGACCGCTAGCGTCCGGTTCGATCCATATTCACCGCAAAAACCGTTTGCGAGCTCATTCCGGATGGTACATCGTTCAAAACCATTCCGCTATGTCACCGCCGCCGGCTCGCCGATGACAGCCGATTGATCACGGGCGGCGGGAGCAAACGCCGTCACACCAAAACTCGTAAATGAACACACCGTCACTGCCATGCCAAGGAACAGGATTGCGTTGGGCCACGAGACGCCTTGAACCTTGAAGAGAAACCCGGCAGCTACGGCTCCAAGATTTCCACCGGCACCTACAATCCCGGACACAGCGCCCAAACCCTTTCGATTCAGGAATGGTACAACTCCGAATGTTGCACCGCAGGCCATCTGCGTGCTGATACTGACCAGCAACATCGCGGCAACGGCCGTGGGCACAGTTCCCATGCGCGAAAACACCATCAGCGCGCTGCCGCAACCCAGCAGAGAAAAGAACAACCAGCAAACTCGACCGGCAAGCTCATCCCTTGCACCGAATCGGTCCGATAACCAACCGCCCAATGTTCGGGCAAACAGATTGGTCCCTCCAAACAAGGCCGCCAGCATGCCGGCATATTTTGTCGCGGTGAGCGTATCCATCGTGCGAAACACGTCGAAGTGATCGACATAGTACAGCACCAGAAAATTCTTCATCGTCAATTCAGTACCGAAGCACGCTGCGTAAGCGATAAACAAGACCCACACCCGCGGATCGCGACACACCCTGAAAAGACCGACTCCGCCCGAGCTTTTCCTGATCGTTACACCGTCGGGAAGATCCTGCGTCAGTCGATAGTATGCATACGCCATCAACCAGCACATCAGTCCGACTGCGACCATACACAGCCGCCATCCAACGGCCTGCGAGAATCCCAGCAACATGCATCCAGACAACATGAACGGCATCGCGATCTGTGTCGCACCTCCGCCGAAATTCCCCCAACCAGCTGTGGTCGCGTTCGCCATACCAACAGCCTTCGATGAGAACATGACGGAAGTGTGATACTGCGTGATCACAAATCCCGCGCCGATAACGCCGATCAGCGTGCGCAGAACCAGAAAACTTGTGAAGTCATGCGCAAGCCCAATCCCCATGATTGGAATTGCCCCGACAATTAGCAGAGCTGCATAAGCTTTTCGCGGTCCAAACCGGTCGCACACATACCCAATGATCAGCCGGGCAATGATTGTGATTGATACAGAACCAATCAAACACCAAGCAATCTGATCCTTTGTGAGATTCAGTTCTTCACGAATGATGGGCATCAACGGCGCGACGCCAAACCAAGCAAAGAAGCACAAAAAGAAGGCGAGCCATGCCATGTGAAAGGCCCGCATCGAGGCGGACCGCAGGTTAAAAAGTTCAATACGATCTGCTGGTCCAGTCATGTCCATGACGCATTTCCCTGATTGATGTACGATGAATTCAGAAAGCAATTCTGAGAGAAGGTAACTCCCGGCATTGCAGGTTCCATGCCAGAC
>QWQG01000109.1 GCA_003670925.1 Planctomycetota bacterium | reverse complement strand
GTTCAAAGTTGCATTGGATCCCGTCATTCAGATGAGTCCAGCTAGACTCCGCGCGGTGGAAACTGATGCTTTCATAGTTAAACGGCGAGCCGTAGGCGGAGGCGAATCCTGCTTCCGCCTACGCCTACGGCTCGCCGTTTCACGAATCATTTCAGAATCTGCAAATGCGTCTGATTCGCAGGCTCCTTGATTTGCATCGCGGATTATCAGAAAATCGAATTTCATACCCGGACGAATACACCCACTAAATTCCGAGAAGAACCAAATTTTATAATCGCGGGGCCTCGACGCTATGCGAGTTGAAGCATCATTGAGGCATGGCAACGGTCGGAGCATCCCACATGAATTCGGTGATTCAGTTTTTGGCAATAGTCGCAGTCCTTGTGATCATACCGGCATCGGTTCTCAACGCAGACGAGCCCGCTATGCAAAACGCCGGATTCAGCATCGAGACCGCGAACCAGAAGGCAAATTGGCCGCACTGGCGTGGGCCGAATGCTGATGGAATCGCGGAAGGAATGGATTTGCCGCTCCAGTGGAGTCCCACGGAAAATCATCGCTGGTCGGTTCAGTTACCAGGTTGGGGCACAAGTTCACCGATTGTGTATGGCAGTCGTGTGGTTGTGACATCGGAGATTGACGACAAGGGCCATCATGCGTTGTTGACGCTGTGCTTTGATCTGCAAAGTGGCCAAGAACTTTGGCGACATGACTTTGGTTTTGGCGTGAATCAGCAAACACACGAAAAATCGAATCTGGCGGTCAACACACCGGCATTCACTCACGACGCCCTCTATGTGGCGTTTGGAAACTCTGACATCGCACGCTATTCCCATGACGGCAAGCCCACTTGGGTAAAAAGGTACATCCCGGAATTCGGCGATCCGAAAATGGCTTGGGGCTACGCGGTCAGCCCCGTGATTTTCGATGAGACAGTAATTTTTCCATGGGACCATCATACTGGCCCCTGCTATCTGATTGGCCTGAAGGCCACATCGGGCGACATTGCATGGAAGAAAGATCGTCCCATCGGAACTGCCCACGCGACTCCGCTTGTGGTCGCGCACGATGCTCAACGAGACATCCTTGTGCCGGGCAAGAATCGCTTGACGGCCTTCGATGCAACCACACAGGCTGAATTGTGGACGTATGGAGAAGGCGAAGGCCCTTACAACGGCGAAATCATTGTCAGTCCAGTCTACGGTGACGGAATTGTCTTCACACAACTTTGGCGTCAAAGTCCGATTCATGCCATTCGACTGCAGCCAAACGGAGAACCTCCAGAAGTCGTTTGGGTCAATGAGAAGCCCGGCCCAGTGGAACCCTCACTTCTGTACTATCGAGGTTTGCTTTACGTCCTCATGGACAATGGTGTTCTGCGGTGTCTTGACGGTAAGTCCGGGATAGAACATTACCGGGAGCGATTGGGAGGAGATTGCAATTCATCTCCAATGGCAAGCGACGGTCATATCTACTTGAGTAACAACGACGGAACAACCTTTGTTGTTGAGGCTGGTGAAAAATTCAACTTGCTGGCGACGAATAACCTCGGTGAACGTATCAGCGCCTCACCGGCAGTAGTTCAAAGGACAATTCTCTACCGCACAGATTCACAACTGCACTGTATCGGCGTGACACACCGGTAAAAGCTGATAGCCTAAACGACTGAAATCACCACGGGGTTACCCGCAACTTCTGTGCCCGAAAGGCGACTTTTGTGAACGTTACTGTCGTCGAAGGCGATCTGCTCGATCAAGACGTGGATGTCATCGTCAACGCATGGAACCGGAACATCATCCCGTGGTGGCTGCTGCTGCCTCAAGGTGTTTCCGGTGCCATCAAACGTCGTGGTGGCAAGGCACCGTTTAGGGAAGTTGGCAGGCACGGTGCGATTCCTCTTGGTGGTGCCGTCATGACTTCCGCCGGAAAGCTGTCATTTCAGGCCATCATTCACGTCGCTGGAATCAATATGCTCTGGAGGGCGTCTGAGCGATCTATCCGGGATTCCGTCAGGAATGCCATCCAACTGGCCCAAGAAAAAGGATTTCAGTCCATTGCCTTTCCATTGATCGGAGCCGGCTCCGGTGGCTTCAATCAGGAGCAGGCAAAGGCGTTGATGCTGGATGAACTCAGCAAGATTGAGGTTTCGATGCTGGTGAAGTTCGTGGTCTTCAGGAAAGCAAAGACATGACGATTCCGATAGTATCCCTCAAACCTCGGCCCAAAAGCGGCAAATGGCTTCGCGATGCCGGAATCAATACGATTGGTGAACTGGAGCAGCAACGACTTCGAAAAGAAGCAGAGGAAGTGTGAGATTGCATGAGCAACGAATCATCATACAAGCATGTCCAATATGCACCACTCTGCCTTCTGCTCTACGTTCTCGCCGTGGTTTTCATCGTGCTTGGATTGGTAATGGACACCGCGCCGCCGATTCCCTGGTTATTCCCACCGATTGGCTTGTTCATGCTGGTACTTGCTGCCTCATTTCACCATCTGACTGTGGACGATCAAACAGACCGACTGTCTGTCAGCTTCGGCCCCGTACCACTGTTCCGACGATCAATCAAATACGCTGACATCATCAGTGCGGAAATCGGACGCACGACTGTTCTGGACGGATGGGGAATTCACATGAGCCTGCGTGGCGGATGGGTCTGGAATTTGTGGGGGCGAGATTGCGTCGTATTGCAACATCGAAAGGGTATCCTGAGAGTTGGAACGGATGACGCTGGGAACTTGGCTGCGTTTCTGAATCAGAAGATCGGTACGCAGCACAAACTATGACTAACAATCTATTCAATGATCTTCCCACCAACCTCCCTGACAACTTTCTCACAACGCTGCTCAATGCTGCCAACGTCCGAATTGAACGGATAGTCTCCCACGGCCATGTTTCGCCGGAGGGTTTCTGGTACAACCAGGATGAGGAGACGGGGGCATTGTTCTGCAGGATGAAGCGAGGCTTCAATTCGAGACGAGAACAGTATTGTGAGAATTTAAGCTCGGCGATTTTGTGAACATTCCGGCCCACGAAAAACACCGAGTTGAATGGACAACGCCTGACGAACCGACAATCTGGCTGGCTGTTTTCGATACAGATTAAATGAACCACCTGCAACAACAATTCAGCAACCAGCAATTCTCCAACGAATATCAGTTGGTGAACGGTGTTGCCATGCACACCGAGAACCCAGACAACTTCCACATTCCGCCCAACGTTATCAAGCGCCACGTCAGTCCCGGCCAGTTCGTAGAACTCAGGATCGACTCCCCACGATTCTCTGTCCATGAAGATGCTGCTCAGAAATGCACTTGTCCTTCGTGCAACGGTGAACTCTCCAAGCCGATCTTGCGGCACGATCACCCGGCGTCACTAGTGCCGCTGCCAAAGCAAAACATTCCGTCGAGAGGCTGGGGTGAAGATTTCTGGGTCAAAGTCTCAGAACGCGATGGCGACCATTTTAGAGGTGTGGTGGATAATCTTCTGGCAGAAGCTCGGCTGCACGGCCTGAATCAAGATGTTGAGATCATCTTCCACGAAGATCACATTTTGGCGGTGCATGATATTCACCGTCAGGAGCTCGTGGCAGAAATGGATGGAGCAGATCTCAAAGAATTGACGCAGTGGCTGGCTGAATTGCGGCGTTTTGAGTTATGACTGATTTGACAGACGATGGTGACCGATGAGTCCCATGAGAGACACCATGATGGCCGTGAAGCGGCTGAGCAGAGTTTTCCAGAATCATCATGGACGATGAGTTTCAGATTCCCGGATTTCACTTTGCCGATCTCGCATGCCAATCCGTAGATACGTCGGCCACAAGTCCTTGACTTTCCTGTGTTTTTAGCATTGATGGCCGATTCGACATGCCTGCTCTCTGCCCCCGAAAACACTCTTCGGAGACAGGGGCAACGGCATCTCTCGACGCTCATCATGACGGGTTTTGAAACGTCCCCTGAAATCAATGTGGAGTCGTATTAAATTCCCGCCTCAACCAACATGCTTCAAGAAGCTTACGCGTCCGATCGTGACCCACTCAGCTACGTAAATATTGCCGTCGTGGTCGAAGCATGCGTCGTGCGGATGTACAAACTTGCCGGCCTGCCAACTTTCAGGACGTTTACGCATGGCAAAATTATCGGCCAACACCTGCGGAAGCCAAGTTGGATCATGCCCAAGGTGAGCGATCACCTTATTAGTGCCGTCGAGTAACGTGATTCTCGCATGCAAATCAGCCACGAGCATCACGTCATCGCGAAGATCAACGGAGGCGGGGAACAGCATGTCATTGAAGAATCCAAGATGCTTACCCTCGGCGGAAAAATATTGCAATCGCGCGTTAGCTCGATCCGCGACAACCAACGCCGGTTCACGTCCCTTCCGATCGTCCCACCACAGTCCATGTGGCGTACTCAATTGGCCGGGGCCTGCGCCAAGTCCTCCGAAATGGCCAACGACGCTGGCGTCTTTGTCATATTTGATGATGTAGTGCGAACCATATCCGTCGCCGACCCAAAAACCGCCGTCGGGCGCGAATCCGATGTTCGTCGGACTGAACAAAGATCCCTTGCCATACTCCCCCGGCGTTTTCACTTCGAAGGGCTTGGCGTTTTCGTAGGGCGTGATCTTGGGCGCAGCTTGCTTCCAGACAATCTCGCCCTTCAATGTACTTTTGGCGATATAACCTTTGTTATCGCAGAGATAGAGGAATTCGTCGGCGCCATCACGGCGAATATCAATCCCGTGTCCGCCTCCGTGAAATTCCTTGCCGAACGATCGGACGAACTTGCCGTCGCGATCGAAAACAACGACAGCGTCCTGTGGATCGGCCGTCATTGTCCGATGTTTCACATAGATCAGACCTTCAGTATCGATAGCCACACCATGTGTATCCTGCCAGCGAATGTGACTCGGAATCTGCATGCAATTGTGATGCGTTTCGTATCGATGGCCCTCCGGACCAATCACCGGTGGTTTCGAACCACTCTTGTTCGCCGCTCCTAGAATCGAAGGAGCGGCACCGGCGAGAACAATTCCGCCGGTCGCCGTTAAGAATCTGCGTCGTGATGTGGATGGTCGGGGCATGATGACTTGCGTCCTCTGGAGTGTATTCCGCACGCGGTTGACATTGGCTCGTTTGACCGCGTGCCCAGCGGGCCTCGATTGTTCTATTTCAAATTTCGTAATTGAGATTTGAAATACGAAGCGCGGGGCGTAAACCACGCGATTAAACGAATTTGTTGGCCTCAACAAATCCGTCAGCCCGCTCACTTCGTCAGCCCGCTCACTTCGTCAGCCCGCTCACTTCGTCAG
>QWQG01000107.1 GCA_003670925.1 Planctomycetota bacterium | reverse complement strand
CGGCAGATCTCGGCGGTGTCATCGCGCTCGCCGATGCCAGCGAGGATGGCTTTGAGCACGGGGGCTTTGAGCTTCAAGCCCGCTTTCTTGAGCGCGGCCTCCAGCGCGGCGGTGAACTTCTCGCGGTTGAGGTAGGTCTTGCCCGCAAGGGTTTGCAGAGCGGCGCGGATCTCGGCTTGCAAGGCGAGGCCCTCTTTCTCCTCGTGCTTCTGCTCGGCGGCGGCTTTCTTTTTGCTCACGGCCAGATTCTTGAAGGCGGACTGCGTATCGAGCCGGGCAAGCGACTCGGCATGGACCGTAAAGCGCAGTTTCAGCGGACGCAGGACCTTGATCTCGCGGTAGCCGAAGTCGGTGGTGTCGAAGATTTTCACAAACGGGCCTGCCTTGCGGGCTTTGACCAGCTTGAGCACCGCCTGCTTGTGGGTCTCGGTGATCTCGCGGCGTTTGCTGCCGAGGCTCTTGGACATGCCGGACCAGAAGTCCGGGCAGGAGGCGTCCACCAGCATGACCTTGCCGTTGTGCGCGGCGGGCTTGCGGTTGCTGAGCAGCCAGATGTAGGTGCCGATGCCGGTATTGTAAAAGAGCTGCTGCGGCAGGGCGACGATGGCCTCCAGCGCGGCAGAGCTGCCCATGGCGATTCTCCAGACCCTTCTCCTTGAGCTTGTGCTCGGTCTCCAGCACCTTGGCCTTGGTTTTCTCCAGCGCGTAATCCAGACGACGTAGCACGGTGAACGGCAGAATGATCTTCTGAAACTCGCTCTTTTTGAAAGCACAGTTGAGCAGGTCGGCAATCGCCCAAAGGAAGCTGACGACGGAGTTAAATTTAGGGCCGGTGCTTGGGGGCCAGCCCCCAACCCCCCGGGATTTATCGCATAGGGCCATTCACGGAATTTGATTTGGAAGGAGCCTGAGCTGGTCAGATCTGACCAGCCTAGGCTTCCGTCAACGGCATCTGTCGGCCTCGCATCGCCAGCCACGCTACTCGCAACTGATTGGCAGGCGGCCGGACTACTCATAGACCTGTGCAATCCTCTGTTAGAATTCGCCAACAACTTCGTCGCCCCGAATCGTTGCCAGCGCCTGATACGTGCCGCTATCGATGCTTTGGGAAATGAAGCGGACCGAACCATCGCCCAAGAGGAACTGTGCACCTCCGGTATGGTTGCTGCTGAAGTCATCGAAGTGAGTGGCCGGATGATTTGGAGTATGGTCTGCCGATCCACAGACTCGTTGAAACGCTTCTTCACCCTCAGCGATCATCCCGGGCCAAGTGGTGTACCAATCCAGCTTTGCGACTGTCTTGCGTTCACCCACCATAAATGTGCTGGATGTGCCGTCGGTGAGATCGGCGATACGAACGTTGCTATTGTGATAAAAGACGCCATCGCCTTTGCAGGTTCCGTCGGCCATCACCGGAAGATCTCCGGGGGCATTTTCGCAGCCATCCAATGCTTCCTTCCCGAAACAGCCGATGTAATTTGCGATTGGCAATTCAGTGAGAATTGCTCCGCCGTGTTCGTCTGCCAGCTTAAAGAATTCCGGCTGAGGATCTGACGGACACTTGTAAGCCGGAATCTGATTCCGAAGAAATGCTGCATTTGCTGAGTCGGTCAACGGCAGGTTGGCATTGAACTGACTGTAGACGTTGCTCTGCTCAATGTGAGGCAAAATCATTGTCGCCCAGCCCACACCGCTGGTTCCTGCATGGGCACTCGGGGCTCCAGTGCGATCGACCGCGATCCAGCCCGGAGGAAATACGCCGGCCACGTCGAGATAGTTGTGAAGAGCTAATCCAATTTGCTTTAGATTATTCTTGCACTGAATTCTGCGAGCCGCCTCGCGCGCCTGTTGCACCGCAGGCAACAGCAGCGCAATCAGGATGGCAATGATGGCAATCACGACCAGCAGTTCTATGAGTGTAAATCCGCGATGAATGCGAGTATATGTTTTCAAGATTGCACCTTAGAGGAATCTGATGAAGTTTCGGTTTGACAGGAAACGCAAGATTGAGAGTCGGCGCAGAAGCGAACAGGCTGACGTCAACATCATCTGCATGCTCCGGTTGAAGGGAAGGCTGACGCAGATTGAATGCAGTGACTCACCTCGCCGCAGCCGCGAACCGCACGGACTGGTCGGACACGTCAAACGCGTCTCGCAGGCCGCTGACGAGATGATCACATGGAATTCAAATGTGGAGCCGGGATAACGCAACCCTACGCCGGGCAAATTCATTGCCTGCCCTGTCGTCGTGAGGGTTCAATCATTCACTGAAAACGTGATGATGCCTCAATGGATAACGACGATGGTCTGGTGCGCCGGGGCAGCCACAAGTACCCCTCAGGCTACTGGCGGAGCACGGCATTGCAGAGGCAGACCAAAGCCCAGCAGCGGGTCTGCACATTCAATGACGGAAATTAACTCCGTCCGTTCTGGAAAGACTACCAGCTCAACTACCAGAGCAAGCACTCGGGGAGCTGCAATCGCCTGACAAACAGGGCAATTGGAACAGTCGTGGGGGGCCGGCTTACGCAGCGGCAAGTCGTGATCTTCCGCCTGCGGAACGACACACTTCGCCGTTCCATGGGAATCCCCGCCATCGCGGCGATGATGGTGACAACACGTTATCGAAGTCGACTGCGCTTTGGAAGTTGCGCAACACGAGATGTCAACAACTGTGTGCAGCCACGGTGCACCCGATGGGAGGAGAAGCAGCCAGAGAACCAGCAGCCATGTGAAGATTTGAGTTCGATGCGGAAGCATGCTCTCTGGGCCAAGGAGGGTAAAATTTGAAACTCCGAGCCCGACCTCGAGGGCTGAAGATACAGCATGTCTACGCCGAAATGAAAGGCGAGACTAGGAAGAATCAGTAATTTTTGTCCGGCCTAGTAGCAAAAAAAACGTTCATCTTCGAAGGAAAACTATCTCTGCAGATACAGTTTCTTCGTGTCGATCACCAGCATATCATCTTCGTCGAAGCGCCCCGTACCTTCGATCACGAGCAGGTCGAACTCTTTGACATTGAAGAGTTCCCGGGCATCGATGTCGATCATCTTGCTCGTGTCGTCGGAAAATTCCACGCGTGCAATGACGCTTTTGATGTCGCGTTTGCAGAATGGGCATTCGTGAGGGTCGTGCGATTCGTCGCCGTCGTGACCCGTGGCGTCGGTGACAATGAAGGCTGCTTTTCCTTCAGCGAATGGAGGAAAATCTCCGGCATTGATCCGGGCGCGAACCACAAATCTGGTGTCAGTTTTCAGTGCCCCGGACTTCAAATCCTTTCGGATATCAGGCACCGGACGCTCCTTTTGCGGAATGCTCGCCACAAGGAATTGTGACTGCAGCGCGAGAACTCTGGGGCTGGTGCTGTCGCCACAACCCGTTGCGATCAGGCAACAGGCAATGGCCAGCGAAAGTGTTGTAAGCTGTTTCATCTGTGATTATCTTCTGTTAAGTTGTGAGTCGGCGGAATTCGCAGACAATCACCCTGTTGTGACATCAGAGCAGTCTCCGAAGCCCAGCGCGACCATTCATCGCTGGTTCTACTTTACGGAACTGCCGGCGTTTCCTCGCCCTTCGCATCCGCAGCAGGTGCTGAATCGGCGGCACAGGCCGCTAACAATGCTGTCAGCGTTGAATCGATCGTTGCCGATTCCTCGGAGTATGTGGAACCTTCCTGTCCGTGCATCGTCTTGTCCACGTTTCCGAAGGCGTCCATCAGAGCGTTGACGGCGGTTTCAATCGCGGCTTGGTTGGCTGCACTGGCTTTCTCTTTCTTTGCAAGTTCCGGAATGGCTTCTAGGATCGCTCCCACTTCATGCAACGGTCCATGGGCGGCGTCCTGATTATTCTTCGCGAATGAATCTCGAATGTTGTTGCGCATTGATGTCAGCTCCGCCAAAGCGTCTGTCAACGATTCGGGACCATGGTCGTGTGGTTCATGGTCGTGACTTTTATTTTGCGAAGATTCGACGGGCTCGTTCCTCGTAGGTTCACTGCAACCGCTGCCGACCAACAGGGAGAAACAAAGGATTAGCGACCATGAGTGACGCAAAGAACACATCTGGAAATTCCTCTTAGAAAAAAAAATTAAATCGATCAGTCACATTTCGAATTTGAGATTTGAGATTTGAGATTTTAAATCTCAAATCAAAAATGTCATTTAGTGCTGATACTCCGGAGCCCCGATGGCTACGATTTGGCCCGGAGTACCACCGACAACTGACTTGGCGCGGATTGTCAGATCTTTCAGCGTCATGACCCAGATGGTACCATCGCCGGGATTGGTAAAACATGCAAGGCGACCTTCGGAATCGAAGCTGACGGAATGATGACCGTGATGACCATCAATCTTACTGGGACCCACGGGGATCGTCTTTGCGATCTTTGCGTCCGACAGATTGCGGTCGCCGTTGGGGTCGAGATCCACGATCGTCAGTTGTTCCTGAAGTTCGCCTACTTTCCTGTCGTGGAAAAGGAACGCATAACGCTTGCCGCCGGACGCCAGCACCACTTCCGGAGTTGTCAGCGCAAGACCGTCCGCCACATCGATCGGCAGTTTAATCACCGTCGGCTCAGCCGCTTTGGCATCGAGCAAACACAGTGCCGACTTCCCTTCAGGGCCGCTGGTTGTGAACAGCACCCAGTTGCGTTGATTGACGAAGGCTCCGGTGCGATTCGGCTTTTCAACGCCTTCTTCCTTTCCCAGTGAGATGTGTTTGACTACAACGGAAGCGACGGTCTTCGAAAGCGACTTATCCGCATCGACCCAGCACACACCGTCCTCTGGAGCAAAGAAGATGCGTCCGGAATTGGCAGTCGCCCCGTGAATGACGCCGGTCGGCAGTTTGAAGGAATAAGCGATCTTCTCACCGTCGGTCTGCTTCAGATTGACGACATCGACTCGGCCCATATTCGGCCCGCCGGCATCGATCCATGTGGCATAGCAAACGGTGTTATCAACGGCCGCCAGCGTGATGTGATTACCGCCCCCTGTGCAGAACGTGCCGCAATCCTTGGCTGGCTTTGCGATGAGATCTTTAGGGGCCATGTGAGTAAACCCGTTCTTCTTGTCGTTGGCCATGTAGAAGTAGCCGTTGTAAAGGTACAGATGAGCCGGGTTTCCCTGATCGGCATCTAGGCGGCTGCTCTTTACAGAAGGGGATGACACGAAATTCCAGTGCGAATGATTTCCGTGCGGTTCTTCCCGAATGCCCGTATCCACCGCTACCCAGCCACTCTGGAATTTGCCGTCATCGTTGTCGCGCACGCCGACCAGCAGATGACCTTCAGCATACTCCATCTGCACGAGATCCTGATTTTTTACATCGATTTTTGGAAAATCTTTGACGGTCGACGCCGAGACAATCCATTTTTCTCCCCCGTGGACTTCGCCCCACATCAGCGTGTCTTTAGCGCGATCCTGCCAGAGCACTCGGGCAACTCTCGGCCCGCGATCGTCGGCATTGGTGACGGGCGAAAGCAGCACGCATCCGAAGGACAATGCGATTAATGTTTTTTTGAGTCTGTTCATGAACAAGCACCGATTCATCATCACTTCCTGTAAAAGTTGCTTATGTCAATCTGTTGGCGAGCGACTGGGTGTCAGTCGCTCCGTGCAGTGACTAGCGCGCACGGAGTGCTGCCGCCCTGCCGCTCGGTAAATATCAAAGATCACTTCGAAAACGGATTACCACTGCCGTCCGAAACTTGAAAACTTCCACTTTCGAACCGAACGCACGACCATGTCGCCGCATCGCCTGCGCCATGCAGCCAGTAGAAACGGCGATCTGTCGTATCCGAAAGACACAGTATCGGCGGTCCTGCAAAATTCGTGCTGCCCTGAAAATCCGGCTGAGACGCGAAGAACCGAGTTAAAGCCGCCTCATCGGCTACTTCCATGGACGGTTTCAATGTCCATATTGTACGTTCCTCCGAAAACGACTGCGAAGCCGAAATTTCCGAGATCGCAACCGGTTGAGCTGTGGAAGAACCATATCCACTCATCACGATGCACAAGGTTACAGCCAGAGGATAAAGAAGGAAATGGGGCAATATCACAATGTTCATCAGTTTCCTCCGACACAAAAAAGCCGTGTTCCGGTCCGGATGATGAACGCTCCATCAGCGGCCGCGACGCCATAGACAATCGGATCTCGTGCAAGAGCCTGCGACCCCTCACGACGTTTCCGAAAACTCTCTTCCATCGCCTTCATTTCTGCTGCAGCAATGGCATTATCTTCGTTCAGATCAACGCGAGGCAGCATCTCCTTGAAGTCGGCGGGTAACTCTTCGAAAGAAATGACTCCGTCGCCGTTGGCATCGCTCTTCAGCAGCATGGCGATCATCCAACCGCCTCGGCGACCAGATGGTGGTCCCCCGGCAGCTGGCTCGGTCGATTCCGCAACCTTCGATTTCTCTTCGGGAACGATACCGCCGGCTCCTTTACCATGGCCATGACCGCCCTGAGTTTCCTTGTAATCCTCCGGAGTTGGTGCATTCTTCGGATCCCACAACAGGTTTGTAGCCACTTTGAAAAACGTTGGGCCACTCTTGATCACTTGAGTGGTACCATCTTTGCCGAAAAAGAAAACCCTTTGACTTGCCACAATCGGCGTGGCCCAACAGGTTGTCCCAAGTCGCTCTGTGTAGTGCGTTTCACCTGCCCGTCGTTACGGGCGAAGATATTGCGAAAAGTTGACAGATCAACGTTCTCGGAAACAAAACGAACGCTCCCGTCACACAATGACAATTGTGCGGCGCCGACGTGCAGGCTGCGTGGCCCTGAGACGATCTCACCGTGGTTGCCGTAGTCAGGATTCTTTGAGTTCGGCGGATAGTAGCCCTGTATTAAAGTGTGGTATCCCATTGACGAAATCCAGATACCTGCGCGATAACCGAACAGCGTCTCTGCCATAAACACGGTGTTGCTGGTTCCGTCTGTGATGTCGCGAAACTTTGTGTTGGAACCTCGCCAGAACAGACCATCGTTGTTGCCCGAGCAGTAGTTCAATTGTGTACCCGAGCCACCATTCACAAGACAGTTTCCTCCGGCCCAGGCAAACCCGAATCCATCAGTGAACATCGGATTTCCCGCATCGCTCGGGCACATCAACACGGGAATTCGCGTGCCTGCAACGATTGCATTCGCGGGGTTCACCTGCGGATTCCAGGCCAATCCGATTGTCAGTGGCTTCGTGAAATCAATCAGACTGTGGAGGTTGCCCTGCTCACAATAGGGCAGCAACTGCGCCTGAGCCGAATAGCCGTAGAGCGAAGCACCAGCCTGAAGCGGAAACGCGTTGTGAACGTCGGCGTAGTTGTGCGCTGCCAGAGCCAGCTGTTTCAGGTTGTTCTTACCCTGAGTTCTGCGTACCACTTCCCTTGCTTGTTGCACTGCGGGGAGCAGCAGTGCAATGAGAATGGAGGATGAAATCAAAAACTCCGAGCACGACCAAGTGACGGCGTTCTAACTGTCTGTACGCCATGTCAATGGAGATCGTGAAAAGATTCAGCGAATTCCCGTACGCGCATGGAGAAGTGATCGACATCGATACGGGAATGGCAGAGATTCAATGAGTAACCCGCTGGCTTCCGGTTGTTCAGAAATCACTCGTAAAGAAATTTGTGCCGCCGTAGAGAATCTTGTAGGACTCTTCGAGTCGTCCGCAGCGCTTGCCGAAGATCGCTTCAAGTTTTCGTTCCATCTGCTCGGGTGTGACCAATCGGACGACGCCGATGTCATCCAGTTCTGCCTGGCGCTGCGGATGTTCGGCGACCGTGGCGATTCCATCCGCGAGATAGAAATCAGTAGCAACGATTGTCTTGAAGGCAGTCTTGAGATTACAGCCGGATGTTGGAATTCGCGCGGCGATGTCTTTAATCATCTTTCTCTACTTCGAAAACCGAGTGCTAGCGCACGGCGGGTGATTCAAATCACCAGGCGCCGGTCGCATGCCCAATGGCACTTGCTTTCTGCTATCAGCCGGCACGCGCTAGCGTCCGGTTCATCCAGCATTCAGAAGTCAGCAAAAATCGTAGGAGTGCGATGACGATGGAGTCACCGCTCGAAGGACCGAACGTTTCTTAATTCAGGGTGTCATCAACGGAAAATACGACGGAAATGGTCGTCTGGTTCATGACGCAAGTGAGCATCACCGCTTATCTTCTTCTGCAAACTTTACCGGCAATGGAATGTCGAGTGTGTCTTTGTTCGCCTTGAAGCCGTCGCCGTCAATATCGACGAACACGGGATTGTTGAGTGCTGCGGGATGCTGAGTGCCCCACATCGGGCCCATGACGTCGCCGATCAACTGAGTTCGATGGCCGGTGAGGACGACGAGATGAGCGTCCTCCGTGAGTTCAATCTCCACGTCGTGTGCAAACTTCAAGGCATCCTTGCCGAACATGTCCGGATGCGTGTCACGGCTGAACGTCAGGTTGGCATGTCTGCGCCCGTTCACGAGCACGATGACTGTGTCGATGTCGAACCAGTTCGGACACTGCACCTTGATCGAGGCGGTCACTTTCTTTGATTCTGCCGCTAGATCTTGACCGGCAATGACCGGTGCGTCCGCGCTGCCCGTTTCTCGAAATGTGACATCCAGATATGGTCCGTTCGACATGACGATTTTCCCATTACGTGCGTTGTCCCGCATCTCGTCCAAACTGATTTTTGCCGGATCATCCGTGCCGGATTTCACCCAGATTCGCAGTCCACCGGATCCGTGAAAGTTGTAGTGCGAATCGGTATTCACCACGCCATAGATGCGAAACCCCTGATTCAGTAACTGCAGCCAGTTCAGAGCTGTCTGATTGCCGGTCTCCTTGCCTCCGTAGATTTGGTATCGCGTTGGATTCAGCAGCGGATCGATCGGATGAATTTCCGTAACGTTCATGATGCCGAACGATCGGGAATACCCCTCGTCCGGTTTCTGATCTCCGTCGCGATCATAAAACAGCCAGCCGATGTCTGGATGATTCTGTTGAATGAGTTTTACGCTGTTGCTGTCCCACGCGGCGATGCGTTCCATCTGGGTTTCGGGGCTGACATCTGTCACGGGAGCACCACCATCCTGCGTCCGCGGTCGATAAGTCAGGGGAAACACATTTTGATGATTCAGCGGCAATGGGGTTCCGGTGAGTTCCATGCCGGAAACAGTTGCCAGGAATGGCTCCAGCCCCAGCGCCTTGATGTGATCGATATACGTGCTGACACGATTGTGTTCTGTACATGGTGCGAATTCGACATGTTCGGCCGCAAGGTTCAAGACGCGGCCGCGCTGACTGCTGGTGTTGTCGCCCGAGGGTGAACTGTGGCTATGAAAATCCGCACTGACCCAACCTGGAGTTTCGATCACGCGCGGAATCGTGACATTTAGGTCACTGGTTTTTCCGGGCTGCACGGTGAGCTTTGTAAATTCTGCGTCGTACTCCGGTCCATGGCTGATCGTGATGTCGTACTCACCTGCAGCCAGTTCAGTCCGGACTTTTCCGTTCGCCGTGTATGCCAGATTCCGTACGAAATGTTCGGCAGTTTCTGGTCCCCAATTTGGCGTCGGAGTCTGGTTGTTGCCTTTAAATTCGATCTTCGCCGGGATTGCACGACCCTCGGCGTCGGTGACTGTGATCGATGCATTGCCGGGATGGTATTCGGCGAGTTCAAGCACATGTTGGCCATTATCGGCCAGCGTCAGTTGCTGCATGGGAAAATTCTGTCCCGCGACGGAGACTGTTGCTTCGCACGTTCCGGACGGAAGCCGTCGCATGACGGAGCCGTCTTCCCCGGTGACCACCGTTCCCCATGATTCGTCGCCGCACTTGAGCGCGATTCGAGCACCGGCGACGTGCCGACCGTCACCCTGAACGGTCAACTTCGCTTCGACAAGTTGATTGCCTTGCTCGCGAGCGTCGAGGTAATCTGCCATCACGCCAGAGAGATCCTGGGCCACAAATAACAAACGCATCATTGAAAACGTTTCGCCCGGCTTCACCACGATCGGCTTGCCATCGACGGGTTCGTACACAAGGACTGATTCGCGTGCGTTGCTGTTGCATCGAATTTTGAATCCCGGAGCATAGACGCCGTATGCCTGCTGCCAGAAAATGTCATGAAACCAGCACAGTTCGACCATTCCATTCGGCGTCTTGGGCATGTCTTCTTTGCCAGCGTCCGCGCGCAGATCATCTTCCAGCACCAGCGTCAGAGCCGCGTTTGTTGTGTTAGTCCATGCGGATTCCACTTCTAAGTAGTGTTTGTCGATGTGAAGTGCATAAGTCACGGTGAGGCTCGGATTCTCTTGGGTACCTGCGGCCACGACTTTCAAAGTTGCTTCGCCGGATTGCGACTGCACGCCATTGACGACCTCGACCGAGCTAGAAAAGGCGACTGCCGTTTCAGGACTAAACCCAAAAGCTCGTCGCGCGGGGAAAAACGCACTCAGCTGATCGCTTTCATATTTTCGGGTGGTGAAATCTATTAAACAACCACCGACGTTGCGCACAGTCATGTTGGCATTGCGGGTCGTCACGGGCTTGGCAATCACGGCTCGTACATTCGAATTCTGCAGCACGAGATCGCCGTAAATCGCATCGACTTCCTTACCCTGCGGAACCAGAGTCTCCCAGTTGGCTGCGTTAAGTTCTTCCACGATGACGGGGGATTTATCGGTAGCGGTTGCATGCTGCTGCAGCCATATGCAGAGGGCTACAGGCATAATCCAAGCGACGACACTGCGGACAACAGCGATTCGACGAAGAGGTACAGAGACAGTCATGGGAAGGCTCCGGAGTTACGGACGGTTGCGAAGCTGTCATCATTTCCAGATCGGCCGGGAATAACAAGTGTGCGGCAGAATTGGCAAGGAAATCTCGGACGCACTTGAATCAAAAATATTCGGCAAGCGGCAAGCGGCATGCGTGCGTGAGGCGGGACTTTGGGGCTCCGACCGTTTCGCCATGCACGGCAGATCGTGTGTTACTGGCGGGTTGACGACCTCATCGCTCGCTAAGTCGAATAGCCAGCGATAGAGTGCGTGAGATTCAACAACGTCAGCACCCTTTGGAGTTTTGCGGATGAGATCAATACCTCAACTCGCGACGCGTGTCGCCATGTTTCTGGTGTGCATGACACCACAGGCCACGAATGCCTTGGACGAAAAGGCTCAGAAGCCACCGGAAGCAGCCACAACGCTCCGAGCTGGTGTGGCGCGTGTCGAAATCACGGATCATGCTGCCGGGCCAGTAAATGATCCGTCGTATGTGAAAGCGCTGGCGATTTCCAATGGCCAGACAACAGCCATTATTGTGACGGTCGATGCAGTTGCAATCGGCGGTATCGGGCACATTGGAAATACGTATTTGCCAAACGTCCGGGCAGAACTCCAGAAACTGGGCCTCATTCCCGAGCATGTCCTCATCAACGCCAGTCATTGTCATAGTGTGGTGCGAGGTGACGCCGATCAGTTGACGGTTCAGGCCGTCAAAGAAGCTATAGCCGCAATGGTCCCGGTGCGTGTCGGCACGGGTCGCGGTCATGAAGATCGCATTCTGGAAAATCGCCGGCTGAAGATGAAAGACGGCAGCGAAGTGGATATGCGTCGAGCGTACTCAATGCCCAAAGATGAAGACGTCGAAGCTGTCGGCCCCATCGATCCGGAGATCGGTCTATTACGTCTCGATCGCACCGACGGCACGCCGCTCGCCCTGCTCTACAATTTTGCTTGCCATCCGATTCATACAGTGCCAAGTGGCGGTAACACGGCTGATTTTCCAGGCTTTGCGTCGAAAGCGATCGAGCAAAATCTGGGCGAAAATGTGATGGCTTTTTTTGTGCAGGGTTGTGCCGGCGACATTAATCCGGCGATGTACAAGACCGTGCATCAGTTGCACGATGCCGAACATTATGGCAACCAACTCGGCTTAAGCACTCTCCAAGCCGCACGTCAGATTCAGCCGGGTGACTCTTCCACACTGAAGGTCATTAGCGAGATTGTTGCCCTGCCCCTCGGGGCAGATCTGGAACGACGCATCGAATCGATTCAGGTGGAACAGGCTCAGATTGTGAAGTCACTTCATGGCACGAACATTAACTTGAAAACATTTCTGCCGTTGTACATGCAGCACAAAGTGTCGGAAGATTTTCCAGCCTACTACAGCCAGCGTTATCTGCATGAAAAAGCCAATGGGCGCGCAGACCTGCGCAAGCTAGATACCGAAAATCGTGCCAATCTGGACGCCTATATTCAGAACATTCATGCGATGGAGCAGTTGACGCGACTGCAGATCAATCTGAATCTACTTGAGATGCACTTGAAACAGAACCAAGCCGCGGCAATGCCCACGGTGAACGTTGAGGTTTCCGGCATTCGTGTGGGCGATTTCGTGCTGGTCACCTTTGGCGGCGAACTGACCGTTGAAATTGGTTTGGCTATCAAGAAGCGTTCGCCAGCCCCAAACACATTTGTGGCCGGCTACACGAACGGCTACGTCTATTATCTGCCGACCGAACAGCAACGCAACAATACGGGCTACGCTCAGGAAGATTGCGACTGCATCGTTGCGGCGGAATGGCAAAGACTGTTCGATGAACGAGTCGACAGCGTGCTTACGAGGCTCGCTGAGAGTGAGTGAGCCTCGGGCGGAGAGTGCCACTACCGCCGCAGGTAACCCGTCAAAATGCACGGCCGCGCCAGGCGATGCTGCTCGAGGCAGCGCGATGGCGATATGAGGAAACAGCAGATGTCGCAAGGAATCTTCGCATGCCCGAATCCCCTGTCCGGACTGATTGGTGGATTCGTTTATTGTTCGTGGCCGTTGCGTTGGGGTTGTGGTTCTGGACTCAGAATCTGATCGGTGAACAGCACCATGAAACAGGCTCGATTGGGGACACCGTCCATCGCGTCCTTGCCGTGCCAAATCTTTATCTGCAGACTCATCGTTCTGCTGCTAGCACGCTCTTAATCGTCAGTTCTGCCGTGATCGACGCCTTGGGGATTTTTCTACTGCTGCGGTCGGTCTGGGGTTCAACATTACGGCCATTTCTCAGCCTGCTACTGCTGTTTGGGATGCGGCAGATTTGCCAGTTACTGACGACACTTGATCCTCCTGCGGGAATGGTCTGGCACGATCCTGGATTTCCTTCGCTGCTCGTGACGTATCATGTGGCAACGGATTTCTTCTTTTCCGGCCATACTGGCATCGCGGTGCTGGGGGCTGTCGAGCTAGCAAGTTTGGGAGGTCGCCGCTGGCTCTACTGCGGCATTGCGATTGTCGTCTTCGAAGCAACCACAGTCTTGTTGCTGCGGGCGCATTATACGCTGGATGTCTTCACCGGTGCCGTGGCCGCGCGGTATGCGGCGATTCTTGCGGCCCAGATCGCCCCGTGTTTTGATTCGCAACTGGCAAAGACATTTCGACGGGCGGACTAAGCAAAATCTTCCGCATGGGGAGAATTCTTTTCCGCAAGGGAGTATTGATCGTCTACCGGAAATAGAAATCAGCGGATGTATTTCTGGGCAAATGTATTGGAAATTCTTTCATTTCGGGGACGATGAGGAGAAATTCCCACCTTGTAAAGTCGCTTCTGGTACGCAATCTGCGGGAGGGGAAGATCGCAGAGTCAGATTACGTTCGTCGTTCCTGCAGGGATGCTTGAGACTGATGGTGATTTCGTTTCCCGGTACCGTGTCTTCGGCTTGTCAGTTTTCGGACGCAGCTGTGCGTTTGGATTCTATGTCCGCCGCGAAGTCACAGGCGGTGGGTACGGATCAGGAATGTGAGCCGTGTGCAGCTCCAAAATCCCGTAAATCAGACGACGAAGAATTTGACGCCGTGCTGTCGATGATGATCACGGGAATCGTGCCTCAGGTGCAGCCACCGGTTGTGGCCTCGCCAACGGAGATGTCCTTCACATCTGATTCCGTCGCGACAGCAGCTGGTGAAATAACAAGTTCAATTGGCTTCGGAACAACGGCGAGTCCAACTGGCATAACAACGTCTCTGGGTGTAACGTCTCCATCTGCAGAATCGCAACTTGGAGCGAACATCGCGAAGAATTTTCCGATCGCCGTTCCAGCAGGACTTGTCAATCTCGAATCATCGACATCCACTGCAATCGTGGCTACCCAGTCTTTGAACGGTGCGGCAACGCCGATTCAATCTCAAGCCGTTCTTGGTAGCGAGAATCAACGAACTCATGAGGTGCTCCCTTCGTCCGCGTCGTCATTGGGTACGGCTGGTGCAACGCTATCTGAAGTGGAGCCATCTGCCTTCAATCTTCCCGTGGTCACAAAATCCGGACTGTCCACCATCCCTGCTGCCCTGTCGCAGGATGCGATTGATGCCTTGGAGTTGATCGGTCGGTGGCCTAGTTCAGTGATTGCATCGAGGCCTTCTTCCGCATTGTTTGAAAATATGTCAGCCATATCCGGGTCGCGGGTTCAGGCCTTATCGACATTCACACTGCCCGTTTCGCTGTCTCAGGTTCCGAATTCGGCAACGCAATCATCCGTCCTGACTGAACTCAATACACTGAATGCGGCAGTGCTAGGTTCCAAGCCGGACGCGTCGCTTTCGGTGTTACCTGTTTCTGCACTACCGGTCGCCACAACGCCCGCGGTTGTGGCGTCGTCCGTGGTTGCGTTACCGGTCATCAATCCATCCGTGACAAACACGTCTGTAACCGAAACTGTGGAGCAGGACGCCACGGGCAACATAAAGTCGGCAGCCGAGGGCAGTTTAGATCAGGTGTTGGCTACGGAGTCCAAATCCGTCGTTCAGACTTCAACTGGTGTCGTTGCATCCAAACCTGTTGAGCCAATGCGTAAACCTGTCAGAAGCGGAACGTCTGGAGCATCGGCACTTCCGGTTCTTGACAACTTAGAACCTCTCCGGGGGAGTGAGTCATCTGCGGTTTCGTTGTCATCCGACGCGGTTCGTAACGACATGGTACAGGCGCATGCGGTAAACTCTTTGCCGAACTTGGCAAGCTCCGTTTTCGGCGAAATGCGGCAGCCATTGAGCAATCAGGTTTCTCAAGCGATCCTCGAGCATCTTGACAGCAACGGACTGCGATCGCATGATAATCTCTCCGTGCGCCTTGACCCGCCAGAACTTGGCGAGATGACGATTGAATTGTCCAAGACAAGCGAGGGTCTTGCTGTGCGTGTGACCGCCCGCGAGGCCGTCACGATGGACATGCTGTTTGCGCGTGGGCAAGAAATCGAAACGCAACTGCGTGGTCAGCAAATGAATTTGAAGTCGCTGGAGTTTCTGCGGGCTGACATGTCGGGCAATCAATTTTCTCAAGGACAGCAACAACACGAAGGTTCCCGCAGATCTGAGAATATGATGAACCAGATTCGCCGTGGTTCTCGCAGTTCAATTCCCGCGCACACAAATGTCGGGCGGAGCACCACACCAGACTCAACATACGGATTAAGTTTCAGAGCATAGTCGGTCAGGAGGACCTGAAATGGTAAGTACAGCGACATCGTTTGACCCGATCGTGGGACAAAACCAGTATCTTCAGCTTTTTGCAACTCAACTGCAGCATCAGGATCCACTTGATCCTGCAAAACAGGAAGACTTCCTAGCACAGCTAGCTCAGTTTTCGTCGGTGGAAAGTCTGCAGAACATGAATTCCAAGTTCGGAGAGCTTGGATCAAAATTGGATACGCTCATCGGAGTGACACAGGGGAATAGCAGCAATTCGCTGTCCAATTTGCAGGCGCTCAATGCGGGGGCTGGATTGCTGGGGAAAAATGTGCGGTATGGAACTGAAAGCGGCGACGTCGGTGTGGTCGATCAGATCAAGCCTGACAATGGATCAATCCTTGTGCGGATCGGTGATCAGTTCGTACCAATTGCCCACATTGTGAGTGTGGAATAAAAAAGGTCAGCAACTGGGTGTCTGTAAGTAGCTGGGTAAGCTTCGCTCAATTCAAGAATGGAATTTGAACAATGGCCAATTCACTTCTTACCGGTATTTCGGGCCTTCGTGGTCATCAGAAGATGCTCGAGGTCGTCGGCAACAATCTAGCGAACCTGAACACCACGTCATTCAAATCGTCTCGTGTGCTCTTTTCCGACCTGATGTATGAAGTGCAACGCGGCGCGTCGTCCTCGTCCTCTGGCCTGCTGGCGAGTGTGAATGGAGTGGAGATCGGAACTGGCAGTCATTTGTCTCAAGTAGATAGAGACTTCCAGCAGGGGAACCTGGAGGCCAGTGGGAAATCAACGGACTTGGCAATTGATGGCGCCGGATTCTTCGTTACGAAAGCTGGCAATAATACACTCTTCACACGAGCTGGTGCATTCTCACTTGATATCGGCGGCTATCTCGCTGATCCATCAACGGGAAATCTGGTTCAACGATTTGGGACGCTTGGCGATCCCGATGGCGTCAACCCTTCCTTTCAGACGCCCGGCGATACCGGAATCTATATTCCGCTGGGAGCCAGCATCGCTGGAAAAGCAACACAGTTGGTTTCCCTTTCTGGCAATCTGTCGTCACTTTCGAAGGGCCCCGTGGCGCAGATTCTTGCCACCATGGAACCCTTCAAATCAGGTGGGATAGCGATTACGACCGCAACCAAACTGGTGGACCTTGATACCAACTCGCCACAGTACATCGATGGAGACATTATTCAGATCAACGGGCAGAAATCAGATGGCACAAGTCCTGACGTAGGGCAATACACAGTTGTCGATGCATCGACGGCGACAGTTGGAGATTTACTTGCTGCGTTGAATTCCGCTTTTTCCGGAACAACAGTGGCTCTCGATGCAAACGGGAACATCACAGCGACTAACAATGACACCGGGCCATCAAAACTGAACATCGTGCTCAAGGATAGCGATGGCAACACCGGAAATACCGACTTTGATATCCATAAGCTGATCAAAAAGAACATCGGCAAAGACGGTGATAAAGTCGAACGAGCCTTGGAATTGTATGATGCCAGTGGTGCACCACATCAAGTTGCCTTGGAGTTCGTCAAACAGGTTGACGGATCATGGGACATGAGAGCATCCATGGGATCAGTAGATGGAAATGTGCTGGATGGCGAGGTGCATGGGCTGACGTTTCTGGACGACGGAACATTCGCGCAAGTGTCTGGTACAGGTGTTGGGGACGGCAACATCGAGTTTCGTTTTGAAGGCCAGCAGTCTGCGCAGACGATCGATTTTTCATTCGGCGTGCCCGGCACGATTAATGGTTTGGCTCAGTTGGGGATTCCTTCGGCACTGGAAGTTGGGCAGGACGGATTCGCGCCAGGAAAACTGAGCGACGTACATATCGATACTGACGGAACCGTGTTCGGGCTCGCGTCCAACGGCCTCCAAATCGCATTGGGCCAGATGGCGGTTGCTACATTTAGAAATGCGAATGGACTTTCGGCAGTCGGGGCAAACTATTTTCAGGCATCTTTGGCGAGCGGAAATCCGGAGATCGGTACGCCTTTGAGTGGTGGTCGTGGAGCTTTGCGTTCAGGGCAACTGGAAGGGTCCAACGTGGACCTCGCGCTAGAGTTCACGCGGCTGATCATCGCCCAACGCGGTTTTTCGGCCAACGCCAGAACGATCACCGTCACCGATCGCGTGCTGGAAGAATTGACGAATATTATTCGTTAACGAGATCGTGCATGAGCGGCAGGACGTAGGGGTGGTGTTGATTCGTGGGATAAGCTTCCAGCTTGTCAGCCTCTGCAGAAAACTGCGTTCCCGCATTCAACGGCCTACTCTGTGCGCAATGCAGGCAAAGTTGCAATTCGCAGGTGAACATGGACTGATTGGGTCACTTCCGTTGTTTCCCAAAACAAAAAAATATCTTCCGATTCGCTCTTGAACTTCCCGTTGGTTCGCATTCAATGTCATCGGCGACCAGCGCGACGGATCAATCGTACTCTTGGCTGTGCTTTGGCGTAAGCGTTCCCGCCGCAGAATGCAGCCTACGGCAGCAACCACAGATGAACCCAAATTCACACAGATATAAGTCAACAGTCAATCTGTGTTCATCCGCGTCCATCTGTGGTTCAAACGGTCACTCTCGATATGACGTGAACGGCTACGCGTTGGCTTGCTGGAGGCCGAGTCTGGTTGCTTGAGATTTTGCTCGGCGATTCAATCGCAATTCGCATGCGGCGGGGCCGCTGAGCCCGTGCATTGAATGTGGCAGCAGAATGAACTGGCACGTCAACTCTGTTTCGAACGTGGCAAGACGTCGGGCGATGATTCCGGACAGAAACTCTGCCGTGTCCGCACGATGCACTTGCCATGTCGCACGCACTGTCGTAACCTGACACCTCAACTGCGTTTCATTCGGCAGTGATCGAGCG